>JALTMP010000389.1 GCA_027001645.1 Candidatus Heimdallarchaeota archaeon
GGTTGTAAAAAAGAGGGAGAATGAGAAAAAGGCACTTCCTAGCTGGGGGATGACCCTTCCTCAGAAGGGCTCCACTGGTGGCTGCAACTCCCACAAATGAATGATGTTTTATAACGAGGAGTGTGGCCAACCATGGCTACTACCTTGCTCTTGTCTTCAATCGATCGAACTTTTGTAGAACCGCATTTTGGACATCTTGGCATGTTATCACCTTTACTAATTGTTGTGATGCTATAAAGTATTAATCTTTTTGCCCCAATAATAAGGAGAGTATTAGGATCTACGATTCAGAAACCATGATATAATATGCAACTGAAAATTTTTGGTTTCTGCACTTTCCGAAAGGTTCTTAATTGTTGATTCGAGTATAAAAAGACCCGTGTCCGAAATCAATTTCTGTTCAACCCAGCACAGTTTATTGAATAACTTTGTCCAAAAATGTAGAGCAATTATGAAATTCTATTACAAAACTTTGTTTTTTGCAAATAAAACTTATATATACCTCCCGGGGAAATACAACTTGGCTCAGTTATGAGTGGTATCTCAACTCATAAACTTAGCGATCACTAATAAATAGCTATAAAAGGGGTTAATGTATATGGTTAGAAAATTACCAGAATCAGGCAGACCAATCGTAAGATTATTGGAAAAAGAAGGACCACTAACACAAAGAGACATTATTGCAAGATTAAATATTCCGACGCGAACGATTAGATACGGTATCCGCCGTCTAATGGAGAAAGGGTATATCAAAAAATTACCGAATCTAAAAGACATGAGAAGCGTATACTACTATATTTCACCAGACATCGATCGAAGCCTTCTCGAAGAATTACTTGAAGAACCTGCCAAATAAACTAACAATTCTTTCATACTAATAAGTAGCCCCCGCATGGGGGCTTCAATACATTTTTACATTCACGTAGTATTGAATGATTATCATCTCCTTTTTTCAATTTTGCATTTTTGAAAATGGTTTATCTAGTTGGACATTGTAGATACTGTATGCATCGCGGACTAGACGATATCAAGTCTCTTCTTTCTGACCTAATGAGTAAGCTTGAAGAAAAAGCGCTCGAGGACAACATAATTTCTCCAGACGAACGAGCTCTCCTTGATTGCATTCGAAATGACATTGAGAATCTCGATGAGCAATTATCTGAAATGTTGGGATCAAGCCTAGATGATCAAGAATTTAAAGATCTTGCTACACAGGTCTTGAAGGATATGCTCGAGAATGCACTAGAAGTTGCAAAGAGTGATGGTACGATAACTAGAGAAGAAAGAGGACTAATCGATATTATTGAGCGCTTTTCTCAAGGAGATGATTCACTTTGACAGATCACTCGAGGACAAGACAAAGACCAGTGGAACAATTGGCCACCATTGTTGAAGCAAGAAAAGAAACGGCCGACACCAGAACACTACGATTGAAACCACAGATTCCATTTTCATGGCTCCCGGGTCAATTTATCACAGTGAGAGCAGAAATCGACAAGAAGAAAGTAACAAGAGCGTATTCGATTTCATCGTCTCCAACAAAAACAGAATGGTTAGAAATTACTGTACGTCAAACAGCTTCCCCAACGATGAGCAAATATTTGAATGAAGTCGCTGAAGGAACTCAGTTGACTATCAAGGGTCCTTATGGTCGATTCTTATGGACGGAGGAGGTTTCTAAACAAGTTATTTTGATTGGAGCCGGATGCGGAATAACGCCTCTAAAGGCAATAGCTGAATATATCTTAGATAAGAAGCTACAAGCAAGAATCAATTTGCTTTATTCCTGTTCGCGATTTGATACCGTAATCTTTTACAAAACCCTCAAGGAATGGAAAAACTCGTTTCCAAATTTTGAATTTAATTTGTTCATAACGAGGGAGAAGAATACGGGACAAGAAGGTGTTTTTTCGGGAAGAATTGACAAACAAAGGTTAGAAGAGCTAATCGCAGGATATGAGGGAGCACCAGTTTATATCTGTGGGTCCCCTAGTTTTGTTGAATCAATGCAGTCAATGCTTTCGGACATTGGTGTTGATTCTAGACTTGTGAAGCGAGAGCAATGGTCAGGATAGAGACTTGGGCTAGAGTTCAATCGGAAAGGTTGGAAAGATTCAAAAAAATGAAGGAACTTTGATGAAGAAACGTTAAAGTATCTTAACTTATCATACACCACGATGAAAGCAGCTTTTTTTAGACAACATGGCGGGTTAGACGTTCTTGAAGTAGGTGATTTACCTGTTCCAGAAATTGGTGACGACGAGGTCTTAGTCAATGTAAAAGCCGCGGCGTTAAATAGACTCGATCTGTTCGTTAGAAATGGAATACCCGGACTAAAGCTAGAATTCCCGCATGTGGGAGGATCAGACTTCGCGGGAATTGTCGCAGATGTTG
>JALTMP010000390.1 GCA_027001645.1 Candidatus Heimdallarchaeota archaeon
AACTTGTTATCAGAAATCTGGTTTCGTGAACATTAGTGCTAGAAGAAGGGAGGGAAAAATATGCGGGATGTTACTGAGCAGTGATTGACTCGTAGCCTTGTTTTTCAATTTCTTCTGCTAGTTCAGGGCCGCCTGTTTTTACAATGAGACCATCTTTTAAGATGGTTAATCTATCAGGTTGCACGTAGCGAAGGATGCGTTGATAATGCGTAATGATCATTATGCCAGCGTTGGTTTCTTGATGAAGGCGGTTTATTCCTTCTGCCACATCCCTTAGGGCGTCTACGTCCAGTCCACTGTCTGGTTCGTCAAGGAAAGCAAATCGTGGCTTGAGAACCAGCATTTGCAACACTTCGTTCTTTTTTCTCTCTCCTCCAGAAAACCCTTCATTTACATATCTTTCAGTAAGTTCGCTTCTCATATTGAGGTCTTTTGCCAGAGATCTGAGTTCTTTGGTGAATTTGATGATGTTAGGTGGTCTACGTTCCTCATCCCTAACAATCATTGCAGTTCGTAAGAGACTGCTAAGTGTAACTCCACTGATGGATTGAGGGTGTTGAAAGCCTAAGAACATCCCTGCCCTTGCTCTTTCATCGGTTGTCCACTCCAAAATGGATTTTCCATCGAGCAGAATATCTCCCTCGATTATTTCATATTTGGGATGACCCATGATTGTGTAGGCAAGAGTGGATTTGCCACTACCATTTGGTCCCATGATAGCGTGTATTTCTCCTTCCTGGAGGGTAAGATTAATTCCTTTGAGAATTTCTTTATCTTCGATTTTTACACGCAGATTTTTGATCTCTAATGTACTTGCCATACGTACTCATGGTTCAGTATGCCCTAAGGTTTTTGAATTGTTGCTTTATGGAAATCGTTGATTTTCTAGACTCTTGGTGCAAAAGAGTAATTATTCTTCCCTTGTTGATTGGGTTTTACTCATAGAGAAGATGAATGAAGGCTGAAAGACTGTTGTTAGTCCTTGCCAGTTTCTTGTTTTTTCTTATAAACTAGAATGCCTGCTTGCAATACTTTCAAACCCAGCAAAGCGCACTTTAGACGAACAGGCGTTAGAGGAATATTGAGCATTTCTTTGATGAATTCAGCGTCGAGCTCCATGATTTCGTCAGGAGTCATTCCTTCAATGCCTTCTAAGAGAAGATCAATGGAAGCTTGGCTTATGGCACATCCAGTTCCATCAAATTTTGCTTCTCGAATTTTTCCTTCATTATCTAGTTTGGCGAAAACTTCGATTTCATCTCCGCAAAGGGGATTCGCGTCGTGGAAGTAAATATCCGCATTCTCCAGTTTTCCCTTGAATAGAGGGGCCTTGTATCTGTCAACAATGAGCTGGCGGTACATTGAACTCATAGTCTTCACTCTATTTTTATGAGAAGAGCTTGTAAATTTTCTGAAGTGACTCAACCAGTGCATCAATGTCTTCTTTTGTATTGTAGAAGTACATGCTCGCTCTAGTGGTTGAATCAGTTCCAAGCATTTTCATGAGGGGTTGAGCGCAGTGGTGTCCTGCGCGAACAGCGATCCCGTCCTCGTCTAGTAGGGTTGCAATGTCATGAGGATGGATGCCCTCCATTGCAAAGGAAACGACTGCACCCTTGTGTTTGGGCTCTGGACCATAAATGGTAATAAAAGACAGCTCACCCAAGCGCTCATGGGCGTATTCGGTTAATTCGCGCTCCACAGAGTGAATTTTGTCGAATCCGATTTTTTCGAGGTATTCGATGGCTACTGCGAGACCAATACCTCCAGAGACGTTAGGAGTTCCAGCTTCAAACTTCCAGGGGAGTCTGTTCCATGTTGCATTGTCAAAGGACACGATACTAATCATGTCTCCCCCGAATAGGAAGGGTTCCATTTTTTCGAGAATTTCTTCTCTTCCGTATAAGCCACCTATGCCCATGGGAGCAAGCATTTTATGGCCTGAAAATGCGAAAAAGTCAACGTCTAGTTCGCGGACGTCGATGGGGATGTGTGGAGCGCTTTGAGCCCCATCCACAATCATGTATGCATTGTGTTCTCTTGCTAGTTTGGAGACGTCCTTCACGGGGATGATTGTTCCCAGTGCATTGCTCATGTGTGTAATGGACACGATTTTGGTCTTGTCATCTATTATTTTTTCAGCACTTGCCAGGTCAAGTCGGCAATCTTCCGTCATTTCAATGAAGCGAATTTCGGCACCCTGCCTCTTCGCCATTTGTTGCCAAGGAACCAAGTTCGAGTGATGTTCGAATCTAGTTAAGACTATATTATCCCCTTTTTCCAACTCATTCAGCCCAAGGGAATAGGCCAATAAATTGAGAGATTCCGTTGTGTTTCTTGTGAAGATAATCTCTTCCATCCCTTTGGCATTAAGGAATGTGGCAACTTTAACA
>JALTMP010000391.1 GCA_027001645.1 Candidatus Heimdallarchaeota archaeon
ATATCGCATTCATCCAACGATCCCTAGGAGTCCAGACTTGAAGTACTGGATCAAAATTATTCAATTCATATGGTTCGGCGTAACTGAATGAAGTCGGAGTCGTCTGAGAGATAACATTGGGATTGTACGTATTGCTGAATACCAATAGCATCCCTAATGCAATAAGCAAGAAATACTTTGTTTTGGTAAGATCTTTCATCTTGATTCCTCAAGGTAGTTTTACAAGATTTGCATGGACTAGTGCGGTTCTCGTATTTAAAACCTAGTTCGGGAAAAAGAGCTAGTTTTTAAAAAAATGATAAAGGTTCATTGAATATGAATTTGGGTGAATTTAGAATTAGAAAAAAGATAGATGAAACATAAGAAACGTGGTGGGCCGGGGCGGAATTGAACCGCCGACCTGCTGCGTGTGAGGCAGCCGTCATAGCCCCTAGACCACCGGCCCTGTGTTCCTAAAGAAGCCTTATTATCCCTAATTTTTATGTTTGTCGATTTACCAGTGGAAATGGTTCCTTTTTCTTTCATGTCTTGTTGTGAGAAACAAAAGAACGTTGTTCTGACCGATTCTTGAATGAAAGCAAAAGGTAAGGTATATAGAGCATGAGAAAGTAGCTATGTCATGCGAAGTATCATTATCGCATTTGTAATAGGGATCTTGCTCCTCTCAACAATTCCACAGGCGAGGGGTATTGAAAATGTTGCATTCTCTGTAGGAGATGAATTTGAATTTACAATTACAGATTTCACGGAATCGGTAAAAGTAAATGGAACAGAATACTATACTCCAGAAACTTCTGAAATGTTTACTGAAGGGGATACGGTTAAGGTAACCGTTACTAATATCGAAGTGTTTACACAAGAAAGCGATTTCTTCGGGCCCGAGGAGTTCGTAGGTATTAATTACACAGCCGAAATGGGAGACAACACATATGATGGCTTTAGTACCCTCGATGAATGGATGGGAATGCTTCTCTTCGGAACACTCTTGTATGCTCTTAGTACTTTTGGTGCTCCCTACGCTGATTTTGAAGCTCCAACTATGACTTCTGAGCCAGTAATGGAAGAAGACTCACAATTCAGCATGCCACTGTTTGCGAGTAATAATGCTTCCTTTTATCAAGAGTATGTAGACAAGGTTACCTCGACGACAACAAGTGAAACCACAACCGCTACCAGCGAAACCATTTCCATTGTAAAAAATGAGATTTCTGCCTCGTATGATGCTGAAAGTGAGAAGTTTTCCCTGCTTATGAACCTAAGGTGGGAAGGAGGAGGGGAACACTCCACGGGGAAACAATGGACAGGTTTCAGCGAGATGAAATTTGAGGTAAATATCGATGTTTCTCGTAGCATAGTTACAAAACTCTTCATGTCTTGGCAACTTAGCATAGAAGTGGATGATGCATCCAAAGATAGTGCTCTGAAACTCGGTTTTGTTGAAGGAACTGCTGATGAAGGAGCATTAGGTGGCTTGGAATTGCCAGGGTTCACATGGATGATAGCTCTTGGATCATTATCTGTAATGGCTGTTGCCATTAAGAGAAAACGCGCTTAAACAACAGACTGGCCGAACGTCTCAGAGCCTTAGAGCTCCAAGGCAATCCTTTCCTTATTCTTCTCCCATTTTCGATAGTAATCAACCAGTTTTTCTTTGAGAAGTTTAGGAACACCTTCCCAATTTGAGAGCTGACGTATTCGATGCATTAGGTGGTCCCTAAAGGCAAGAACATCTGGTTCTCTTATTTTTCCGTTAAATGTTGTGGGATTTCCAAATACGACTTTTATTCTCCTTCCGGGTGGTGGAGCAATTCCAGCTGCAAAAGTTCCGGCGGGAGTTACGATTCTAGTTCCGATAATTCCGACGGGGATCACGGGTGTTTTTGTTTTTGCAGCAAACCATGCGAAGCCGGGCTTTCCCAGATAGGACTTTTTCCTAGGATGGATTGCGGCTTCGGGTGCTAAACCCAAGAATTTCCCCCTCTTAAGCAGGTTCTCTACGAAATCAATGATTTGCTTGTTACTTTTGTGGGTATCTACTGGAATGACACCGAAGTATTTGGTCACTTTGTACAGGATGGGACTCATTTTCCCAACGTCTGTTTTCATTAGGGTCAACAATTGCTTGGGAAGTCTTACTGCTACGAGAAATGGATCTAGGCCGGACTCATGGTTAAAGATGAATATTACTCCCTTTTTTCGAGGAAGTTTTGAGATAACTTCGTCATTAAGGTATTCTAGCCGATAAGCCGATTTGAAGATGAGATAAAGGGTAGTTCGAATGGAAATAAATTCCAATGAAGTTAATTCTCTATGTTCAATTGGTTGCATTGGTGGGATCATTCCTCCTCGCGTGGTTCTCTGCGTTCTCCGTAGTAAAATCCGGCAAGTACGTA
>JALTMP010000392.1 GCA_027001645.1 Candidatus Heimdallarchaeota archaeon
TACCTAAGTTGAATGATTTCAACATATTTAGATTAAAAAGCGCTGAGTGTTTATAATGAAACTGTGACAAAAAGGAAGATAAAATAAGAAGTTCAGTTCTTTTTGGAGATGAGTGATCGATAATGCCTTGTATTAACACAAACGACATTATGGCATATTGCGAAATTTATTGAAAAGGTATCCAATAGTATTTATTCACGTCCAAGAAATGCTGAACAGTCTAAACGAACACGATCTTTTCAGAGTCTTAATCAGGGGCAGGTCATTTTTCAAATGTGGACAATCCCGGAGAATTCAAAGAAACAGTAGAGGGTTTTTGAATTAACCATACTGTTCCAGATATGGAAATACCCTAAAGTTTTTAATGTATCTGCATGAGCATGAATCATGAAATTCACTGTTGATGTGGTGATAAGTCTTAAAAAAGGGGTTCTTGACGCTGAGGGTGAGGCAACAAAAAAAGCTCTCAGATTGCTTGGCTACAAGAATGTTGAAAGTGTTTTGTCTATGAAAGTTTTCAGGATTGAGCTTAATGCAAAGTCAAGGGATGATGCTGAGGAAATGGTAAGGGAAATGTGTGACAGAATGCTTGCCAATCCTGTCATTCAGGACTATGAGATAAGGTGGGTTGGTTGAGATGTTCAGACTCATTCTGCCAGATCCTGAAGTTTATGAGATCGATCTGCTGAACTCAGATGACAGCACCCTCGTTAAGATAAGCCAGGATCTCGGTCTGAATCTGAATCTGGATGAGATGAAGAAGATAAAGGATTACTTCAGAAAAAAAGGTAGGAATCCAACTGACATTGAGCTTCAGAGTCTTGCACAGGCATGGAGCGAGCACTGCTGTTACAAGAGCTCGAAGTACTATTTGAAGAAGTATCTACTTGGCCTCAAAACTGATTATGTTATCTCAACTTCAGATGATGCAGGGGTTGTTGAGTTTGATGATGAACATGCCTATGTTGTTGCCTTTGAGAGTCACAACCATCCATCTGCAATAGAGCCCTATGGAGGTGCTGCAACGGGCATTGGAGGAATTCTGAGAGATGTTGTGTGCATGGGTGCTCAGCCTGTTGCGCTGATAGATCCGCTTTTCTTTGGCAATCCTGAAACTGAAAGAGATGAGCTGCCCAAGGGGACAAAGCATCCTCTTTACCTGCTTGGTGGAGTTGTTGCGGGAATAAGGGATTACGGAAACAGAGTAGGAATCCCCACTGTCTCAGGGATGATCTTCTTTGATTATAGCTATCTCACTAACTGTCTCGTTAATGTGGGCTGTATCGGCATTGTCAGGAAGGAGAACATAATTCCGAGCAGGGTTGGGGGGGCAGGAGAGGTGATAATTCTTGCAGGAGGTGCAACAGGGAGGGATGGCATTCATGGCGTCACATTTGCATCAGCAGAGCTTGATGAGAGAAGTGAGGAGGAATCGAGAGGGGCTGTGCAGCTTGGAAATCCAATAATGAAGGAGCCTTTAATCCATGCATGTCTTGAGGCTGTTGAGAAAAAGCTCGTCTCAGGAATGAAGGATCTCGGCGGAGGGGGATTGAGTGGAGCTGTTGGAGAGATGAGCCTGGCTGGAAGTTGCGGAGCTGAGGTGTGGCTTGAAAAGGTACATCTGAAAGAGGAGAGAATGAAGCCTTGGGAAATATGGATCAGTGAGAGTCAGGAGAGAATGCTCCTCTCTGTAAAGCCCGTGCATATTGATGAAGTTCTTTACATATTTTCAAAATGGGACGTTCCTGCGAGGATTATCGGGGTAACGACAGATGACAAAAGGCTTAGAGTTTACTGGAGACAAAATCTGATCTACAACATGGACATCGAATTTGTTTCTGCCGGAGTTGAGTACTGCAGGGATTACAGAGTTGATAAAAAGAAAAAAGATGGTGAGGATCAAATCAGCGATATCGGAAATTATGAGGAAATGATTTTAAGAATGCTCTCCCACCCTAATGTAGCAAGCAAGGAGTGGGTGGTAAGGCAGTACGATCATGAGGTGAGGGCAAACACGGTTCTCAAACCCCTTCAGGGAGAGACAGGATTTGAAACCCATGGAGATTCAGCAGTCATCAGACCAACAGAATCGTTTAAAGGTATTGCAGTAACTGCTGATGTAAATCCTTGGATGACCTCATCTGATCCATTCTGGGGATCTGCAAGCTCCTTTGATGAGATGATAAGAAATCTGGTAGCTGTGAACAGCATTCCGCACTCCTTTGTTGATTGTCTGAATTTTGGCAATCCTGAGAAGCCGGACAGAATGGGAGAATTTGTTGAAAGTGTAAAGGCTTTGGGATGGATGTCAAGGGAGTTTGGAATTCCTGTCGTAAGTGGGAATGTTAGTTTCTACAATGAAACACCCTACGGAGCAGTAGCACCCACACCA
>JALTMP010000393.1 GCA_027001645.1 Candidatus Heimdallarchaeota archaeon
ATTTAATTCTGAGCCATATTGAAACAATGGAAAAACTCATCCAGCTTGCAAGAGAGTGTGCTTTGAAGCTTAAAAAAAGTGGTGAGGTTCTGATTGTTTCCCATATAGATGCTGATGGCTTATGTTCTGCGGGTATCGCTTATAAAGCTCTTGAAAGAGCTGGAGTTGAAACAGAAGTCATGTTTGTTAAACAGCTCGATGAATCCACCCTTAATGAAATTTCCTCCAGAAATCCAGAGACTGTGCTTTTCACTGACCTTGGCAGTGGAATGCAGGATGAAATAGCCTCACTGGGGATTGATGCAGTTATTTCTGATCATCACCTACCTCAGGGAAGCTCCTGCAAATACCATCTGAATCCTCATCTTGCAGGATTTGATGGAAGTGAGGAGTTGAGCGGTTCTTCCACCACATACATCCTTGCTCGTGAACTCGGGCTGAATTACGATCTGGTCACTCTCGCAGTTGTTGGTTCGGTTGGAGACCTGCAGGACTCTCGAAATAGAAAACTGATCGGGCTTAACAGAGAGATAATGCTTGAAGGTGTAAAGGGAGGATTTATTGAGAAAATGATCGATATAAGAATGTTTGGAAAGCAAACACGTCCTGTTTACAGAATGTTACAGTATTCTTCTGATCCAATTATTCCGGGAATTACTGGAAACGAGGAGGGATGCATAGAATTTCTAAGACTTCTCGATATACCGCTGAAAGATGGAGACAGATGGAGGAGATGGATTGATCTAACATTTGAGGAGAAAAGAAAGATTGTTTCTGAACTTGTCAAAATTGCAGTTGAGTCTGGAGTTGACCCCCATCTTATATCCAGACTCGTCGGTGAGGTTTATATCCTTCTCACCGAGGAGGAGGGAACAGAAACAAGAGATGCAATGGAATTCTCAACACTTCTGAATGCCACTGCGAGATACGGGCATGAAGATACTGGTTTAAAAATCTGTCTTGGAGACAGGGATGAGGCATTTAAAAAAGCGATAAGACTCCTTGCAGAGCACAGAAAAAATCTTGCAGAAGGATTGAACATGGTGAAGGAGAATGGAATTGAAGAGCTTAATAATCTTCAGTATTTCCATGCAGGAGACAGGATAAGAGAGACAATAGTTGGAATTGTTGCAGGGATGAGCCTTCCAATGGCTAAATCTTCAAAACCGATAGTGGCGTTTGCAGACAAGGATGATGGGGTTAAGGTTTCTGCACGAGGGACGCAGGAACTTATAAGAAGGGGATTGAATCTGGCAGAAGCTATAAATGCTGCTGCTAAAGAGGTGGGAGGTGTGGGTGGTGGACACAATATTGCGGCAGGAGCTACAATTCCAAAAGGAAAAGAGGATGAGTTTTTAACCATCCTTGACAGAATGATTGAAAAACAGCTAAAAAAGAAGAGTTGAGTTGAATGAAAGAGCAGATATTTAAGGTGCTGGAAGAAATACTGATTTCAAATGGATATCAGGTTGTCTGGAGGAGAGATGAACTTATTGCGGAGAAAGAGGGGCAGATAAGAATCAGATATCTCGACAATGGAGAGATAGACGACAAAAATGCTATCTATATAACATTGAGAGAGATTGGCAATGAGGAGAGGAGGAAATTTGAGAAACTGGGCATAACTGTGTGGGACAGACACAGACTCATGTATGAAATAGGCAGAGCTGTCATTCTTGATCTCGAAGGGGGAGCCTGGGAGCTTAAAACTGAGGAGTTCCTTCCAGCTTTACAGGCAGAAGTTGTTTTTATAAAGTCCTTTCCGATTAGATACAGGAAAGAAGAGATAGAGAGAATTTCACAGACAGAAGTTGGTGGTGTATCACAGATCACCCTTAAGTTTGTCCCCTACTGGAAATACTCATTCAGAGTTCATCATGCTAAAAGAATCAGAGGTAATACCATGGAGATAAAAGAGAGTGGACATGGCCTGATGAATGCTGTAAATGGGTTTTTTGAAGAATACATTGATGCAAAAATACAGGATAGTGTCGAGATTGACTGTGATTATCGTATTGATTCTGCGAGGATGGATAAAGAGGAGGCAATAAATAAAATTACCGAGGATATAATCTCCAGATACACGAAAAAGCTTAAAATGAAGAGAGAATCAGGAGACTCATATATAGTTGATACTGTTGTACTTAAACCTCTCCCAAAAGATGTGGAAATTGATGTTGAACTCATATACATGCCAGTATGGGAAGTTTCCGGGAAAAAAGGAACTGCCTTTTATAACGCGACAACAGGAGAGCTCTTCGAGATGCCTGCTGATGATGACGTGGAGATACTCAGCTGATTATATGTAAACCCTCAAAAATTTAAATTTTAACATTCAAATATATATGGGTGATAATATGGAAGAGAATCCACTCCAAAT
>JALTMP010000394.1 GCA_027001645.1 Candidatus Heimdallarchaeota archaeon
ATAAGATTGGTGCGTTGAATCTCCCGTTGTAAGTATAATAATTGCTTTTGGTTCTAAAAGGGAAAAAACCGTCAGATTTTGTCCATCTTGCTTGACCAAAAGCTTCTCGAGAGGGTTTATTTCTCGAAATGAAACGTATCGCGTTCATAATAGTGTGTAAATGAATCGTTGGTTCTCCGCCTACGAGATTGATGTTGTGGCACCCTTCCATTCTCAGATCCCAGATAATGGCTGCTAGGCCTTCGGGGTCCACGAGCGCACCATTATCTTTATCCTTGCTAATGTCGCTGTTTTGGCAGAACACACACCTCATAGAGCACGACGAGAAAAAGATCGTCCCAGATCCTCGAGTCCCCCTGAATACAAGTTCCTCGCCCCTGTGATGAAAGTATGAAGCGACCCTTGATTCAGTGCCAAGCTGGCAAGTGCCTAGTTTTTCTCCACGAACACGATCCACCTTGCACTCCCATCTGCAAAAGGTGCAAGAATGAAGGGTTTTATTGGCAATTTCACGAATTACATCCAATAGATTTGTCTCAGCGGCTGTGGCAATGTCTACTTGTGTGGGGTCTTCTTTGGCTTGTTCCCAAAGGTTGAGTAGCTTGGGAAGATGCGAGTTAAAGGTTTCCCAGAGTTCCTCAAGAGTCAGTGAGGCTAGAGTTTCTGAATCATGATTCAAGGGAATTGTTGAGGCTAGAAGATATTTGGCTGGTGCACGATTAGTTGAAACTTGAAAGTACCATGACAAACGATTTTGTATCTCAGGTTGCCTCCAAACCGGAAGTTGAGCGAATCTTTGGTACGCGGAAGTGCTCATTTTCTAGTGTATTGCGGTTTCTTACAAAATAACCTTGTGATTTCAGAATCTTGTTTGGGTTTCTTGTTTTGCTTCTCCCAATATCCTTTTTATTCCAAAGTCTAACATTATCGAGAGTAGGAATGGTTTCTGAAGAAGATCGGCAAATACTGGAAAAAGTGCAAGAACAAATTTTATCTCTCCCTCTCCCGAATGATCCTCACCTTTCTGCAATTCTCAACGAGGCGTTTCAATTCGTAAACACGTTGATTGTGGGGCTTAAACTGCATCGACCTCGAAAGAGAAGGGTGCCAAGTCTTGATGAGAGCGGTTCCGTTATTCGTGAAGAACAAGAAGTATGGGCTTCGCCACATCTTGCGGACTTAATGTCTGATCAATTGAACCGAATCTTTGATCTTTCGCATCTCACAACTATCCTTTGCGCTCCTTGCGAATATTGTCAATTAGAAAACAGGGTTCCTGCAAAACTTCAATTGCATGCCCAAGCTCTTGATGAAGAGTGGGTCGATGATGAGGCATAAGAGAAAATGTACTCCCAAAAAGGTTTGAATTCGTTTTTCTTGTTTTGAGAAAAAGAAAAAGAGAGGAGTATGAAAACGATGTCTTCAATGATCGGCTCCGACCCATCTAGCTCGCAACATTAGGCACTAAGTGCTGGATTTTCACTGGTTCTTCAGCGGCTTTCTTTGCGTAACTCCCCAACTCCTCTAGGATAAGGTCTCTGATAGCCACCCTGATAGCTTCAGACCTTGAGGGGTACTTTCCATCTAGTACCAGAAGATTGAGCTTAGAAAGCAATTCTTCTGGGAATTTTACAGATAAGAGTTCAAGCGTCATGTGATTCCTCCCGGCATTTATTTTCTTAGAATTTACTTATTAAGTTTCACTGAAAATGTTCGCATAATTAAAGTCGATTAACATAAATAGATAGACGGCGTAGTCCAAAGAACAACAAGTATTCTGAAGCGCTTATTGTTGAATATTTGATTGAATTATTTTGTTCTTTAAACGCAGTTTTTGCTGAATTGGTTCATTTGTAGGATTTTTAACTAGAGAAAGAATATGCCAATACACCGATTATGAAAATGAAACGGTGTATGTATCTTTCCACAACAAATCAGCGATCTGTCCAGAATTCGACCTCGAAAAGAGGGAAAACGGGAAAAGGAGAGGAGGAAAGCTGGAAAAAAGACAGAACTAGATTCCTAGTCTTTAGTTATTACATGAAGGCAACAGCTGGTTTTCCGGGGATGGCAAGAGAAGCTTTGGGCGATTTAGCTCCATCAAAACTTTCGATCTCAACCTTTTTGCCGATTGCTTCTTCGAAGAATTTTGCAATTTCTTCAATCGTCTTTTTTTCTTCCTCGTAGGAGAGAATGATTGTTCCCGAATTAATCTGTTTCAAGATAGCCTGCGCAACTTTCACTGCATCCTTGGTGAATTCTTTGAATCGCGGGTCCTTCGCTACAGCTCCGATTGCTTTTTTCTTGTCTTTTCGAATGATCTCAGCGACATCGTACATCCATTCAGGAGCAATGGTGATCACCATTCGTTCTCCAA
>JALTMP010000395.1 GCA_027001645.1 Candidatus Heimdallarchaeota archaeon
TAGCTATTTCACTAAGATAATGCACTCCCCGATGAACATTAGCATTTCTTTTCTCATAATATTTGGAAATTGCTTCGATGACTTGCCGTGGTTTCTGAGTGGTTGCGGCGTTGTCTAAATAAACAAGTCGCTTTCCGTGAATTTTTGTGTTAAGAATAGGGAAATCCTTAAGGATTTCAGTTGTTCTAATCAAGGTTCATCCTCCAATTGCTTATTACTAGGCTGTATGGAAATAGACATCAACGTTTTATCAATGCTATCCATACGTCTTACTGTTTGTGATAAGGGATTACCAAAAAATAAAGCTACTGTTTACGAGAACTTATTTGGACCAATTTTAGAATCGTGTCCAGAAGAGTGACATAGCCCAGTGAAGATCCGGAATTGTATAAAGGGGATGGACTCGTTGCTATACATCGAGGGTTCACTTTGACGTTCTTGTTGGGTCAATCTCTTGGAGGCTCAAATGCCCAACCTGGCAAAGAACACGGTTAGAAGAAAGTAGCGCGAAGCACAACCTCGATTATGGGTACTGGGAGGATCTGGTTGATGCCCACGGTTACTAGCAATAGGACGCCCTCCAAGCAAAGCACCTTCACAACCCAGCAAGTTATGAAATGAAAAAACAATGGTTACACAAGTATTTTTGCCCGAAAAACGAGCTTGTGAGGTCATTTGGAGAGTGAACAAAAGCTTTGGAATTAGTGCAAGCGCTAAGGTAAGTGAGGTAAAATAACCGTTTACCCTTTGTTACCACCTAGGAAATAATTCCCTATGGACAGTAATTCATCCATCCAAATCGTGATTGTGTCTAGGATTCTGATTCCGCTCTTTTCGATGTAAAGTGTAAACCCAATAGTGGCTAGAAATCCGATTGGTCGTCCTGTCCAGTCATGTGAATATGCCCAAACTGTTTCGAAATCTAGATGGAAGACTTCAATAAATAACGTAGTAAGCGCGATTTGAGCAGCGATTCTGAAAATGTTTCCAATAAATAGCGTGAAAAGAACAATGTAACCGGTCTTGATCTTGGTCTTCATTTCAGCGGGAGTAGACGCGATGAGACCGATTAATAGCGCTCCTGCTTGCATTCCTGTGCATGCGCGGACGATAATGAAATTGTTTTGCGTGGTTCCATCAATACTGATTGATGGGAATGTTGAGCGTTTCCCATCGTAAATTGAATAGATAAGCGAGTCGAAAAAGCCTAGTTCATTCAAGCCCAGCTCATACATGAACATTCTTGGAGAATAGCCAAAGATATACAGAACAAAGTAAACACCCCTTGTGGTAGCATATTCGAGTACAGAGAAGTCAGGGAAAACGTATAACGTAATTGTCAGAAATACTGTAATCAGAAAGGATGTTATGGCGTATTGTGTTTTTTCTTTTCCTTTCAGCTTCAGAAGTGGATGTGGATCGTGTTCAGTAGGGATTAAACTCAAATCAGACATAGCGCATCACATTTTTCTTACTTGGTCAAAAAGAATCTTTTGCTCAAATCTGTGTTTTCTATGATTTTACGCTCTTATAAAACTTGAGAATCCTTCTGAAAATTACTGTTGCATCGTCATTTTTCTACCGAATCAGCGAGAAGGGAAGTCTCGCTAAGTAGGAACTCTGATATTTTCTCCAGAACGCTCTTACTTCCTGTAGCTTTGCGTGGTTCATTCCCCCGGCAAGATACCCTCGTAGCAGGAAGTAAGCTCTCTTGGGATGGCCACGAACAACATTCATGATGATTCTGCCCAATGCATAGAACGGGTGGTATCCTAATTCTCTCATTGCTCTCCCCCATCCATAGTAGTTTCTTGCATGACCTTTTCCACTTGGTCTTGCCAGATAGAATTTGATTTGAGGAAAGTGCTTGACTTTGTAGCCTTGAGAAAAAGCAAAAACGATTTGAAAGGTTTCCCACCCGTAAATGGGAGGCAAGAGACCCATTTTTTTGAGAAGCTCGGCTCTCATCATTCGACCGCTTCCACGGACGTGGAGTGTGGAGATTTCTTCTCTATCGTCAATCCCTGAGGCAAGTCCTAAGTTGGAATCCTTTTCGAATTCATCGACTAAATCACGGATGTAATTCTCGGGCAAAATGGTATCAGCTCCTATGATGAGCAGATAGTCAAACTCTTGCCTAAGCAGATAAGCAATTCCAGAGTTGTATGTGAATGCCATGAAAGGTAGACCTAGTGCTGAAAAACCACGATCTTTTCTGCGGATTATAACAAGCTCGGGATGCATTTTGCGGATTTTGGATAGGATTTTTACAGTTCTATCTTTGGATCCATCATCCACAACAACGATTTTCCAGGGTTTAAGAGACTGATCAAATAGGGCGCTGAGTGTTTTCTCTATGTATTTTTCTTCATTTTTTGCAGCAATTAGGACAGCAACTTTTGGATCTTCCATCTTTTTCAAGAAACCATTGACTGATCCGTTTATTTTCTTTTATGAGCCGACAATATTCTCGAATGCCAGCTATTTCAAGAAGAGCCAATTTAGGATTACAGGATCTTCATTTTGAATTCTTTAAAGGGGTATCAGAAAATTCATCGTTTCTGATTTGTTAAAGGTTTTCAAGTAGGGCCTTCATGAGGTCTTTATCGCGAATGATGCCAATTAGGCTACCGTCAGAATCAATAACAGGCAATGCATCAATGTCATGACGTCTCATTTTTTTCGCAGCATCGGACACTGATGAGCCCCTATAAACCGTGATGGGAGTGGTTGTCATGACAGTTTTTATTGGTAAAGAAGGTAAAGTTACTTCCTTGGTGGCAATGAGCAAGACAACGTTTGAATCCCACGAGCCAGGTTCTCCTTCTCCAAAACTTTGGAGGTCTACGGTTTTTTCTCGGTCAACAATTTCGATTACTTTCAAGAAATCATAATAGGTGAGTATTCCAGTAACTTTCAATTCCGTATTCAGAACAGGCATCATTTTGACTTTTCCTAGCCTCATTTGTTCCGAAGCAACGGGAATTGGCATGTCTTCCCAGCTTACGACACAATAAGAAGGCATGTATTTTTCAACGGGAGCTTCATATTTCCCACGAGCTAAGAGTTTGTCCCTGAGATCAGTAACGGTAATGATTCCTACAAGCTTTGCTTCTTCTGATACTACGGGAAATCGACGATGACCAGTTTTGATGATCTTTTCAAGTAGGATCTCCAGAGAATCATCTTCGCGAACCGTCACAACATCTCGAGTCATGAGCATTGCAGTCTGAGTTTCGTCCTGTTGGCGAATAAGGTCCTCTGCAGTAACAATGCCTACAAGTGTATCGTCTTCCTTTTTCACAACAGGGAGCCCCAGGTACTTCTCGGTTTGGATTATCGAAAGAACGTCGGTTCTAGTACTGGGAACGACTGCACGTACGGGGTTAGGGGACATGAATTGTTTAACTAAGAGGCTACTTTCTTTGGTCATCTTTCATCGCGATTACCGTTTTGGACACAAAACAAGTATTTGTAGGGGATGAAGGCTTAAATTATTTTCCGAGATCTTGAAAATACACATTATGGTACTTTGAAATTTTTCATTAAAGATTGGGAAAAGCAAACCTATTTCGTGTTGAAGATCAATTTGTTAATAACAATTAAATAGGTTCTAATAACAAATTAAGGGGGCTCCTAGCATGGGATCAGCAGTTGTTAGAGAACTAAGGCGAACCATGGAGGACGCCCAACTTCTTGCAGAATGTGTCAATGCGTGGAACGAGGATGATTCTTGGCCGGGGGGGTTCACGGGGGGAACTGAGCTTACTGCAGAAACGGTTTATGAAAGCTGGATAGAAAAAGACGCTGTTTACAAGCAATACGTCTTAGAATATAATAACAAAATCGCGGGATATGTAAGCCTGGACTTTTCGCCTCAAGGAAAAGACATCATGTATGTTCCTCTCCTAGGAGTCGCTCCCAAATATCAGAGAAAGGGGTTTGGAAAGAAGCTACTTTTGAAAGTCATTGAGGAAACAATCAATCTGGGCAAGCTAAGACTTGATCTGCATACTTGGGCAGGAAACTTGAGAGCCATGCCCTTGTATAAGCGGACAGGATTCATTTGGTATCCAGACACTTCAGTTCATATGATGAACTTTATTCCGGGGATACTAAACCAAGAGTTCTTCGTGGGGCTTATTCCGGATAACTGGTATGAGGCTTTTCTTCCCTCGATCACGCAAGAACCTGATAAGATGAAATTCGAGGGGGTAGAGGGGTTCATCTATCAGTTCAAAATCGAGCAAGGTATTTTGAGAGTTCTTATCGATGCCCATGCTCAGAAAATATGTGGGTACGAGCTCATCGATGAACATGGTAAGCTGAAAGAAAAGATAGTCGCAAAAACAAGTCCTCACCGTCTTTACAAGGGATTCTTTATCCCAAGATCCATGATTCTTGCAGAAAACATGAGAAGTGAACCCGTCGAATTAGAGGTTCTTGCAACTGGAAAAGAGGGGATTCTTGAGCCGCTTAACGTAGAAAAACAGTGTTTAGTTTCGCCAGGAGGAAAAGAATGCATTGAATGGGAATGGAAGCCAAAATCACAGCCCATGGTTTCGTATGAAGATGAACCGTCATTCAGAACGTGGTCCAGATACGATATAGCAACGAAAATTAATGGTAAAAAGCTCTCTTTAGCAACGGGTGCTCGTGTTTTAAGAGGATTAATCCCAAAGCCTCGTCCCTCGTACTTTGCTTACTCCAAAAGAAAAGGAGTGAGTGGAGAAATTGAATTACGCAACTTAACAGACATTGAACTTAATGGCAAAGTGGCGTTATTTCTGGATGGAAAAGAGCTCACTTCACTCAGAGACTGCAAGATTGGAAAGTATGAACGGACGAAGATCCCATATTCGGTTCCGGCCGAAATGATCCATGAGAGAATTACAACACTTGAGATTAAATTTAAGCAGACAGATACGGGATCTATAATAAATGAGGAGATTAAGATCGGAACTCCGATGAGCAATGAACCAGTAGCATATGTTGTTCCATTTGAAGGATATATTCTAGAAAACTCGCTAGTCAAGGCTGTCGGGCGAACTTATGAATATCCAGAAATTGAAGAGCTCATAGTAAAAAAGACAAGCATTCGCCATTCGTCGCTTTTCTTTACCCTTGTTGGTACTCCTTGGAACTACGATAATAGCGAATTCTACGAACAACCTGACGAAGTCGAGGCGATACATGAAGAGAATAAGGCGATTGTTAAGCTTGCGAAAACTTCGAAAAAAGAAAAACCGGGATTAAAGCTAGAATCGGAATTTGTTCTTAGCGCCAATTCTGACCTCTTGGAAGCTCGGTTCCGGTTAGGAAACACAGGTGAAGAGATACATAGGGTTGCCCTTAGAACAGGAGTATTCTCAAGGGTAAGAAATCCTCTAAGTAAGGTGTATTACCCAAACTTGTATCACCCCATAATGACTGATGACCAGAGATTCTACTCATTTTCGAGCAAAGATGAACTAAGGCAACTCAGACAAGGCTGGATTTCTATATTCACGCCAGAAGGTCTTGGAAGGGGGCTTGTTTCTGATGAAAGCGTCTGGACTATGGGTGATTCGAGCACAAGAGGGTTTATTGTTCTTGAATCAAAGGAGTTCGACATTGTTCCTAAAGAGGTGTTGGAGTTTCCAAAGATCACTTTCGTTCCCATTGCCGCAAATCCAATGAGAATGAAAATGCTGTGGCACGAAATTAAGGCGAGAGAAGGCCTAAATGATGTTGAACAACGGAGCGTAGATCATTTCGACGATGCCATTTCTGTTCAAGTCAAATCAGATCTTGAAAGTGATCAACTACCAGTAGTTTCTAAGAAAGAAATTGTCATCAAGATACAGAACAATACAGGGCTTCAATTGAAAGACTTCGAGATTCACGATGGAAAACAATGGAAATCAATCAGCATTGATCCTTTTTCATCAGCTGAAGTTGCATATTTCCGAGGCTATTCGGAGGGATTAGTCAAGCTAGGCGTCAAAACCAGATGGCAAGCGGTGACGAGAGAATACAGGATTAGATTTTATTGTCTACCACCCCATGGCAACCAGAGCAAATGGGAACGATTGGACGAAAGTGAGAACTTGTCTTTTGAATTCAAAAGTGAGATGTGGAGCTTGAAATCGTCGAATCTTGGCATGACATTATATTCTATTGAAACAGCCAAAGTACAGTGGCTGAACAGTTTCTTCCCAGAAATAAAACCATTCTCCCACTTAGATCACTTTGTTGGAGGAATTTCTGCATCAATTAGGGCTTCTAATGAAAAAAAATATGGAGAGTTCCTCCTTAACTCACCAGAATATAAACTGGCAACGATTGGAGAATGGGAAGTAATTGAATACTTTGGCAGGATCAAAAGCCCTCAAAATCTATTTGGTCTCAAATACATGATTCGTTACAAAGCTCATTCTTCTCTTCCAATACTCTTAATTGAAGCCGAGGTTACTAACCCATTTGAGGTTCCTGTTGACGTCGATATTCCTTTAATCATGAGTTTTAACCCCAATTTATCCATGCTTATAGAGGAAGAGAAGCGCGATGTTTCGATTGAATTAAATGCTTCCTCTTCGGGATCTATGCTTACTCTTTCGCCAGAAACGACCATTCGACTAAGATCGCCCGGTCAGGACGAACTATCAATTGTCCCTCTACAGAAACAAGGCAAAATACTTGCTACAACAATATCTTCAGATTCGTTGCTTGTATTTTACTCAAAAGAGGGAATAATACCACCTGGGGGAACCAGCAAACTCTTCGTCGCTCTAGTAAAACATTGAGGAATTCGTTGATGAAAATCGAAACGAGTTTGAGACCATCTTGAAGGCTCTTTGCGGCTTCAAATTCACGTATCCAACTTTTGAAGATACGATTTGAAACCTTTGACTACTATCTCTGAAATTAAGTGTTCAATAGATCTGTTAGGTTAGGAACGCTTGAGAATAGATGCAACACCAACTCGTGAATTGACACCCTAAGGAGTGGGCGTATTACCAGTCGATTTTTGATGCCACTGCTGGAGGTAATTCCGTTCCATTTAACCATGCTCGGACTGCTTCTCCCTCCTGAACAAATTCGACGACCAATTCGAAATGACTAGTATCGTTGGGGCAGTGGTATTCTGTCATCGTATCATTGGTTTCAATATCAACCCCACATCGAGGACACCTCCCAGACTCCAACGTTGCTTGAATAAGAGACAAGAGTTCATCTATGGACATGATGTTTTCCTCCAAGGCAGACTTAGAAGTGGCAGTTTATAAACATAAATGGTCTCTGCTCAAAAATCAGAAACAGAAAGATCGTGTTCAAGGGTGTCCATTAGTGTTGGCAGTTAGTAAAAGACAAAAACATCACCCTTGATTGTGCAGTGTGGACCCCCTTGGAATTCTTCTCTTGCTCATTATAGGTTTAAGCGTAGGAATTATCGCGGCCATGCTTGGAATAGGCGGAGGTATTTTATACGTCCCCATTTTAGTGCTTGGATTTCACGTGGATGCCTTCGAGGCAACCGCGATTTCGTCATTTGTAATCATCTTTACTTCAAGCAGTAGTGCGTATCAATATTGGCGTCAGCGCAGAATTGATTTTACTGCAGCAGGAACAATGGTGGCAACAGCCATACCAGGTTCAATCATTGGGGCAAGCATCGTAACCTTCATTGCTGAAACGAGAGATTATCTCAAGGCAACATTTGGTTTTCTTCTATTTGCTTTAGCGCTCCGTGATCTAATTAGGATTTACAGAAAGAGAAATGAGCCAAAAAACAACTCTGATCTTGGCTTTTCGGAAAAGGAGGCGGAAGATAACCCCGACATCGTTAAATTAGTCGATAAGCAAGGCGTTGTTTTTAGATATGAGAGAAATCTAAAGTCGGGGGCAGCATTCGGGTTCCTTGGAGGGCTTATTGCAGGAATACTTGGCATGGGAGGTGGGGTAATCTATGTCCCAGCATTCAGTCTAGCAATGGGCCTACCAATGCACTTAGCCACCGCAGCTTCTTCATCAGTAGTAATTTTTTCCAGTATTGTTGCGGTGATTATCAAATCCAAATCACTGACGGGAAACGTATTACTCACTTATGGATTACCGCTTGCAACGGGAGCAGTAGTCGGAGCGAATATTGGAGCGAAATCGGCTAGAAAAATACAGTCTGCACATTTGAAATTGGCGTTTTCAATCTTATTGATGATTGTCGGGCTTCGATTAATCATTGCTTGAGGAGATTAAATCATCCGAGTCTGAGTTATCCTAAGTGTTGGAAGAAAGAACTTACAAATCAAGATAGCGAAAAATGATTATAAGATAAGCGCAAAAGGATTCGTTGACAGGCATGTTTCTAGGTGTTGGCGATTATTTATTCTTGATTGGGTTATTTCTTATCCTCCAAGTTTTTGTACCCGGATTCCCTAAGGAAACACTAATGATTTTGGCAGGGGCTGTTGGCGGGATTTTCTGGGGATCTTTGACCAACCTTTTTGGCTTAGTTTTAGGAGCCCACATTGCCTACGAAGTTATGAATCAAGGCATCGAATTCATTCCAGAAAAAGTCAATCAATGGGTTCTGTCATTTAACCTTGAAGCCAAGATAGGCGAAAGAGGGTATTTTATCAGCCTACTTCTCATGCGACTAGTTCCAGGAGCCCCCAACGATGTTATTTCTTTCGCGAGTGGAGCGACTAAAGTTCCAAGAAATCCATTTGCATGGGCGAATTTCTTATCAGCAATTCCCTATTCTATACTTTTTGCATTAATGGGCTATTATGGAAAACAGTCAATTGCGGAAGTAATTCCGCTTCCTTTCTAATTGGAACACAAGAACATCGTTATTTTCAGCCTTTTTCGGCTCAAAAAACCAAGCACAACGAAGCACAAGAAGAGTTTCTGATCATCAAGTGCGGCCTACCCTAATAATGGTTTTATTCGATTGAGTAATTGTTTAGCATTAAGCATTAACAAACCCTTTGTTTCTTCTTGAGTTGTTATAATTACGAGATGGTATTCTGCATTTATGGGGAGAAGAACGATATTGTGATTCTCTTCTTCTATCAAGACTCGTTTTAGCTTGTACTGTCCTTTTAAGAGAGAAGCAAGTGTCTGATCCGCGAGAGAGAGAATTCTCTCACTCATTGCTTGCACGATATCCCGTGGAAATTCCTGACTTGCTTCGGCCAAGACGAGAGCTTGAGGGGAATAAACAACACAACTCCCTTTAACGCCTTCTGTTTCCTCTTCGAACTGCCTCAAAACCCTCTCAATTTCTTGTGCGTTCACCATAACATAGGCACCTATCTTGTTCAATATCCTTGAAGGTGCTAACCTATATAGCGTTTATGCGTACATCCAACGCGAATGACAAGAATTCTGGCTGGAAACCGTTTGGTGATTTATGCAGAGAAAAACATCAAGAAC
>JALTMP010000396.1 GCA_027001645.1 Candidatus Heimdallarchaeota archaeon
CGTTTTACAAAGTCAAGTTTGGCCGTCATCTTGTAAGTATGAAACACGACGGTTAAAATCATTAACTGAAAATTGAGAGTTTCTTGCACTCATGGTGGTTCTTTGTTGTCTTTAGATTCTGGGGTTTGGGAACAAATTGGAGTAGTGTTAATGCCGGGATAGGGATTAATTTTAATTTCTTCAATAGAACAACTTTGATTAAGGCAACTTGTAGTATTTGAATTGACACCATTGAAATATGTTTCAAGGTCGTGAGGAGTTTGGAATATCAGTGTGAATTATGTGGTAGGGCTCTACCCGTTCCTGGCACTCCTGTTAGAATTGAAGGAAGCATTCTCAATGTTTGCTTTGATTGTGAAAAATATGGAATTCCAGTTGAGCGATCCAAAGGAGTCTCATCAGGAAAGAAGCCTGCGTTTGTCTCTCAATCCACGAGACAATCGCCTAGGAGGTCATCTTCAAGGCCTCGGAGAACTCGTAGTGGTCGTCCCGAAAAGATTCTTGTCGAAGACTATGGAGACCGAATTCGCGAGGCAAGACAGAAGAAAGGATGGTCTCATCAGACGCTGAGCCGTCGTATTCGAGAAGCCGTAACCATGTTGCAAAACATCGAGACCGGTAAGCTGAGACCCTCAGATGAGGTTGTGAAAAAACTAGAACGAGAACTAGGAATATCGTTGATGGAAGAAGTGACAGATTTCGAAAATGTTCCCAAAGTCGGTAGCAGTGGGCCAAAAAGCACCACGCTTGGAGATATTATCATCATTAAAGACAAGAAAAAGAAGAAGAAGGACTAAACTAACGGACTCAGAACGTTTTCTCGCCCTCTTTTTTTTCTCCTACCTTCTGTTGTTTCTTACCCCAGCCTTTTTCTCCCCCTCGCAGCTTCATTGGGGCTCCTGGATCTTTTGTGTAAATGGGGTTCTTCCCCACTAACTCATACAAGGTCAATGCTAATGCTGAAACTTCGCTATGGGGAAAATACCCAACAGCGCAATTATAATCTACCATCTTATAGACGTGAGCGGGGACTTTCGCTCCTCCCACTATGATGAGGATGGACTTTTGGTTTTCATTCTTGACTTGTGGGATGACTTCAAAATGAGGGGCGCCATACATTGTAAGGTGGATTGTTGTGCCCTGAAATTCCTTGATTATCTTGAAAGGAGTTTCTGTGTGGGAGATTCTTGTTGCTGAACCCCATTTTTCTGCTACAGACCGAATGCTTTCTTCAAGGCTTTGGTCGTGATCTCCTGAATAATAAACTGTTTCTAGGTTGAATAATGCGGCAGTTAGGCCTATATGGGTTGACAACCTCTGATCTCGAATTCTCCTGTGTCCAAGGCGAAGGACACTAATTTTTTTTGTCTCCAAAACTGCCCACCACGGTTCCTGGATTCTCGCCTCTCAAAATTTGATATACAACATTGGGATCAGTCCCACTTACAAAGAAAAGGGGGATTTTGCTCCGTTTTAAGATCTCTGCTCCAACAAGATCATAGAGCTGGTATTTTCCTGGCTCTTGTTGGTTTTGAAGTATTAATTTGACAAAGTCTTCGTGTGAGATCTGTTCTAATGGCTTGGCATCCGGGTGTTCCTGAGGGTCCTTGTCATATACCTGCGAAACGTCTGAGACGTTGATCAAAATGTCTGCTCCCAGTAATTCTGCTAGAATTGCTGAGACCGCATTGGTTGATTGTCCCGGTTGAAATCCGCCTGCAACAATTATCTTATGCTGGGATTTTGTTGCGATTACTGCGTCTTCGAATGATTTGGGGGGCATGGGATAAGCTAGATCCCCAAGAATTGCAATAAACAATTCTGCATTTAATCTAGCAGATTGAATGCCAAGGAAATCTAGAAATGCTATTGAAATTTCTGGACTGATTTTTTTCGCGGTGGAAACAATGTTCCGAGCTAGAGAACCCCCCCCTATAACAACGGCGATGCGTTCGATCTCAAATTCTTGATTCTTAAGGAGATCTTTTACCAGGAGAGCGTATTTTGCAATGAGATCCGAGTCATACGTGCCATCTTTAAAGAAAATTGAGCCCCCAATTTTCAAGACGAGTTTCATCGGGATTCCCCTTTGCCTAGTCTGATGTTTCTCCTTCTCCGAGGCTTAACCAGTGGTAAATCAATCCTAACATTAATGCGAGTATGAAAAGCCCTTGAACAATTGCTAGCAATACTTGCGGGTTTAGCATCAGTTTCTGCTGAGGTTTGTTGCATTTTAATCTTATTGGTTCTCTCGATGGGCAAAGAGTAGTCTTTGTTCTTGGAAAAACCCGCTATGTCTTCACCGCCCTTGTGTATCTTTGTCTGTAATGGTTGACTAAGGTGGGTTAACTGCCCATCATAGCAGCCATTCTTCTTTCTCCTTTCATCTTTGCGAGCTGGGAGCTGAGATAGTAGAAAATCCAACCAAAGGAGATGAATGAGGCCCAAGGAATTACCATTGCCCCAAATAGCGAGATCTGAACTACCGTGATATCTATTCCTTGAAGAGCAAGCGATATGATCGCTGCGATCGCTGAAGATATTGCAAGCGGGGAGATTCCTAAGGCTGCTAAGATTACTAAATTCTTCCGTTTAGACATAATCTCGTCTAGTACTATCGCTTGCGCCAAATATCCTATTACTACAAAGACAAATATGGCTATCAAAGGAATTATTGACAAGTAATCAACATAGTTCTTGTCTGGAAATGTCATCGCTCTATATTCGTAATCCGGATCGGACAAACGAACGGAAGTAAAGCCAAATAAGAATACGATTGGCACCGTAAACATGTAATATTTAACCATTGGCCAAAATAAACGGGCTTTTTGTTCTTCCCCTTGTTCTCTCTCGGGCCTTCCTTCTTCAATAGGTGACACCTCTTCAAAGGCCTCGGCGGTTTCAAGTACAGTTGCTTCTGGGATTGTTTCCGTATCTTGCTCCTGCAAATGTTCCTCTTCTGCTAATGTGAGGGGCTCTGGTGATACTAGCTCTTGATCTGCTGTTTCCACTCCTTTGTCTGGCTCGAATGCTGGCATTGGCACGGAGAACCCTAATTCCTCCCCTCCTTCCTCCTTATCTTTGGTTAGTGGTTCTTCTTCCAGCTCACTTTTCGGAACAGGGATGCCTTTTTGTGACGTGCTAAATAACTGATCTTCATCCAACGGCCTTGGAACCTCTGCAACTGCGTCATCTGATGGGATTTCCGGTGCTGGTACCGCTGGGCTTTCAGATGTCATTGGTTTTGGAACTTCAGATTTTTCTTCCTCTTCCGTTATGGAAGGTGTAGGAGGTGGGGGTGGAGGTGTAAATGGTTGGTGGGTTGGGGGGAAATCAAATTCTTCCTCGGATAGTGTTATTGGTGGTCTTGGTACGCTGTCAAGACCCGATTGGCCTTGCTCTTCTTCAATGGGTGGCACTTCTATCTGTTCTTCGGATTTTTCGTCTTCAATACTTTCCAAGAGGCTTTCGATATCACTTTCGTCTTGATCTGTAATTAGAATGGTCCCACAGTGAATGCATTTCTCCTTTTCTTGAGAGGTTTTCTTCCCACAATACCAGCATACAATTAAATTCCCATTTTCACTCATTTTTCACATTACCTCATTCAAGCGGGGCTTTCAAGCGCATCTCTCTAGATCCTATTTTTGGATAATAATATAAAAGTGTGGTCTGAACTCAAATCTCGACTAATTTGCCTTGTCCCTTTATTTCACAATATCGGTAAAAGTTTTCTCACTTCAAGAAGCCTCCTATTAAGAAAAAGAACATGGTTAAAATTGCTCCTACTAATGCTACAAGGATTTGAATGATTTCCTCTTCTTTTCCACGGAAATAATGTGGTTGTCTGGAAGCGAAGTAATCTTTTATCATGTTTGTCGATGAAAATGAAATGGGTGTTGCCAATCCTAATGATAGCCAAAATATAAACGATGAAATACTCAGCGTATTCCACGGAAAAGAGGTAAACAAGAGACTCCAAAGTGTTGAAAAGAATGGGAATATACTTGAAGGTAAGCTGGGTTCGTCCCACCATCGAAATTGGCTGTTCAATACCTCAATTGGAAGAACCGCAACAAAAACGATTAAAATCGAATATATGGCGTCTGTAGTGCTGATTTTTGGTTCTTTAACCATGTAGGCCTCGGGGTTCATCACATACTGCAAAAGAACAATATATCCAACTAGTATGCTAATTCCAATCATGATTCTTACGTCTTTGATTCCTGTTCTTCCCTTTGTCAAGAACAGCATCAAGGAGATGAAGATCTGAAAACAGATCCCGTTTATTAACGTAGCATAGGAGTGATCGGTCTCTAAGTCATCCTCGTTTCTTGTAAGGATGAATCCTATGAGCCCAAACTCCCCGATCAGCACTCCCGTGATGAAGAAGAACTCGAACATGTTATTATGCCCCCCTCTTTTGCTCTGATCTCCCGCTTAGAGACGGATAATGAATTCTAAGAAAATCAAGGCTTAGGAAAACGAATGGTGCTGAGGCCATGATGACATATAGCGTGATGGAGGTCGAGAACCCTAGTGAAATCCAAGTCAAAATTGGACCCGCAAAGCCAAGAAAAAGAAATTCCTTTGGGCTCTTCATCTCTGAAATAACCGATATGAGTTACTTTAAAAATATTCATTAAGATTAATATCGCAGAAGATGCCCATTGGTGATGGAAAATGAGTTACTACACCAAATACCCTGGCGATTATGAACCCGGCTACTTATCCCAATTTACTCTCCGGGAAAAAGTATACATGCTTACTGGCCTAAGCATTCTATTTGCAAGTATTTTAACGAGCCTTCTCATCAGTACCGGCGGCGTTAGTATGGGGATGTTAGTTCTTGCTATTATTGCCTGGATTATTGGAGTAATCTGGTCATTCTTCGCTACCACTGAATCCTCAAGAATGATCATTCTCTTCATGATGGTTT
This sequence comes from Candidatus Heimdallarchaeota archaeon, assembly GCA_027001645.1. Lineage (GTDB taxonomy): Archaea > Asgardarchaeota > Heimdallarchaeia > Heimdallarchaeales > JAJRWK01 > JAJRWK01. The sequence continues at coordinate 4,940 of JALTMP010000396.1, forward strand.
CAGCTAGCGCTGTGCTGATCACTCCAATGATCCAATATGCTTTACTCGTCGATCCTATTATTGTTGCTGAGTCTGCCGGAATTACAGGCATAATCGTTCTTGGCATGTTTTCGTATGCTACAATTAAAAAACCAAACCTACACAGACTAGGCCGATTTCTATCCGTGGCAGTGTGGGTAATCATCGCGGTATTGTTATTGGGCTTCTTTATCCAGTACTCAGCTTTTACTGACCTCCTCCTCTCTATTATTATTGCTATCGTCTTTTCCTTGTACATTCTGTACGATCTTTCAAGGATTGAGAGAAGAGAGATTGTCAGCCCTGCCTACGCCGCGCTCATGCTTTACATTGATATATTCATTGTTTTCAAACAGATTGTCTATCTTCTTCTTCGATCTCGCGAATAGATCGTGTCTCAAACTAACTTTCCTTGCCAATTTTTTTCTCCCCCACTATTCCTAAGCTTCTTAGAATCGCTTAAGAATGAACCGTAAAAGTATTGGTTATGAGCAATCCTCCCAACTTTAGTCCTGCAATCGCCATTGGATTCGGTATTCTCGGAACTATCCTATCTGTAACAATCTTCGCATATCTCCCCTCTTTGCCACAAACCATGCAAGATCTTTCTTTCTTGTTTTTTGGTTTTCTTCCCCTTTTTCTTAGTGCTGGTGCTACTTTACTTAGTCGCAAGATTGGGGTTACTGGATACTTCACTGGAGTCATGAGTGTGCATATTGGAGTTACCCTGCCAAGCGCAATCATCGTTGGTTACTACATTCTCTGGTTAAATGGAAGCGACGGGCTAAGATTTCTGCTTGATATTTTGCAATATGGTTTTATCCTTGCTTTTCTTGTCCTTATAATGACAATTGTCTCAGTACTTGGAGCAATGCCCTTTACTCACCCCCAAACCACTGATCTCTGAGAAACCCGAATAGTTTTGCTATTCTCCAGACATGAGTACTATTCCCAATCTGTTATTTAGAGTCTTGTCAAAGTATATTCAGCAATGACTCCGAACGAAAACGACCAACCTAGTTACTCATCAGAAGATCGAAAGGAAGAAAAAAGCAAACAAGGACCATACTCGCATTCAAAGTATGATCCTAATCTCGGTAAACCCCCCGAGAAAGACGAGAGAGGAAGAGTTTACCTTCCTCATTATCGTGAACGACTCGAAAAAACCATTATTACAGATCCTAAGAAAGCATGGGAATTGTGTGTTTCTGATAAGTATTATGCAATGGTTAGACGACAAGCAATAGATTCTCTCTCACGCTCTCCATTGTACAAGGATAATGCAAATCTCAAAGAGTTTCAAGAAATGGGAGAGAAAGCGCTCAAAGATTTGTTCATCAAAGGAGTAAGCATAGCTGATCAGTATGGTCTAGTTTTGACAGTTGACCTCATTATTGAAGCTTGGAGGTTAGATTCTCAGCAACAGTTTCTGCTCATGGTTGAGGATCGTTACATCGAGATGCTCAAGGTCTTGGAAAAAAGAGCCATGGATCCCATTGAATTAACCGTTGCAAAGGAAGCAATTAGTTCCATTTCTGATCTTGCCGAGTATGAAAAGAATAACGCTCAACAATATTTGCCGATACTTGACCATTTTATAGATCTGGTAGAGAAACATGAAATCTTTAAAGACCTTGCAGATGAAAGTGGTCTCAAACCCTCGATTTCTGCTCTTTTTCTTGCCCTTTCAAATAACATGACGCTACGAAATCATCTGTTGAAAGGGCTTGCAAAAAGTTTGTCGAGCTTTATCCTCGAACACTTCGATGAACTCCCTGAAGAGGACAAATACGTGTTAGCTCTCTATCCCCGGGTCTTACAGTCCTTGTGGCACTTGCAGAAACAAGAGGACAAAGAAAACATTACCGAAGAAAAAGAAAAGACCAAGTAAGAGGATTAATACCAATTAGAACTGGCTACTTGTTCTTTTCTCTTTTCAAGTTATTGGGAACCAAACGCCTATTTTTCTTACTTGTTTTTCGACAGGATTTCTTTTTGTAACTTTGAATCGTCATAAGGGATAATCAATGAATTTCCATCTGGGTCCTCAACGATTATCGTAAATTCTCCCTTTCCTTGTAATAGGTCTTTGATCATTGAAATCCTCTTTTCCGCTTCTTGTACTATTTGTTCATCCTCTTCTCTGAGAAAAATTGCTATTTTTTCTTGAAAATGAAGTAATAGTCCTTCAATATTCTTTATCCATGTTTCTGGCATCATTTGGGGTTCTACCTTTACCCCAATCTCTGGTATTTCTACTATCCCTGTTGAGGATCTGACAACTTTTGTTTCAAAGTCATCCGTTGAAGTGACTCTATATGTCCATCTCGTGTGCTCTGAAGAGTGTAGGTTTCTGAAATCCGTGCTACGCAACCCGCATTTCTTACAAATGATTGATGTCATGAAAAAGTCACTGTAGTATGGTATGTTGAGATTCTTTTCGAATAGGACCGCTTCATCGCTCCCACAAACTGGGCATGGGATCTTAATTTCTTGCATCTATCCTCTCATCCCAATACTAGTGTCATAAATCTAAGTATAGCACTCAAGGTTGCTAATATTAACTAACTATGCTGGGTTTCGTTATCCACATGAAGGTTGTTGATTTGAACTTGATGGGGGATCAAACTTGATAATCTATGAATTTCGATTTTCCCTGATTTCGGAACCAAAATGATATAGGGGTCCATCCTTGCCGCAAATTCTGTCATGACTTGTCTGCAAGCTCCGCAAGGATAAAGGGTTTTTTGGGTGTTTGCAGTAAGCAAGAGTGCAATGAACCTCTTTTCGCCAGATGCTACCATTGTTTGCAATGCAACACGCTCGGCGCAATTTGTTAATCCATAAGACGCATTTTCAATGTTGCACCCGCCGAATATCTTCCCACTAGCCGTGAGGACGGCTGCGCCAACCTTCACTTCTGAATAGGGCGAATATGCCCTTTGCATATAGTCTCGAGCTACCTGTAGCAACTCGTCATATTTTTCTTGGATCTCCTTATTCACATAGACACCCTAAAAGATCCAGAATCGGGTGTTGCTGAATAGAACAACTAGAATTAATAGTGTGGTAAATACGATAACCGTTGTTGGTGATACATCTTTACCCGGGAGATCTTCTTCAAAATACCGCATCAGACCGGCACCAGTGGCTGGCATAGGGGCAGAATCTTTTTTCTTACGTCTTTCACGAATACTCATTGTGACCCTTTCAGCGGGTAACAAAGATATTCTTTTCGATTTCGCACGAGTTAAAGGTAGGGGTGAAAAGTAATCTACTACTTTGCGGATAATTACAGCAAATGAAGAATGTCGAAGTTATTGCACATCGTGGTGCATCTGGTTACGAGCTTGAAAACACCATCCCCGCTTTTCAATTAGCCATTGAACAAGGAGCAACCATTATTGAAATGGACGTTAGGCAAACGAAGGACGGAGTCCCAGTTATTTTTCATGACGAAACGACAGACAGAATTCTTGGCATCAACTCTACCGTTGGTTCCATTTCTTTCAAAGAATGGAAAAAAATTCGTGTAAAGGGGGAAAAGACAGGAAAAGAGTATTTACTTCCCTCTTTAGAAGATGTGTTAAGCACGCTTCCCAACTGCTACATTGACTTAGAGCTTAAAGATTCTTCTAGCGATTTTTCATTCGAAACAAGAGTATTTGATCTAATCAACGAATATGGGCGCTCTAGAGACATTTACCCTGCTTCAAAGAGAATCGCAGTCCACGAATGGATAAGCGAAAATTTCAACGTCTTTCCCAGAATCTTGTTGCAAAAAAGAAGGTCTCTATCAGAAACACTTTCGTTGATTGAACGCCTTAAACCGCGAGTAGTTCAAATAAGGAAGCACGGCCTTGACCGTGAATTTATTCAGGAACTTCACAGTAAGCAGTGCAAAGCTTTCCTTTTCTATGCAGATGATCCTTCTATGTTTCAGAAAGCGTTAAAGGTTGGAGTGGACGGGATTTTAACCAATTTCCCGGACCGCTTGGTTCAATTTCTCCAATCATCTAAGTGGTGAAACCAAGAAAGCCCCTAGATTTTTGAACCCACTAAATATGACTCTTACTTGTGAAGGCAATAGTTCTTTCTGCAGGATTGGGAACACGACTTTACCCAATTACTAAATTTGTCCCAAAACCAGGATTAACACTCGTTGGAAAAACAATTCTTGAGAGAACACTAAACCATTTGATCGCTGGGGGAATAAATCCAAGAGATATCGTCTTAGTTCTTGGACCAGAAGAAGAATTCCAGGTTCTCTTAACCAAAATAAGAGAACAGATATCCAGTGATTTTCTGACTACTATTCAACGAGAAAGAAAAGGGACAGGTCATGCTGTTCAGACGGGTCTTCAAGTTGTTGATAAAGAAGAGGCCGTCCTAGTAATCAATGGTGACGTGATTTTTGAGCGAGATACTGTTGTCGAATTTATCAAGGTAGCTACGTTTAATCCACAAGATGGTCTACTTGCAGTCCAAGTTACCGAAAAATGGGAGGGCTTTGGTGTTGTCTTAGGAGATTCAGAAAGAATTTCCGGAATCGCAGAAAAACCTGAAAGTCGACCTCCCCAAATGCTCGGAATTAATGCCGGTCTCTATTACTTCCCCCCTGAGCAAATAAATGCCATTCATCATCTTCCTCTCTCAATTCGTGGTGAGATTGAATTAACTGACCTAGTTTCAAAGAACATCGAGAGTGGACACATCATTAAGCCATACTTGTTTTCGGGTTATTGGGCGGATGTAGGCAAGCCATGGGATCTACTCAATGCTCATGAATTCCTAATGGAATCTGAACAAGAAACGTTTCAAGTTTTAGGAACTGTGGAAGAAGGTGCAACGCTAATTGGAAACGTTCATGTTGCAAAAACTGCTAGAGTCAGATCTGGAGCATATGTTGAAGGGCCAACTTATATCGACGAAGGGGCTGATATCGGCCCCAACTGTTATATCCGTCCAAAAACGTATTTGGGCAAGAAGACAAGAGTTGGAAATGCTTGTGAAATCAAGAATAGTATTCTCTTCGAAGGCACTCATGTCGCTCATCTTTCCTATGTTGGGGACAGCTTGATTGGGCGATACTGCAATTTGGGAGCGGGCACAATTACTGCTAATCTGAGACACGACAATCGCCCAGTTAAAGTTACTATAAAGGGAAAAAGATTGAGTTCTGGTAGAAGAAAACTTGGTGCTTTCATTGGTGACTATGTGAAAACAGGGATTGGTGTTTCCATTCTTCCTGGCGTGATTATCGGTGAAAAAACTTGGATCGGGGCTGGTCTAGTGGTTGAAAGAGATATCCCCGCGAACAAACTAGTGGTTCAAAAACTTGAGACTAAAATAGTTGATAAGCCAACTGAATCGTGAAGTGCTACTTTTTCTCTTGGCTTTTTTCTTTCCTTGTTTTTGCCCCTGTTTGTTTTTTCTTAGATTTCGACTTTGATTCAGATGAGGTCTTTTTTCTGCTCTTTCCACTGGATTTGGGTTTTTTAGCAAGTTCATCAATAATCTTTGGTCTACTTGTGGGTTTAGTGGGTCTTGAAATCGTGTGTTCTGTGCTTCCCTTAATCACTTCGCTTTCTGTCTCTGCTCTGCGATGTGTTTCTTCCTGTTTTTCATTGACAACAGCTGTGTCTTCAGTCATCTCTTCCCCCTTGGGTTTTAATAGAGGGATTCCGGGATGCTCTTCTGTCTGTATTAACGCATAAACTACCAAGACAAAGCCAATGGTTATTGCAATGAGTAAGCCAAAGTATAATGATATTGCTAAAGTATCATTAGAGGGGCGAGGGATTGTGGTTCCGGTGCCTGCTACTTCGATGACGTAAAGAATTGTTGAAATGAATTCTAGAACTACCATGACTGCGAGGACTAGTTTAACTCCAAGTGCGTCAAAGTAATAGTCTTGATTCCAGGCCCATATCACTGCTAGAATAATTAACGGGAAGAGCATGAAAAGCGCAAAAATGATCCTATTCACTCGATTCCCTATGATTTCTGTTTGAACCAAGCTTAACACGAAACTAGTAAATAGTATTCCAATCACTATGCCAAAAACAAAGCGAACGTCATCCTCGACTTCTTTGCGTTCACTATTAATGAATTCTGCACGAATCAGTTTATCTTCATCTTTAAAAAAAGTGAATTCGCTTCCTTTGCTCACGCTAAGACCCCATTTTTCCTAGACTTTTGCTGCTTAAACAAGTTTATGATTGGTCCTTCCCCCTTCTTGTGAGAAGTTATTGCAAAATTGGCTAAAGACGAGTCATGTACTCGACTTCGACTTCGGCTACTCCTTCGATGCCTCGAATGAAATCTTCTAATTTATCTTGAATTCCTTCTTCTTCTGGCAAGACAAACTGAGCGTTTATGCCTTTGATTCCGAAGAATAAGGGTTTTACTTCTGTTTTATCTTGCATTTGAAAACCATCTGGGAGGTTCTCGCGAATGTTTTGAACTACTTGGTCTGGATTGACTTCGGGACTTTCTAGTTTGATCAGATAAACCAATAGGAACTTACCCATTTTTTTCACCTTTGTGTATTGTTGTGTTAAGGTCCTTCAAAATCGCAACCTACACATTTGTATGGGTTCGCGAATTGTCGGCATTTTGCACATCTAACTATCTCGGTTCCGCAGATCGGGCAGGGGAACATGGCTGCTCCCGCTTCTCCAGGACTCAGGGAACGATTGCATGAAATGCAGATTTTTGTTTCAATTTTTGCGCTCATGATTTCACCCAATTTTTCTTAATGTCTCTAAGGATGCTCGGGCACGTTGTCTTTTATCGCTTGTGATCTGAAACTATTTTCATTGTTCCTTGTTTTCAATGGTTTTGGCTTTGCTATAGCAAATAACAGTATAGGTACTTTTTTAGGATACCCCTTGGAAATAAGCTTAGCTCGTTAAGTGCTTCCAACATTACACGTGTGTTTTCGAATGCCCAATAATGAGACAACGTAGGGATATTTCATGCAAAAAGAAAGCAAAAAACGCTCTTCAGTGGAGAAATACAAAATCAAACAGATCCTTAGCCAGCTTAAGAATAAGACTAGTTTCAATCAGTCAACCAGCCTGGTTACGATTTACATTCCTCCCGGCACCCAGCTTTCAGACATTGCCAATCTCCTCAGAGAAGAATATGGCACAGCTTCCAACATTAAGGACAAGAACACTGGTAAGGCGGTTCAAGCCGCAATTCAAAGCATTCTTGCTCGCTTAAAGCTTTTGAAAAACACTGATAATGGCTTGGTGATCTTTTGCGGGCAAACAGATAATGGTATGGAATTTTATGCAATAGAGCCGCCAGAACCCGTCGGCATCAAGCAATATGTTTGTGACAATATCTTCCACACGGAGCATCTTGAAGAAATGCTCGATGAGAAGGACTCTTACGGGTTAGTTGTCATTGACAGAGGGGGAGCGACATTTGCAGTTGTTCGTGGGAATCATTTGGAAATTGTCCACGACAAAGATAGTTTCGTTCCCAGTAAGCATCGACAGGGAGGACAGTCTGCTCAAAGGTTTGAGCGCGGATTGGAATTAATGGCTCAGGAATGGTATAACCGAATGGCCGAACTGGCGAACAAGATCTTTCTCGAAACTCATCCCGTTAAGGGAATAATTGTTGGCGGTCCTGCTATGGGAAAGGAGGACTTCATTAATAGCCCCCGCCTTGATTACCGCATAAAGCAGAAAATCATTGACACTTTCGACGTTGGTTACACTGGTGTCCAAGGCATTAAGGAATTGTTGGAGAAAGCTTCTACTCGGCTAAAGGAAGTTCGTTATATTGAGGAAAAGGAACTGGTACAACGATTTCTTACCCATTTGGCAAAAGATGATGGAAAAGTAACCTATGGTGAGCAGGAAGTCAAAGAAGCTCTTCTCGCAGCAGCTGCTGACGTTGTCCTTGTAAGTGAAAAAATAGACCATGTAGAGTTAACCATTAAGTGTCAGAACTGTGGTCATGAATTTAAGCAAGTCATTGGTTCTTTGGAGCTAATTGATTTCGAAATTGAATTGAAAGAAAAGAAATGCTCCAAATGTGGAGAACCTCGTCTTGAGATCACTGAGAAAATTGATCTCGTTGAGCAATTGGATGAAATGGCTCAAAATACTGGTGCTAGGCTTGAAATTATTTCCGTGGATCATGACGAGGGGAAAATGCTTTACGACGCTTTTGGCGGAATCGCGGCAATTCTTCGTTATAATTTTAGGATCTAATGCATGCCTCCTTTATCCCACCATTCCTTCTTTTTCTTACACCCGATAATGTTTAAAATGAGGTTAGAAAACGTGGCTTGTGGCCCTAATCATTGGGAAAATACTTCAACCAAAAACATTTGCAAACTACTCTTTTCTCTTTTCAGAGTTTGTGGAAGACGCTAATGATGTTTTAAGAGAAGGAAAGAACATTCTGTTGGTTTATAATCGCTTGAAAAAGACAATTGCCTTTTATCCTGCTCTTTCCGAGGTCTTCAAAATCAATGTTAGTCTTCGCCTAGCAAGTCCAATTGCGTTGACCTCTGTGATGAAAAAGGTTAGAGAACATATTTCCCGTATCATCCTTAGCGAGGGCAAGTGTCAAGACGATCAATCTTGTGTCTGGGAAGCGCTTGCTTTTACGAAAGATCTGTTTTCCTCAATTGAATCCTTATCTGATGCGATCTCATCACTCCCATCGGTTCAAGAAGTTCAGATCACGAACTTAGAAATTGAGTAGCGTACAGTCATGGGAAAAAGAGGCTTATTTTTTCACACGCGGATAAGTTCCCCTTTCCATTAATACAGATCGGGGTATTACCGCTATGCCTTTTTGTGAATTAGTGATTTTTGCAGTATTCATTTGGGCAATTCCTAGGGCGATTAACTCCTCCTTTAGGGACATTATTGCTACAAGCCCATTCTTTTGAATGTTGTTGGTCATTTTTACAATGCCAGGAACTGCAAGGGGGGACCCATTGCAAATAGGATCAATCGCTCCATCTGAAACCCAAACCTTTGGAGCAAGTTCTACCGCCTTTTCAATTGGTAGGATGCTTTCCCTTAGCTTTTTCTCGTCGTTATAGTCCTGTCTCAGTATCACCCCTTCTACAAGATCTTGGAGGGTCACCAGATTTTCTCTTTCAGAAAAAGGACCCGAGACAATTCTCCTTAGTTCTTGCATGTGCGCTCCGACTCCCAATACCCGGCCGATATCCACACATAATGTTCGGATATATGTTCCTGATTGAGCCTCCACTAAGAAAAGAACATTCTTTCCATCACGTTCCAGGTATTCTATTCTATGAACCCTTCTTTTCCTTAGGATCTTTTTAACACTTGATTTTAGGGGTGGTGTTTGATAAATCTGTTCAGCAAACTCTGCTAATACTTCTTGGAGTCTTTTGTTAGAGACGTCGTCATGAAGTCGCATGTTCGTTACATAGGTTTTTGTGCCCAGAAGAAGCGCATCAAGAACTTTTGTACCTTTGCTCAGTGCAATGGGGAGTACTCCTGTAACTCCTGGATCCAAGGTTCCCCTATGCCCTGCTTTAGAAAGATTTAGAATTCTTTTTAGCATGGCAACAACTTCATGGCTGGTTGGTCCCGCTGGCTTATCCAGATTTACTATTCCTAATTGAAGCCTTTCTTCGAGTGTTCTTTCTTCCGGATTTTTGCCATAATTGGGATCGGTTGTTGCATCCCGCAATTGAAGAATTGAAGGAGGAGAATGACTCGTCAAGACGCATTACCCGCTTGCTTTCACAACACGGGGGTTTGCATGAACTCGATTAGACCAGCAGCTTCTAGTGTCTCTTTAACCTTGTCGTCACTTGCACCTTTCTCAATGGAAATGATGTGCTCCGTTGGTTCAATGTGTCTGATGTTCACGCGTCGTCGTTTGACTCCGGAAACGTCTATTGGTCCCGTAATTTCTACAAAATTGTTGTCGATTAATTCAACAACGACTGCTTTTCTTCCAGCCTCGCGGCCCTTTATCTTAACAACTATTCTTCCTAATCCTATTGCTGCCATCATACTCACCCAGTTGTTGTCTGTTTTTTTGGAAGGACAACTTCTGCGATGGCGGATCTTACCAGTTGGGTTGTTTCCTCAGCGGTAACCCGTTGAGTATTGATCACCAGATCATAAATGGAAAGATCCCAAATGTCCACGCCATATAACTCTTTAAATCTCTTTGCTTCTGATTCTTCTCTAACACGGGTTTCTCTAATTGCTTGTTCAAGGGAAATGTTCTCACGGGTCGCAATTCTTTGGCACCGGACCTCGAATGGAGCTGTTATGAAAATGCTGAAATCATTATTGTCTTGCGTTATCCAACCAGCCAGCTGAGCGTCAATAACAACGTTTCCTTTAGTTGCTTCTTCTTTGGTGCGTTGGTCTATCTCCCTGTCAATTTCCGGTTTTTCGAGAACGATTTTTGATAATTCTTCTAAAGAAAACCCGTGTTCTGCTGCATACGTGCGAAAAACAACTCCCGCAGAAACGTATCTCAATTTAAATTCTGAAGCAATTTTCCTAGCAACGGTACTTTTCCCGCTTCCATGTGGGCCAGCTATGGCAATAATTACATTCGACAATAACGTCCCCTACCAAGAGTTGCTAGGAAGGCTTTGCAAAAAAAGCCTTTAGGCGAGTTGCCTTGTGCGTTCGATTGCCATTCGGCTCAAGCAACGATTGCAAAGTACCCCGGCATATCTCCTTGTCGGTCTTCGTTCTGAATGAGTCATTTTTCTAACTTCAATAGGGGTTCCTCTCGCAACACCATGTAAGATAGCGCCACATTGGCCACAAGTGGCTCTTTTCGGTTTTTTACGTAGGCTAACGTAATGATATCGTTTTTTAGGTGTTTTTGCGAGTTTTCTTTTTCCACTTCTTAGGCTAGGTCTAACCATGATCTACCACTCCACTATTTCTCTTCGGGCTTAAGGGATTTAATTAGTATTCTGTTGTACACTAACCCCGGGTAAGGGGATGCCTATTATCCTCTGCAGAATAATACCTGTTGTCACTGCCGTCATGAAGTACCAAAAGCCGAAGAATATTGCGTCTTTTCCCGGCAACGCTTGGTACGGGTGGAACCAACCGCCTAGAGGCCATAGCCAGTCGGGAACATGAAATGGCCAAACGGCGAGAACCTTCCCATATTCGGAAGGAGTTCCCAAGATGCTTCTTAAAACTCGAAACATTATGATGAATGGCAAGAAAAGGATGAAGGAGGGGATCATCCTCTCCGTCATCATTGACATTTGAAGTTTCTGAATATCCTGCTGTTTCCTCTGGACCTCAATCCATAATTTCTTGTCAGCGGTGTCTTGTGCTTTCTTCCTTTTAATATTCCAGTCCTGAATTTCTTTCATCCGTTGTTGTAGCTTGTCCATGTCTACAACAAGAACAGTTACTCCGACTGAAAGCAAGGTTACTGCTACTGAGACAAGCATTAGTGTTATGGTTGCTAATGGCGGTTCCGTAAGTCCATATGGTTTGAGAATTGAGTCAAGGAATTCTGTGAATGGATTGAGAAAGTCCCAAAAACCCATGATTAATCACGCTCTAGGCTTAGCTTAGCTGGGTTACGTTAAAAGCTTTTGATATTTGCTCCAAGATTCTTCTTCACCATTTTAATTTTAGCCCACAATTCGGGCAGTAATTTTCAAGTCCTTGCAAGCGAATTCCGCATTTTGGGCAGAATGGTAATACCGTGGTAGGTTCTTCCTTTTCCCTCTTTGGAAATCCCAAAAGAATTGGAGGCAGAAATAAGAAGAGAAAAAAGGGCCATCCTGCAAAAATGAACAGCAATATCGAAATTACGCTAATGACTAGTGAGAGGATCGTAACTATCCATACCCTCTCCATTTTCCATCACTCTTTTTCTAAAACTCAGGGTTCCTGCATTGAAGAAACTACAAGATTCTTTGCTACAAATATGGGTGCTCCTGAGGAAACTGCCAGAAGCGTAGCATGAGACGGAACCATTTGAAACCGCAATGGGCGAGAGAATCCCTCCACTTCCAGATAAATGGTCGCTTGGTATACGTCAGAGAAGGGAACCATACTATCAATCTCAACCTTTTCAACAACTGCGATTTCATGAACCAAATCGTGTATTTGAAGACGTGAATCTTTTATCGGAATGTTGTGGATGTATCGGCTTATGTGCAAAGCCGTATCCGGCGGTATGCCTGCCATAATGAAGTACGATCCATCCTCTAATTCAAATCGAAGAAATGGCATTGATCCAAGACCTGTTTCTTGCTCTTCTGGATTCGATAAGGTAAGGACTTGCACGTTTATGACACGAAGGAACTCTTCGCCCATTATTTCCTAGTTGGATTTAAAGTTCAAAAACTATTTGGGTTTAGTCAAAGGTGATCGTATGTTTAATCGAGTCGTTGTTTACGGATTAGGCAGTCTTGGGTCTGTAATCGCTGCAGTTCTTGCAAATGAGGGTTATGACGTTATTGGCAAGGTTAGGGTGGCTAAAACTGAAAAAAAAGAGCTTCGCATTGTTGGAGAAGAGGATTTCACTGTCGAAATTCCAATTACCGATTCTGTTTTGGATCTTGAAAAGAATGATCTAGTTTTCCTTTCTGTTCAGCCATATCAATCCCTCTCTGCAGTCTTAGAATTAAAAACTGTAAATCCTAAGATGATAGTACACATTCTGAATGGGGTGAAAAGCCACATGTACTCGTTTCATCACTTGAAACCCTCACTCATCATGGGCGGGGGTGCCTGGTGGTCAGCTACAAAGGTTGATGAGAACACGATTGTCTGGAGCAACAAGGGAACACAATTTCTGGGGGTTCTAAAAGGATCTGAAGATGAGGGTCGCAATCTGTTAAAGGACCTCCCAAACAGTTTTCCATTCAAGTACATTTCTGAACCTTGGTCTGATTTATACCAAAAGCTTATTCTTAACCTTGTAAACGCAATTTTTACTCTTACCGGGCAATATTACCCATATGGGCTAGTGGATTCTGACGTTAAAGAGTTGACTCTCTTTGCCATAAAAGAGGGGCTTCAGCTTCTCGATAAATTAAAGATCAATTATGAGAATTCCCTACTAAACAATTATTTTGAGTTTCTCGCTCAAGATTCTTCTGCGCTTGCTAAGCAACTGAGAAAAAGACCAGCTATTATTCGAGGTGATCCCCACATTGTCAGTTCCCTTAGATCCTACCGCAAGCATGGATACTCTGGAGCTGGTGAATTAACGAATGAAGTTCTAGAACTAGCATTGAATGTTGGTCTTGATCTACCATGGAACAAAGCAATTCTTGAAGTTCTTCGATCACACGAGATGAGAGGAACCCTTCCTCTGCCCCCTAATCAAGCCTTAGAAGAGATCAGGGCGGTAGTTTCTTCCAATTAGTCATTGAGCTCTTTCACGCACAAATCGGAATAGTACAACAACGCTAGTTTTTTATGAACCTAAAATCCACGAAGACAAGGTGGAGAATTAATGACTAAAGGAACTCCTTCAATGGGTAAAAGATCTCGTAAGCTCCTACATGTTGTTTGTCGTCGGTGTGGCAAAAAATCCTATCATCTTCGAAAGAAGAAATGCGCATCTTGCGGATTTGGTAAGACCCGTAAGTTGCGAAGCTACAACTGGCACAAGCATTAGAATCACAGATGATTTTCATCTTTGAACGGGCGGGTAGCTCAGCTGGTAGAGCACCGCGTTCGCACCGCGGAGGCCCCGGGTTCAAATCCCGGCCCGTCCACCATTGTTAAATAATTTCTTACTAAATCGGGCAATCTTTAGATATTGGGGGATCGTTTCTTGATTTGTGTCCCGATTTGCCAAAGCCCTTCGTATTCCTAAATTCTTCGAGTACATTCGGATTTGGGTTCCTATTTCTCTCGCCATTGGAATTATGACTGGCTTTATGATGTCTGTATTTTTTGTCCTTGTTTCATATCTTCGCACACTGCTTTTTCCTTTCCCTATATACCTCACAATGATACTTGGGGGAATTGCAACGTTTCTTGGAGTAAAATATTTTGGGGATGAAGTTCGTGGGAGTGGGATTAGTCATTATATTTCAGCAAGACATGGCCATAAGGAATTCACCATTAAAGGGGGAGTTACAAAATTTGTTACCTCTTCTGTAGTTTTGGGAAGTGGATGCATAGCAGGAGCAGAAGGACCCGCTATGTATGTGGGCGGTACCATTGCGACATTCATGTCGAAAAACCGGCTGAAGACAAAAGAATCTGCAAGCGCCATAATGACCCTCGGCGGTGCTGCTGCAACTGCTGCTCTTTTTCAAGCTCCGCTTGGAAGTACTATCTTTGCTGCAGAAATACCGTACCGCCATGACATGGATGCTCCTGCCTACACCCCTTCTTTTCTCTCTGCGATCATTGGTTTCTTTACATTCCGATACATCACTCGATTCATTTTAGGGAAAACTCCTCGTCTTATTATTTTGCATCTTGAGGAATATTCTGAAACGCTCGAGGGTTTGCTATTCGCAGTCATCGTGGGTTTGGCTGCTGGCTTAGTGGGCTTAATATTCGTTAACGTGTTTTGGTTTTGTCGTGAATTCTCCGAGCAATATCTTGAGAAAAGCGTGTCTCCCGTAGTAGGGGTCATTCTCACTGGAATCGTCGTTTTCATCATATTCTTCATGCTTCCAGAGGAACCGCCTTTTGATTGGACTGGGTTCAACTTGCTCAACGTTTTAGATCAACAACCTGAGTTTAGTATTGTCGTTTTTTCTTTGCTCATCATAGCAACGATACTCGGCACTTCTCTCACCATCGGTTTTGGCGTGAGCGGTGGAGTCTTTGCCCCCGCTTTAGTTGTTGGGGGAGGTGTTGGTGGTATTATTGGGTTGTTGCTTGACCCAGCGAACGTCAGCTCGTACGTTGTGCTCGGGATGAGTGCAAGCCACACAGCGACAACAAAAACTCCTATTGCTTCCTTAGTCTTAGTCATCGAAATAACTGGATTTCCAACAACCTTCCTCGCTCCTATTGCAATTGCTAACGTAGTTGCTTATTTTGTATCGGGAAACCGATCTCTTTACACTGGTCAATATGAAGACCGAACAGAAGTATTTCTTGAGGAAATTGGCGAACATGAACTCCTCGATCACTATTCCGTTGGAGATATTATGACTAAGAATGTGTATTTTGTTAAATCCTCTAACCCTGTTGCTATTGCAAAACAACTCATTATTGAAACCGGGAAACACACAATCCCAGTGATTGATGTGAATGGGAAAATCATCGGAATAGTAACCCCCGAATCACTTCAAAACGCTCCTGATGATGCCTCTGTCATTGATTTCTCAACACCTGCTCACATGATCCCCCCCTCTCTTTCTCTCCGGAATCTTCTTGATATCTTCTTGAAAATTGAGGAAGAGCGCGTTGTGGTTGTTGACGACGAACAAACTTTGCTTGGAATTGTTACTCTAAGAGATATAATTCGAACGACTCGAAAGTCAATTGTTCTGGCCTAGGGTATTTCTAATTTGTTGGCTTGAAGCTTATTTTCATCCTTGTAGCGTCTATCTTTCAAATTCAAAAAATTACGAACATTGTTTGTAAAAACCCGCATATTCTTTTAATCGAAGACAAAACCTCCCTTGTGAAGTGTAGCGCTTGTCCTCCCGAGTTGGAGCATCAGGTTGTAGTCCAGTGTCCATACTGCAATCACCTTTTTTGTGAACAGCACTTGCCTGTCCGGTCTCACCAATGCCCCGCTCTGATGCAAAATACTCCCTTGTTTCCTCTTGAGACATTTTTTCGCCCTGCTGCCAAAACTCCCAAGTCGGCTCTCAGTTCTGCGGAGATAAAAAGAAGATACGAATACGCGCTTAAGCAATCTTCTGATATCATCATGGTTGGAAACGAAGCTCTTGATCTCTTCATCGGCGGACTTCTAATTCTCTTTGCATTGAGTGGGTTTGATACATGGGGAGAAGTATTGAGAGGAAACTATAGTGGTCTTGTAGAGGTCATGATAAACTTCATTATTCTTATGCCTGCATTTATTCTTCATGAATTAGCACATAAGTTTGTAGCCCAGAGAAAACAATTGTTTGCTCGCTACGTATTGCATGCCAAAGGAATCATGTTTACTCTAATAACGGCTCTTATCCGCTTTGGAATCGTTGCCCCCGGTTTTGTCGCCATAATTGGTCAAGTAGACAAAAAGGGAAACGGCCATATTAGTATTGTTGGTCCACTAACGAACATATTGCTTGGGAGTATTGGCTTGCTACTAGCATCAATAACACAAGTCTTCGAGATAAACACTCCAATGCTCCTTCTCTTTTACTACAAAATGGCTTTCTTCAACTCCTTCTTAGCTCTATTCAACCTCATTCCTGTCTGGAACCTTGATGGGGCAAAAGTGCTGAGATGGAATCCATGGATGTGGCTCGCTGTTTCTGGCTTCTCTTTTGGAATGTTTTTGTATTCTCTTGGCTTCTTGTTCCCCACGGCTTAACTCAGAAGTGGGTCGAGTGCGAAGATATATTTCCTTCTCCCCCTCAATGAATCATGTGAAACGAGTCCTTAAGGGAATTATTTTTGATTTTGACGGAACATTAGGGCCTTTCTCAGTAGATCTAGTCGAAGTTCGGCAGGCTCTTGCAAAGAAGCACGAGGAGCTCGTAGGTTATCGCTTGGCTTTCTCTCCCTATCTTGTTACAATTGATCGACATGTTCATGATCCTCAAGTAAAGGATGCTCTATTCGAAGTTATCGAAAAAATCGAAGCCCGGTATATTGAACAATTCAAGCCCTTTGCAGAAGTTTTTCGCAAAATCCAGGAATTTCAACGTGCAGGGTTGACAAGGTTTGCAATTTTTGCGAACAACGCCGAGACTGTGATTCATCAATGCTTAGAGAAGCATGGGACCGACGATCTTTTCGAACCAGTTATTGGACTTCGATTGGCTACTGAGCATAAGCCTTCTCCCCAAGCGCTCTATGCTATTGTTGACCAGTGGAAAATTGCACCAAGCGAAGCAATGTATGTCGGAGATACCACTCCTGATGCTCATGCTGCCGCTCGTGCAATTCTTCAATATTTTGACGTTCGTGATTTTATTAATTTAAATCCTGATGAGTTCAAGATTTCTTAAATGGAATTGTGAGGATTCTCAATGACTAGTACGCGACGTCCTCGAAAAAAGAGTCGACCACGCTTATCAGTGGTTTTCGGAGAGGCCGTTGAAATGCTTAAAGAATCATTACAAGATGATGTTAGCATTCGTTTGTTATTCAAGACAAAAAGGCGTCATCTAAGACAAATTTCTCCCTCAGAATGGAACATGATTCATCGCTGGGTTCATGAGGTTCTAAGATGGAAGCTAACGATCGATATTCTGATCGAGGATGCGGTTAAAAAAAATCCCGCGAAACAACCCATTCTTCTCGGTTATGCAACCGAACTCCTCGTTTACGGAATCGTCTGGGATGAACGTCCTCCTTCTAAAATGCTTACTGTTATCAGAAACTTTCTCAAGCTTCATGGCATTCGAAACCCAAAATGGATTGAAGATCTTGCATTTTCGGTTCAACACATTGATCTTCATAAATATAAACCTGGAGGTGGAAGGATACGTTCTCTTGCGTTCCAATACTCTCTCCCCCCCTGGTACGTCAAGAAAACCCTTCATCAGTTAGGAGAGTCCATTGCACTCGAATTATTCTCCTCTTTTTCTCGTGAACCGACTACACGGCATTTTTGGATCAACCCTCATAATGGAGATCCGTTAGTTGTAGAAGCTTCTTTAAAGGAATCAGGAATCCTCTTCTCCAAAGATGCCATTCTGTCAAATGCCTATATCCTTAATTCTCCTATCAAGGCTGTATTTGATCACGATTCTTTCAAGAATCATCAAGTACTGTTTCAAGACTGGGGGAGCATGGCCATTGGTCAATCTCTTCCTATCGAGAAAACTGATCTTGTGCTAGATTCTGCTGCTGCGCCCGGAAACAAAACCCTACAGTTGCTCTCAAGGGATCCTCTTTATCTCATAGCTAGTGATGTCGGATATCAGCGAACTCGGCTTTTGAGAGATCGGCTTAGACAACACGGAGCCCTTCCAAAGGTAGGGGTCGTACAATACACTGGGTTATACCCTTGCTTTCTTGGCCAGTTTGATAAAGTCCTTTTAGATGCTCCTTGCTCTGGAACTGGGACTTTTGCCTCGAGACCAGAGCTAAAATGGAAACTTACCCCTGATCAGATTGCACAATTCTCTCACCTCCAACTTAGTCTTCTTACATCCCTGTCCGCCACAGTCAAAAAAGGGGGAATGTTGCTTTATGCTACCTGTAGTACCCTTTATGAAGAAAATGAAGATGTCATTCTTTCATTCCTAAAAAATAATCCTGATTGGCATCTATCTGATGAACTCGCTGTTCATATTCCACAACGATCGCCCCTAATCAATGATGCTTATCGCATCCTCCCCTCTCATCGCGGATCTGAAGCCTATTTTCTTGCATTGTTGGAAAGAGATTAATTTTTGTGAAGAACGGAGAGACACATTTCTAAATTCTATCAGCTTAATATCTGATATCAATAATGCTTATATCTCTTAACTCAACTTCTAAACCTCTAGGACATATTTTTTCTCCAAAATTGTTCCGTCTTTTATAAGCTACTATGCATGCAAAATGAGTTATTTTGGACTTACATGGCGTAACTCTTCAAAATTGTTGTTTCTGGCGAATTTGTACAACTTGTTCCGTACGGACCAGCGTAATCGGAAAACTATTAAAAGTTTGAATGTGTAATTGAACAACGAAGGGATTGGTTAGCGCAGTTGTCTTTGTCGATGAGAACTACATACTAGTGTGAGGACACAATAATCCGGAAGCACAACCTCAGCAACCAATCAAACAAGGAAAAAAGCATAAGGGATCAAAGTGAGCAGATCTTTACCACAAATGCAAGACCAAGTTGCAAAGGTCGTCATGATTGGGGATCCAGCCGTAGGCAAAACTAGCTTGCGCAGTCGGCTTTTGGGAGGTGCTTTTAATCCCTTTGAGCCGGTAACTGTTGGAGCCGGCTTTTCGAGAATTAAAGTCCCTTTAACTAACACATCTCATATGATCCTCCAGATATGGGATATTGCCGGACAGCAATCATTTGAGCTAGTGACAAAAACATATTATGATGGAGCTAAAGGCGCGATACTCGTTTATGATGTCACACGCGAAACAACATTTCTCAACCTACCGAATTGGATTAAGAAACTTATCCAATATAATCGTCATCAGCGAATTCCATTAGTGCTTGTTGCAAACAAGTTAGATCTCATTGATCAAATTGAGGTCACTTCTGAACGTGGCAGAAGGTATGCCAAGCAATTAGGCGAATGGTTAGGTCTGCCAGTTCCTTATTTCGAGACCTCTGCAAAGACCGGAGAAAATGTTTCATCACCCTTCATCACCCTAGCCCAAAACATTAAGAAATACATGGAATCACATCTCTTTGGAAAGAGATAGATCGGGGGGTTTTATGTCAAGTGAAAAAATTGGATTGCGAGAAGCACTCTCATCGTATTATCGTGGTGTAATGCACGACGTAGGTAGAGTTCTTGGTGCCATTCTAGGAGAAAAACAATACGAGTCTCTAAATCAAAATCGCTTCAGGGAATTGTTTTTCGAAGTAAACGCTAGACTCTCTTCTGAAAACAGCTCGGGAAGTTTTGTTCCATTTCTTTACTACATCTTATTTGAAAGTGACCTAGTAAAAGACAATCAAGAAGCTCTAGACTACATTTTCTGTTGTCTAGATGAGTTTAACATTCGTCTTGTTGACCAATTTTTCATTCAGGGAATAATCTCGCCTCACTTTATCTCCTCGACAGAAGAACAACTGGAAATGATAGAACGAGCAAACGAAATGATCGGTAATCTTGCCCAAGAAGAACTACCTACTCCAGTTCTTGTGCATTACCTTCTTACGCGTGGAAATGTCTTCTGGGAATTAAGTGCGTTTTCGTCCGCAGTTACAGCATTTCAGACCGCGATTGATACAATGTTAGCAACAAACACAATTGTTGAAGGAGCCAGCGATGCTTGCTTCAAAGTTGGTCAGTACTACAATTTAACGGGCGATCTCCCCAACGCCTCTAGGCACTTTGAGTTGGGAATGAGTTTTGCAAAAGCTGAGCTTCTTGATGAGAAACGAGCGACCCTTAGAGAACTAGCATTTCAATGCTATCTTGGTGCTGCTCATACAATGGCTCATGCTGCAAGAGCTCATATGTGGGCTCATGAGTATAAACAAGGTGTCGATTTCGTAGTTAACGCTACTTATTATCTCTCAAAAGCCGTTGGCCTCGATTTGAGCAAAGCACGCGTCCCAGAAGTCACCGATCTCCTCATTTTGATCATTGAAATTTCTAGAAATCTGAGATCGGAAAAACTACAAGAAAGTAAGCTCATTGACTTGCTAAGCGACTTCCTAACGCAACAAAATCCCGAACGTCTCGAAGATGTAGTAAATCAATTGATAACCATAACCCGCCGAATGAACAAGCCCGAACCCCATTACTTACTACTCGTTCATGATTCTGGAGCTCCAATCTTTAGCTATGCGTTCCAGCAAAGCGAGATCACCAATCAGATGAGTCAATCTGTCCAAGACCCGAGCGATAAAGATTTGCTCTATTCTTCTCTTCTCTCGGCAATATCCACTGCGATGTCGTCAGCCTCAGGAAATAAGGAAGAAATCAAGGTTATCGATCAAGGCAGAGTGGCAATCCTTGTCGAACCCGGAGTAAACGTAACCGCTTATCTTTTTGCGGATCGAAACACTCAAGAGCTTCGCGAAGCCCTGGCTGGATTTGTCTCTACCTTCGAACACATGAACGCAACGCAGCTAAAATCTTTCAAAGGAGATCTTTCCAAAATGGATTGCCGAAGTCCTCTGGTAAAATATTTCAAACCCTACGTATTTCAAGACATTCTTGCTTGAATCTTGATTTTAAAATATCTCGTTTCCTTTGTTAGCGTGGTCGTGGCAAGCAATATTTTGAAAGGCGTGGGAGCTCTCCAGCTTAAGCATCAAAAGACAACCTACCTAGTAATCGGTTATTATTTTGACTCTGCTTCATTGATACGGGTCTTTGAAGCTTCGCAGGAAATTCATAACGAGAGGCGAGGAAAAAGAAAGAAAGAGAGGGATCCCTCTCGATTTCTTTTCCTTAGATTCAAGGAGCTTATTACAAGGCCAGATACCGTTTTTTGGAGGACCCTCTATTTTCCATCTCCCAATAGCGCTATTCTCGGAAATGCTTTGATTGTGTGGAGAGCTTTTGATCAGTCACTTGACTCGAAAAATATAGGTCAAGTATTTCAAGCCTATATTGAGAGCAATATTCTCCCCCTAATTCGAATTCTTCCTGGCACTAAGAAGATCAACCCTGTCTTTCTGTCAAAAGTGATAGTCCCAAATTTCTCTGAAGATGGACTAATTGTCTTCTTTCCAAAAGTTTCCAATCTGTTTAAATTATATCAGTCTGCCCAGCAAGTACCTGTTTCTTCTGCACTTCGTTTCCTCCGTTGGATAGAGCCCTCTTCAATCTTTAAGGAAATGAATGTAACCCGCCATCGCCTGCATACTTCATCATTTAATGAAGATGATCTAGAATTTCCCGTTTTCCTAGTTACTCATGAGAATCGGCTTAACTCAATATTTTCCCTTTTTCCTCGGAAAAAAATGGTTTTCACCAAAAGACCGCAATGTTATCATGGCACCATACTGACCCCTGGAAAGAACTTATCAATCGATGTATTCAGAGAGTTCGATCCGATTACCATTGGTAAGCTCCTTGCAATAACCCAAGGCATATTTCTTGATCGTTTTTTGCCTGATTTCTTGCAAGCATACAATGCCGTAAAAGAACGCTTTGCTGAGATTGGAAAATCTATTAACACCATTGATTTTCTAACTGAACTTGAAGAATTATCTGGTTTGACTGTTACTATTGGAACCCAGGCAAGAGTATTGAGTGCTTTGAAACCCGCTATAGAGACCAAAGATGCTTTCTTCTCTACGGATATGAATTATTTTGGCGAAATTGGAAAAGACTTTGATACGCTTGTTGTGGATCTTTCAGCACTCCGAACAGAGGAAAGAGCATTTTTTGCATTCTCGTGTCTCTTCCATCTCTCCAGATCTGCCTCGAACATCAAGCCAATCGTTGTATTAGATCTAATCGAGGAGATGATTCCTCTTGTAGATCAGACCTATTCGAATGTCAATTGGCTCATTGACCGCATCTTATCTCTGCAACTGGTTGTCATTCGGAGTAATACTTTTCCATGGTCTACATTTCCGCTACCTGCTAAATCTTATCTTGTGGGAGGAACCACAAATCGTAGATTACAAGAATGGATAGCAACTCTTTTGCCTCAGCAGTCGCGTGAAATGGTTCTTTCCTACTTGGCAAACATTCCAGAATTTGTCCTTCTTAAGATTTCAGAAAACAATGCATGGCAACCGATTCTCGTTGAATTTATTCCTTCGGAAACTAATGATCAATCACTTGCGCCAGTAGTTGTAAGCAAGCGATCTATGTTGCCCTCTGAAGAAGTTGTAGAACTGAACATCTATGCTTCTGCAATGGATATGTTCGCCAATCAAGAAATGGGATTACTAGATCTCGAAAATTACATTCAAATCGCTCTTGGGATAAAAAATGCAGGCATAATAACAACAAATCTTCAGAGGAAAAAACTGATCACTGCAGATTTTGAAAACCCCGAACTCACCAATAAGGCTAGAAGACTCATTCTCTCAGACGACGAATTACACAAGTACTTTTCACTTGTTCAACAACAATTGGATTTTCTCATCGTTAGTGCTGAGGATAAGTCTAACCTTTTGCCAGAGACCCGTTTTTGGTGTCTGGTTATAATGTGGCTATACTTGGTCAAGGATCAAAAGGAATTACCAAAATCATTGGAATACCCTATTCAGGAACTTGCAAAGATTGCTCAAAATGTTTCATCTACGAAAGAATCTGTCAGAAGTGCTTCCTCTTTGAATCATGGCCTTTCAAGTGAGATAATTGACGAGGCCAGTCATTCTGAAGTAGCGACTGAAGTAGCGAATCAGTCAATCAACTGGGAAGTTAATTCTGACCTCGGAGAAGATATGAAAAATCGCATCAATCAAGACGATTCGACATCTATTAATGATAATAACGTGAACATTCACTCTTTGCCTTCTTCGCTCAATGGGGAATCACTCATTTCTAGAATTGTTTCTAAACTTGTCTCATGTCATCCCAAAGAACGTAAATCTATTGTGAGCGTTGAATCCAATGTTCTCAACGCTATTTGCACCGCCTTTGGGGTTGAACAAATTAATATCGCTAAAGAACTCTTCTTCTCAATCATTTGCCCTTTTCTCCCTCCTGGAACATGTGGATACATTGAACAACTCCCTATTCGGATAATTCAGATTTTCGAATTTTTTGAAGAAACTCCTTCTAATCCTCGAATCTCTGATGTTGTCTCTTCCTTAGAGGAATTACTTGATCCACTCAGGGATATTTTCTTGGATTATAAAGATCTGTTAACAATTCGTTCTAAACTCTTGCTAGCAATCAACGCCGAAGAGTGATCTTTCATTATCTTTTGAAGAATTCTATCTGAAATTCTCCACGTAACTTCGCAACGCTTAAGGCACGGCCATTCAGAACATCCCTCGGTTGAAATGTCGACTTTATTTATTCTAAACCCCCATGCTCATAATGGAAAAGCCTTACAACTATGGCAAGAATGTAAGCAAGAATTCGAAGAATACATTGATGACATGAGTATTCTGCTTACAAATAGCGTTGCTGAGGCCAATCAAAGGATTCCTGAAGAAATTAGGAATGGCTATAATCACGTTGTGGCTGTTGGGGGAGAGGGAACAACGAACGTAGTTATGAATAACATTATCCGATTAGGGTTTGAGAAAAAAGTCTCTCTGGGGGTTGTTCCTCTAGGCAATATGAATGATTATGCTATGACAATAGGTCTAGAACGCACTCCGAAAGCTGCTCTAGAGACCTTGCTGAATGGAGCGACGAGTTCCGTATCTGTCATTGAACTTAGAACTGAAGCTCATTCTCGCTTTTCTCTAAATGTGGCTGACGCCGGAATTGCTGCTTCCACAGCGAAAGCACATTCCGTAGATCGAAAATTGCGCTGGATTAAAGGAAAAACGAAGTACACCTTACTCGCACTCAGAACCTTGATGAGTTGGAAAAACGTCCCCGGAACTATTGTCCTCGATAATAAGAAAGAAATCCATGGAGATATCGCAATTATTCTTGCTGGTCTAAGCATCACTAGTGGGGGATATTATCTAACTCCTCATGGCTTCCCTACTAACGAAAAATTTGCAGTTACAGTTGGTAGAAATCTCAGTAGATTAGAAATGCTTAATCTGATGAATAAAGCCGCGAAGAATAAGCTGATTCCATCTGATAAGATCATTTTTGATGAAGCAAAAGAAATGAAGGTTGAGCTTGAGAAACCATTCGTTGTGGAGACCGATGGTGAAACTGTAGATATTAATGCTACGAAATTTGAATTCATAATACACCCGCATAAGATCAATTTCATTGTCCCTCAAAATTCACCGTTATTTGTCCGCGGTAAATCCGAGTAGCTTTTGGTAATTTTCCCTTCATGCTAAGAGGATCTTTCTCTTCCTTTTTCCTTGATTCAAGTTTCTTGGAAGAGAATTGCTCTCAAGATTAATTCGCATATTTCTTTTCTCAATTAGAATGCAAATCTAACGGAACCAATCGTAAGGCTTAAATGATGCAATGTTTCCGCAGATATTGGCAAGAACCTTGCTTACAGCCCCGGTAGTGTAGTCCGGTTAACATAGGGGACTGTCACATATTGTTGCGTTTTGCAATGATAGACGAATCCCCTGCCCCGGGTTCAAATCCCGGCCGGGGCGCCAATTCTCTCTCAGTATTTTATCCAAAGAAGACATTCTTTTTATGAACAAACTAGTGATTTTCCATGTGGAGACTAACTTTTCCCCCTTAGCTAAGCAAGTTCTGAGTGAGCTGAAACCTTTTCAAGATGAATTGACCTACGTTTCTCCAAACTTTCCATCTCCTCTCAGCGATTCAGAAATGGCAAATCGCTTATCCCAACTCGAACCCTTATCAGAGAGGAGCATCGTAATCATAAATGATCATTATCGCTCTACACCAAGTAGCCGAATCCTATCGATACTTTCCAATTATGGCATTCTTCATCCAGACACCAAGATTCTAATCGCGCGCGGAACTCATCCAGCTCCCCCCACGGAAAAACAAGTTGAGCTAGTTGGGAAAGAGGTTTTCAAGAAACATCAAATCATGGTTCATAACTCCGATCTAGAAGGAAATCTATCTTTTCTGGGAAAAACAACTAAGCAAACCCCTGTTTTTGTGAATTCTGCGCTCATAAAAACCGTAGATATTCTTGCCATAAATAGCATTGAACCTCACTATTTTGCCGGATTCACAGGTGGAGCTAAGTCTATTGTACCTGGTTGTGCTGGTCGACAAACAGTCGTAAAGAACCACAGTTTGGCAATGCTTCCTGATTCTCGGCTTATGCGTACGAAAGGGAATCCTCTTTTTGAGGATCTTTGGGAAGCCACGACTATATTTCGATCATTGGATCTGATCACCGGGATTCAAGTCATTAATGCTAAAAACAGAGTATTCTGGCTTGGACAAGGCCCTCTTTCTGAGGTTTATTTTGAGGGAGTAAAGGAAGCTACCGAGATCTATGGGGTTCCATTCAATAAACCAGTTGACCATGTAATCACTTTAGTGGAGCCTCCTCTAGATCGAAATCTTTACCAAGCCCAGAAAGCCCTTGAAAACACAAAAAATGTTATTCGAGATGGAGGGTCCCTAGTTCTTGTTTCTGACAATAATGAAGGGATTGGGAATGAACTGTTTTTCTCGCGCCTTTCCGAATTCTCCTCTCCTCGTGCTGTAGTCTCTTCTTTGAATATTGATAGTTATAAATTTGGAGATCACAAAGCTTACCGATGGGCTCAGACGGCAGATCGGCTTAACCTATACTATGTTGGATCATTAGAAGCGACCACTGTTAGAAACGGATTCATGGAGAAATTATCTGTTGATCAACTTGTTTTGATGGTAAAGAATTGGCTTTCCAATGGGGAGCAAGTCATTATTGATGCGAACGGGGGATACACGGCTCTATACAAGAAAGAATAGAGCAGAATTCTACACAATTTCTACGTCGTGTGGTTTACTCTCCTTATAACCTGCTGACGTTATTTGGATGAATTCTGCGTTTCTTCTTGCTTCTTCGATGTTATTGCCTCCACAATAGGATATGCCGGATTTTAGGCCCCCGACTAATTGGTGAACTACTTCTGCCGCTGATCCTTTGAATGGGACTAATGCTTCAACTCCTTCGGGTACCACTTGAGCGACGTCTTCCTCATCAAAGGAACCCTTCTTTTCTCGATATTCTCGACCTATCGTTGCACCTAAGCTTGCCATCCCTCGAATTACTTTGTACCGTTTGCCATTCCTTAGAATGGGGAAGCCAGGACTCTCAGTTGTCCCCGCAAGAAGACTTCCTATCATGACAGTTGATGCCCCCGCCATAAGGGCCTTAACCACATCACCACTTCTGCGGATTCCTCCATCCGCAATTAGTGGTATGTTATGAGCTTCAGCGATGTCCGCGGCGTCCATTATTGCAGTAAGTTGTGGAACTCCCGCACCGGCAACAAGCCGAGTGATGCATATCGAGCCAGGACCGACTCCAACTTTGATTCCATCGGCTTCTGCGCTAATTAGATC
>JALTMP010000397.1 GCA_027001645.1 Candidatus Heimdallarchaeota archaeon
TATTAACCAGACCCGTCAATAGCGGTGTGAGCCCTATTAATATGCGAGTCTTTTTGTGTTCTCTTAAGAAGATGATGAAGGCTGCCTTATCGATCTGAAGAAGAACAAGAGGTATCACAATGAGACTTCCATAAATCAAATACGCTACCGAGTAAAATACTGTTATTGCATCCGAAGTAAATACCCCAAAAGCTATGGGTGCGAAGGCAAACATCCCAATATTTAATGCCACAGCGAAAACCCATAAGATTCTTAGAACCGTAGAAACTGGAGCGATATCTGCTCCCAGTAAGCCAATATCTTTGACCAGAGTTCCTTCGTCTTTTTCATGGAAAATGTCTCCTGTTTCCAAGTAATTTTGTGCAGCTCCAAGGGCTCCACCGACTCTTTCGAACTCCTTGAATAAATTGCCGTTCTCGAAAACTGTCCTCAACTGAGTCTGGATCTGCTCTTCATCTTTAGAATTCGGATGGTATCCTTGAGATCTCAACATTGCTAAGATGTTTTCCGCTAGACTTTCGACTTCTGGTGTTTGGGGGTTCATGTTTTCACTTTGTGTGAGTCCTAGCCCTATATTAGCGTATTCAATTTATTCGTTTTCTATTTTCAAGTTGAGATTTATGATCACAATCTAATTCTTGACCCGATTTCAATGTCAAACCTTAACTTTCCTGCTTCATGTGAAAAAATGAAAAACATATATGCCAGTGGCAAATTATCTGTAAATCTGAAAGTAGGCATTTCTTGATTGGCTATGTTCTCACAACAAGCAAGTCCTTGGTTATCCCGTGAAAAATGGTACTGGAAAAACTCCCTACAAAGAATTCTGTAAGTCCTCTATGTTTTTTGGCTCCGACCACAACCAAATCGATTCCAAATTTATCAACAACTTCAGATACTGTGGGCAAGACCGGGCCTCTTCGGATGAGGTATTCAAACTCGATTCCTTTTTCTTTACATTTTTCACGCATTCTGCTGAATTCCTTTTCCATGAACTCTTCCTGGGAATGAAGAATTTCGTCAATACTAATCATTAAATCAGGAGTGATGATGGGAGTAAAACTAGATATGTAAAGCCCATACAATCTGGCCCCACATTTCTCAGCGAGCTGGATTGCTTTTTCAGCTCCTAACTTTGAAAGTTCACTGCCATCATGACAAACAAGTATTCGCTCATACATGCATCAATATTAGCTACCTAAGTTCAAGAATTTTGCTGGGTGAATTATCGATTCCGCAGAGCAGATATCACAAATTCCTTATCGAAGCTTACAAAATTCTCATACAATGAAAGCCACCGCACGTGCCGGTTCAAACATTGCATTCATTAAATTCTGGGGACAAAAAAATGAAGCACTCCGCATTCCTGAGAACAATTCCATAAGTATGACTCTTGGAGAGTTATGGTCCCAAACCACTGTTTCATTCGAAGAAGACTTACACCAGGATCAGATCTTTTTTGATGGAGAAGAAGCTAGCCCAAGCTTTTCCAAACGCGTAATTCAGCATCTAGACCTCATTAGATCACTCACCCAAGTTAATCTTCAAGCAATCGTTGAGACTCAGAATAATTTCCCGATGGGGGCTGGCATTGCAAGTTCTGCGAGTGGTTTTGCCGCACTAACTGTTGCAACAGCAAACGCTCTTGGTCTCAAATGGAATCAGAAACGGTTATCAATGATTGCTAGACGAGGAAGTGGTAGTGCTGCAAGAAGCATCTTGGGCGGATTTGTTGAACTACTTGCAGGAGTTGATGATGATACGAGCTACGCTACTCAGATCAAACCAGAAGATCATTGGAAACTTTGTGATATCGTAGCAATCGTCGAGGCAGAAGAAAAGGAAGTTGGAAGTAGTGAAGGACACCAGTTGTTCAAGACAACACCTGTTCATAGCGCCAGACTTAACAAACTTCATCATCTGCTCGCCATGACAAGATCTGCGATCGAGAGAAAAGATTTCATGTCTCTTGCGAAAGCCTCGGAACAAGACGCAATTATGATGCATGCAGTAATGATGACCTCTGATCCCCCCCTCTTTTATTGGGAACCAGGAACAATCGAACTCATCAAAGCTGTGAGAAACTGGAGAATAAATGATAACATCCCCGTGTTTTTCACAATTGATGCTGGTCCGAACGTTCACATAATCACAATAGAACAATTCAGAAAAGAAATAGAAGCAAGAGTACTAGAGCTCTCCCTTACTAGTCAGATCTTGACTTCTTCAATCGGAAGTAGTGCGTCATTAGTATAGATGCATAATCGCGTACTTACCAATCACTATTTTTATTTCTCAATCAAAGAATTGGGCTTAGTGTATTGTCGTCATCATGATCCACCAATCAAGATGAAAGAGATTAAGCG
>JALTMP010000398.1 GCA_027001645.1 Candidatus Heimdallarchaeota archaeon
TAATGTTCTTCATAATCCCGCATTAACTCTCTTACTCTTTCAAGGGCCTCCTCTTTAGTATAAAGGACATCGATTGCTTGTGCCTCAAACGTGTGCGAGATTCTTCTCGAGGCATCCTTGCTTCCAAGGGGAATCCGAATAATGGGGCCTCCTCCTAGAGCATTATCGATCTCTATGAATCTTAGCATTGCATCACCCTTATAACCCGCGAGCGTTGATCCTAAGGGAAATACTGATCCCCTAACATTGTCAAGATCATCAATTGACGGAGCAAAATCACGAGGATCCAGTGTACTCTTATAGTTTTCATCTGCAATGTACTCGGGGATCTTCAGTTTTTTCCCTGCTTTCAGATGCTGTAAGCAGTAGCTAACCGCCATTCTTGTCCAAGCAGTATCAAATGTTAAAACACCTTCCGAATAAGGAACTGAAATCGCTGTGGGGTTTGTTCCTAACCGGTTGATTCTTCCTGCTCCTCTGGTGTAGTCTAGCCTCTCGGGATCATCTCCCATTACCCTTGCTACAGCCACTGTTGTACAAGTGGATATTCCTTTCAAGTCACCATCCGCCGCGATCTTCCTGCTCCACACGCCAGCTGCCCCGTAATGATTTGCATTAAACACGTAAACTTTGCCGTACCCATATTTTCGAGCGATTTTTTTCACGAGTTCAACAGCAATGTCTGAGGAATAATGCCCCGGCACCCCATTAGCATCAATGACTGCAATAGTCGGGTATTTCTGGGGTAAAATTTCTGGTTCTGTATCTAACCTAACGGTTGCTGTGATTCCAGACCTTTTTACAGCTTCTTCAAGCCCAGTTCCACCTGCAGTCCCGTGAGAAAAAATTCCTCGCATATCCGCGTCAAGTAATGCAAATGCCGTCGATTCTGCCATTTTTTTCTTGTAGCCTGCTGCTAACAAGACCTTTATTGAGAAATCATATACCTCTCTTGGTCGGAAATGTTCTCTTTCTTCCATTTGAATAGGAATCTCAAATCAGTAATTAAAATAAATGCTTCGCATTCATCAAATTACTCAGATTAGTGTTTCAATGGTTCAAAATCTCTTTTTCAATGGGAAATCATTTAAGGGTAGACAGTCCACAAAACAGTTTTAAAATTGCTTTCAATGATTTTTATCATATGACTGACGTTATCTGGAGGCCTTCTAAGGAGTATTTAGAAAACAGCAATGCCAAACGCCTAATGGATAAGCACGGGATACAAGACTACCAAGAACTTATCCGGAGAAGCGTAGAAGACATTGCATGGTTCTGGGACGCTGCTATGAAAGACATGAACATCGAATTCTACGAACCGTATTCTAAAGTGTATGACGATTCGAAGGGAATCGAGTGGACGAAATGGTTCATTGGGGGCAAGCTCAATATTGTTCACAACCTTCTAGATAAACACCTCAAAACAGATGTCAGGAATAAAATCGCCTTGAAATGGGTAAGCGAAACTGGGGAAACCAAACAGTATACCTATGGAGAAGTTGCTAAGGAAGTTGCTAAACTAGCGAACGCATTCAGAGCAATGGGCATCAAAAAAGGAGACCGGATCGCTCTTTACATGCAAATGCTCCCTGAAGCGGCATTCACATTCCTCGCCACACTAAAAATCGGGGCGGTATTCATGCCGATTTTCTCAGGGTTTGGACCTGAAGCTGCAAAAGTTCGACTCGAAGATGTCGGGGCAAAAGTACTCGTAACCTCTAACTTCTCAATTCGAAGAGGGAAAAAATTCCCACAAAAAGAAAATGCCGACCTTGGCGTTGAAGGAGTGAAAAGCATTGAAAAGGTAGTTGTTGTCCAGCGAACTAAAGATGAAACTCCTTGGACCGAAGGTAGGGACGTTTGGTACCACGACTTTGTCAAAGGAATGGACGAAGAAGCTCCGACTGAAGTCATGGATTCTGAAGACACCGCTATGGTGCTCTACAGCTCTGGAACTACGGGCAAACCAAAAGGAACCGTCCACACGCACGGAGGTGCCATCGCTATTGGCGCAATGAATAATCAGTACTATTTGGACGTCCAACCAACTGACACCTACCTCTGGGTTTCGAATTTTGGGTGGATGATGGGACCCTTCTATGTTATGGGTGCTCTCCTTCAAGGAGCAACTGCATTGCTTTACGAGGGTGCTCTTGACTATCCATCCCCCGATCAACTATGGAAACTAGTCGCAGAGCATGGCATAACAATTCTGGGTATTTCTCCGACTGCTATCAGAGCACTGATCCCATATGGCGAAGAAATGGTAAACAAACACGATCTTTCGAACCTACGAATCGTTGGTTCTACCGGGGAGCCATGGGATGATGAATCTTGGA
>JALTMP010000399.1 GCA_027001645.1 Candidatus Heimdallarchaeota archaeon
ACTTATTCACTCATTTGGCAAATCATTGTGTTGATTTATTTTTCAAAATTCTCCCTTTGGAATCTCGGACAATAATTTGCCGGTAACACTACTCCATGGTTCTAGCCTTCAAACCTATCCGTATTAGTTTAGAGGAAGTGGCTTCACACCAAGCCAGAGCCAATTATTCTCCTATGGTATTGAAATAAACGCAGATAAAGGAGCCTGTTCCATTGCTATTGCAAACCAGTGAAGTGATCCTATAAACAACAAGGATTGCTTATGAACAGATAAAGAAAGAATGACACATGATTCTTCAATATCAGTATTCTCCATAGGGAAGAGTTATCATTTGAATCACGAGTAAATAAATAGCAATGCATAAGCCGACAGTTTTATTCTTGTGCACTCATAATTCTGCTCGATCACAAATGGCGGAAGGCTTATTGAAGCATTTTTTTCCAGATCAATTTGAAGTATTCAGTGCTGGAACACACCCCACCCATGTGAATCCGAATGCAATAAAGGTAATGGCAGAGATCGGAATCGACATCTCGAAACAGCATTCCAAGCACCTAAAGGAGTTTCTTAATCGCCCCATCGACTTAGTGATTACTGTTTGTGACAGAGCTAAAGAGGAGTGTCCACTGTTCCCAGGAGCAAAAGCATATTCTCACAAAAGCTTCCCAGACCCCTCAGAAGAAAAGGGCTCCGAAGAATTGGTCTTGTCAGTATTTCGCAATGTTCGAGATCAAATCAAATCATGGATTATTGATGCTTTCACAAACATGGAAATTTTTTCACAGACCAACAAAGGAAACAACGTTTCACGCGGCAAAAAACATCCAATGTAGTGGGATTCAGCCAAGCTGTTTGAATAGTGATGGCCGATTGGAGGTTTGGTCATACACGGAAAAAAACAGGATACAAACGACATCCCAAAGTCAAAGCTAGCATGCAAATTAGTAGATTATTGATTGAATTCTGCTGTAAGCACCCATTTTTCTCGTTGCAAAGGGCATGTTTGGTCATTGTTGTTAGCTTTCGTGTTTTTCACTATCGGCACCCTCCATCTCTTCTTCCTCTATGATGAGTAGCTCTTCTTCGCTTTCCTCCGACAAGGTCCTTAACAGCTGGTGTTTCATATATGTTGAAGTAATGTCATGATGAGTAAGCCATCCCACGAGCTTGGGAGCCGATCCACAATACTCAACGATAGGCAGGCGAGAAATGTTTCTCTTAACCATGATATTGATTGCTTGTGCGAGAGAGGCATCTTTGCTAGTGCAAATAATTGGTCGAGCTTTGTTTTTCAAGACTTCCCCCACAATCCATTCTTTGGGTTCTTCTCTCAAGGCTTTTTCCGCATCGCTGAGCGTAATAACACCGACAAGCCGGCCTTGATTCATGACGGGAAAACCTTCGTGTCGAGTTGAACGAATGAGTTCGAGGACTTCTTCAAGCCGTGTTTTCACATCGACGGTTACCAGCTGGTCGCTGGGCGTCATTGCCTCAGAAACCTTGATCGTCTCGAGAATGTCGATTCTGCCTGATTCTCCGATTCGGATTCCCCTTCGGAGGAGCTTCTTGATGTAAATATCGTCTTTTTCGATGTGTGTGGCTACCAACCAACTGGACGTTACGGCAAGCATCAATGGGATGATGAGGAAATAGTCGTTTGTCATTTCGACAGTCATCATTATGGCTGTCAATGGGGCTTTGCCGGTACCGGCGAAAAACGCGGCCATGCCCAGAATAGCAAAGACCACGATTCTCTCCTCTCCAAATCCGAATGTTTTTTGAAAAATCACCCCGAATAGTGCTCCAAACATTACGCCCAAGAATAGAGTTGGAGCAAACACGCCTCCGGATCCACCGGTGCCAATGGTAAACATGGTCGCCGCGATTTTGAGTAAGAATAAGAGGAGCAAAAGCACGATGAGTGATTGAAACGCTGTTTTGTAGAATTCTTGCTGAAAAACCGCTTCCATGGGTGCGTAACTTCTTCCCATCATCGTGTACTTTTCCCACTCATCCTCAGCGTACAGGAAAATTCCTAAATGCATGATTCCAACGAAAAAACCGCCGAGGGGAACGTAGAAAATTTTGGGGATATTGGCTTTTTCCGTTGCATTTTCAAACCAATCTTCGAACCAGTAAAAGACCCGGATCCACCCTGTTGACAATACGCCAGTGAGCAGACCCAGCAAGACAAACAACGGGATTAGTTGCGGATGACTGTAGTGCAATTGGGGAACGTTTTGAAATGCGGGGTTACTACCTAAGAGAAATTGGCCTACGACAGTTCCTACTACCGAGGCAATGAGGATTGGCACAAATTGGGTAACAGCTCCCTCTTTCACGATTATTTCGATGGCGAAAAGTGTCCCACCGATCGGAGCATTAAATGTTGCCGAAATTCCAGCACCGACTCCTGAGATTACGAGAGTCCTCATTTCCTTTGGCGACAAATTTAGTTTTTGGCCCAAGAGGGAGCCAAAGCCAGCACCGATCTGGGCAATTGGTCCTTCTCGTCCGGCAGAGCCTCCAGAGCCGAGCGTTACCGCGGAAGCAACGATCTTGACAAATGGAACTCTTAGCTTCATTTTTCCATCGTGAAGCGAGACGGCCTCAATAACTTCCGGAACGCCATGACCCTTGGTCTCTTCTGCAACGTTATAGACCAAGTATCCAACGAAGAAGCCTGCAAGGATTGGAGACACTAGAAACGGAAGCCAATTGGCCTTTTCAAGACCATGAGTTTCCAGGAATGCCTTTGGAAGCAGGAATAAAACAACATAGACGTAGTGAATTGCTAGACGAAAAATCCACGCTCCAAGACCTCCAATGATTCCTACAAAAATTGCCAGAATGTTTAAACGGATCTGAGGAGTTAATTGGAAAAACCACTGTGAGACCTTGTTCGGGTTTGCTACGGGCTGATGATTGATTTCAGAACTCGTTGTTGTTTCCGTACTAATTTCACCACCGTCGATCAATTAGGAGGCCAATTTGCCTAGCTCGCGACGCCTTCTAGTACGCCATGTTCTTCAGTACCTTATTTTACTTTTATTGAAACGGTGCTTGTTTCCCTCACAATCGGTGGATAATAAACAGCCCCGTTTTTTCCAAAATATCGGAAATTAAAACAAAAGAATAGAGGAATAAAGCCTAATAATAACAAGAGAAAGACCATTGAAAATGAGATCTGGCGAATTTTGAGAAATCGAATCATCGTACCCTTAAGGCAATTGAACCTTAGAGAGTGGAAAAAAAACGCATAGGAGCAAATTTTAAATTCCAAAAAAATGGAATTTAAATCGGTGCCTATGCTAAGACTAGTAGCAAGGAACACTCAGAAGTATCGCAAGTACGTTTTGATCGCGTGGTTAGCAATCGCACTAGTGCTTGTACCAGTAGCCGTTAGGATCAGATCGCAGGGGACGGCTAGTGAATTAGAATTCATACCCGAGACAGAAGCAGACAGAACCATGCGATTATTGCAAGAAAAGTTCCCTACAATTCCTGCAGCAACAATTCTAATCGTGCTTCAAGCTCCAGACGTTAGGGAAGCATGGACAAGACAACTCAATGACAAACTCTTGTCCAAAATAGAGGAAGGAAAATTATATGCCTACGAAGGCTTTACATCAATTTTTTCTGTTGAAACTCTTGTAAACACTCAGATTAATCAGACCATAGCACAAGTTTTGAATCTGGCCTCGGAACTATTGCCGGACTTTCTGAACCAGACCAGATACGATCTTCTCAACTTGCGTTCAGCCATAAACGCGACCTCCCAGTTATTGTATGGCACGGTAGGAATGTTGGCACAAACTTGGTGGAATATTTCCCGCATCACGGCATACATGGGAAATCTTACAGAGGCATATGTTATTGGTCTCAACGACACGCATATTGCAACGGTTTCAACCGTGACCCAAGCGGATAGCGCAACAATTCAGGCAGTCTATAACTTAACCAAGGAGCTCGTGCTCGGAGTACCACTTGGTCTCATAATGCAGAATTCGAGCCTCAACGACCAATACTCTTTCCAAATGGCATTTCAAGCCGTCAACCAGTCATTCACAGCAAAGCTCGTTCTTGATCAAGAAGCACTGCAAACCCTTCTCCCACTCTTTTCAAAATTCATTCAAGGAATAAACAATACCATCGAGGCACAATTGGCTGCTCTCCACGAGTCTGGAGAGACGCTTTCTGGGAAGTATTACTTTCCTTCGAGTCTTAGCCAAAGCGAAGTTAGCACAGCGATTAATTCCCAATTCATAGTTCTTGAACAAATGCTTAACTTAACAAAAATGGCGGGAAACACAACGGTCTCTGCAATGATACAAGACTTGCCCAACGAAACAGCGGGGTTATTGAGCCAAGCATGGAGCCTAAAAGCCAATACCTCGATTAGCGCACTTAACAACGCAACGCTGGATCTTGCTCTTTCCCAAATGAAATCAGAAGAATTAATTCAAACATTATTTGGGAACACAACGTCCGCAGGGGGATTTTCGAACTACCTTGAAAGTCTGTCCTCTGATCTCGAAGCATTACTTGCTCCTTTGCTTGATCCTAGCACAGATGAAACAGCGCTTCAAGTCATAAGTGATCAGTTTGTTGCGTCCCTAGCAACGCAACTGTATTCACTTCCAGTCTACTTTGAGTTCCCATCAAGAATTCCAAGTGATGTCTATCGGCAATTCGTGAGCGAGGATAACACGACCATGATTTTCATCGTAGCATTCACAGAATCTTCACAGGAAACCAAGGTCCAAGAGAACACGCCAATAGTTCGTGATATCGTTGCTTCTGTGATACAGAGCATGCCTAATGCAAACAACGTAACAGCACTTGTTTCAGGAGAAGCAGCGTTATTCTATGACTTGCAGAAAGTATCAGAAGAAGACATTGGAAAAACGGACATGTACACTGTTGTCATGGTTATTGGGGTGTTGTTGCTAGTTTTCTTGTCTCCTGTTGCCCCATTCATTCCATTATTTACCATTGGAGTTGCGATTATAGCAGTTTATAGCGTGTTCTATGGACTTTCCTTAGTAACCACCATTCCAACGATGATGTTAACACTAACGACAGTTGTCATGATGGGAGCAGGAGTAGATTACCTAGTATTCCTCTTGTACCGCTACAAGGAAGAACGTGAGCACAAAAAAGCGGCAGTTAGCGAAGCAATCGACAACACGGTTGTTCATGCAGGAGA
Source organism: Candidatus Heimdallarchaeota archaeon (assembly GCA_027001645.1). Lineage (GTDB taxonomy): Archaea > Asgardarchaeota > Heimdallarchaeia > Heimdallarchaeales > JAJRWK01 > JAJRWK01. Next base: position 5,210 of record JALTMP010000399.1, read on the forward strand.
AAGCATCATTACCTCAGGGTTGAGTGTTGCCATCGGATTTGGCATTCTCATGTTCAGTAGCATTCGCCTACTCTTCTGGATTGGATTGGGACCCTTAATTGGGGTGCTCATTTCCCTCGTAGCAGCCCTTACGCTAATTCCAGTACTTCTTAGTTACTTGGAAGACAAGATTTTCTGGCCAAGAACACACATCATGAGAGCCATTGAGAAACAGAAACAAGCAATGCAAGTCAAGAAGAACAAGAAAAACAAGAACAACCCCAGTAAAACCAAGAAAACCGAAACTTTCACACATAGAGCCGCACGATGGATAGTAGATCATCCAAAAACCGTTGTGCTTGTGTTCCTCGTCGTTAGCTCGCCATTCGTGTACTTTGGCGCGAACATGCAAACCAGCTACGACTTTGCTGGGCAAATTCCAGAATCACAAGAATCAGTAAGAGGATTGCAAGTCATGAGCGATGCGTTCGGAGCATCAGAGGTATTTCCAATATACGCGTTGATTTCCTTGCCGTCCCCGCTATTTGAAAAAGGGCAGATTAACCAAACGCTGTTCAGAGGGCTGGAGGAGCTGAGACAAAAAATGCTTCAAGTCAGAAACGTATCCGATGCGTTAGGAATTACGGCTCCCAACGGTGGTCCGACCCCGATTAATGCTTCAGCGCTTGACGCGGTAGCGTTCACGGAACTGGTCAAATACTTAGGCTCAGATAATGCCACGGTTTACTTTGTCATCAAAATGGAAGTAGACCCTCTTTCGGAAGAAGGATTGCGTGTTGCAGAAAATGTTAAGGCCGTTCTCAAAGAAGAACTGGCCACGAATCCTGCGCTAAAGCGATCCACGGGCGGTATTGGAGGGTTCAGCCCCGAATACGTCGAACTGAGTAACATCATTCAAGACGACACCCCCAAGCTCGTAAGCTTAGTGCTTATTGGATTGTTCTTGCTTCTCACCATTGCTTTGCGATCAGTCGTAACCCCGATTCGGCTCCAGCTCACAATCTTGCTGGGAGTCTATATTTCTCTGGGAATAACGGACTTGGTTTTTCGACAATGGCTCGGAGAACATATTAGCTGGATGCTTCCCGTCACGCTTTTTGTCATGATCTTTGGACTAGGGATGGATTACGACATTTTCCTCGTAACAAGGATAAGGGAAGAAGTCAAAAAGGGAAAAAGCGACAAAGAGGCGACAATAGAGGCCCTAACCGCAACTAGCGGAGTGATCAGTGCAGCAGGAATTATTATGGCAACAGCTTTTGCCTCCTTGCTCTTCTCAGAACTCATCGTACTCCGAACCATGGGCTTTGCCATTGCTACCGCGGTTCTCGTAGACTCTCTTCTCATCAGATTGATTCTTGTCCCTGCAACAATGGTTTTGCTCGAAAAATGGAACTGGTGGCTTCCCTTCACCAAGAAAACATGAGCACGAACATAAGGACCGTGACGAAAGAATCATTGAACACTGCAAGCATAACAGTGAAAACAGAAGCCAACAACTAATCAATAACTCTCCCCACCATGAAAACCTACTGACTTCCCCTCCAAACAAGCGCGTGATAACTCCAAGGGATCACAAATGGTGAAAGGCAAAACTTCCAAAAACAAGGAACCCCCCCGCCCCCTCTCAGACTTAAGTTGGTTGGAATTACAGATCCTCTACTTACTAGACCAAAAGCCAACCTATCAACGAGTCATTGTGGATAGAATCAAGGAACTCTACACCAAGGGAAAAAAGTTCAGCGAGTCAACCTTGTATCTTACTCTTTCAAAGCTTCGAGATAGGGGACTCCTCAACAGAGTTAGCGTCCCCGATTCAGGGAAAGGCTTCAAAATTTTCCTACAAACATCCCCAGAAGGGAAAAAGGAACTGAAAAATGCGATTCATTGGTCTCTCCTCGTGCTTTTCAACAGAATCGCTGAAAAAGTCCTTAGCGATTTCCAAAAGACATGTCAGGCCCTCATGAAATGCCAACAAGACACGTCTATTCTCTACATTGCGCCGACCACGATTTCCTTGCCCCGTATTATGCAGACATGTGAAAACTGTTCTAAGTGGAATAGGGAGAATCCCCGGCAGATTTTCTTAACGAGCCCCATTGAAAACACAACAATCGAAGAGATCGAGAAATACGAGATTCTTTTGCCAAAAGAAAAAAACCCCGCAAAAATCCCTCTTGAAAATGACTCCGTTGATCGCATTCTCTCACTCTTCACACTCAATCTTTTCCCTCCCGAAAACCTATCCACCTTCCTCAAAGAGACACATCGCGTTCTTAAGAAAAAAGGGCAAATCGGGTTCATAACCTTGCAAAAAGTGGATAGCTACATCATCGAAGGTATTCACGAGATCACAGGACAGTCAGGAATTATTCCCCTACTTTCGCCAAAACAAGAAATGCTTATCCAGAACTACTTCACCACGGAGCAAATCAAGGCCCTAATTACTCCATGGTACCCCGAAAGCAAGGCCACAACCTTGAAAGAATTCCAGTACGTTGTCGCAAAGAAAATAAAATAACAGCAAAGCAAAATCAGAACGGATAAAGCGAAACCCCACAGAACAGCGTAAGAACTAGTGGGGAAAAAACTAGGAAATTACTTCTTCCGGGGAATCGTTGGGCTCTTCCAATTATCACCGACCAAGATGCGGCATAAAAGAGTGATCTGGCCCACGTGATTGGCATAATGAGCGAGTTGGCGGAGCAAGGCATCAAGGACCGACAAGGGCTTTCCCCGAATCGTAACGGTTTTGCACAAATCCGAAGAGGTAAGCTCGTCAAGCGCTGCCCACAAGTACCCCCAGCCCTGGTTCCACAGAGACCATAATTGTTCCTTGTCAAACTTGGTCGCTAAGTCAAATTCAGAGTCTCGCTCTCGGTCGGGTTTTTCCCCGTCCTCGGTGAGAAAGTTTGTCCACCGAGACCTCATATTCCCTGCCAGATGCTTCACCAAAATCGCTACGGAATTTGTTTCTCCTTCAGGAATCCAGTTGATCTGTTCGAAGGATTCTAATTGAACGAAGGAATCTTCTCCTTGCTTCTTGACCATTTCAAACCGTTTCCTAATGGATGGAATTATCTCATCGACACAATCCATGGGAAGAAAATCTGTTCAACGGATAAAAACCCTTAGACTAAGGAAATCTAAAGGAGGGGGAAGATACCAATTGAAGAACTCCAGCTAGCAGTTCACAATCGAATCATCCTCAAAGGACATGTCGCGTGATTTCATCTTGTACAATTACGTCCTCGAAAGAAAGAACTCAACTTTCTTGCCTTCTTCACTTGCCTTGTTGAGAGAGTAAGAGTTATTGTCAAATCTTCGAGGAAAGAACGAGCTAATTGCTCGCAAATGTTGCTCAATGATGAGATTGTTCCCCACCGGATGCAAGAACAAGTGTCACCGCATTTCAGAGTTTTCCGTGGAAAAAGAATACCTAATTATCGTTATAGGACGGGGATTTCCCCTAAACGCATCCTCCAAGAAATACTTGCTACGTCATGCGAACCAGTCCAAACATGCATTTTGAAATAGGGAAGATTTAAGGAGAGGATTAATTTGTCCAGTGGGATTTACCCCTGAACAGACTAAATGATCTAAGGGGAAAGAGGGAAACACGCAAGAGCAAGTCAAGTCATCATCAAGTTAAATATCGTAGAACGATAAGATAAGTAAGTCATCCACAATAAAATATTCCTTTTCGTCTAAGGGTGGTTCGTGTTCAAGAGAGGGAAAATATTTAATGAGAAGAGAATAGAGATCGTTAATTTGGCCGTACTTACTCCAGTGAATACTTGATCGGCGACTTCCAATATCTGGATCAAAGAGACTTAAAGAAAGCAAGGGAATCACTTGAAACTTTTGAGTGACAATAACAGGGACGAGAGAAGAGAAAACATGCTTTTCTTGGGATTCCATTAAGTCGACGTAAGTGGCATGCAAGTGATGGTAGGTTGGAGAATCTTTTAACGAGGCCTCGGACAATACGACGTTCTCTGATTTAAGCTGTTGGAGGCCTTGAACCGAGAGGGGACGCACTTTAGCTACGCGAAGCGCACATGGGGAAAATGAGATAATACGCTG
>JALTMP010000400.1:0-712 GCA_027001645.1 Candidatus Heimdallarchaeota archaeon
GGATTCCTTGATGGTCTCTTCTCCAGTAAACTGCATGTCGTGGTTAAACACTCGGCATGATGGGAACGTGATCGTTGCTTCATCGTTGCTGGCCTGTTTTGTGAATTTCAGTTGAACCTGGAACTCCGTTTCATTAAGAACCAGATCTAGTATTTCCGAATCATCACTGTGAATATCTAATGTGAGCTCGTTTTCTCTCCTGCCCTCGGCAATGAATCTTGCTTCGTTCTGCCCCAAGGAATATTTCGGGACAAGGTTTCGTGAAATCTTCCACGAAAGCGATTCTGCAACATCCAGTTTCGTGACCCCGTTCAAGGTCAATAAGCTCACATGGTCAAACAACCACGGATCAGTGCTCAATTCTGCAGCAGACTGCGGAGTGGTGTCTTTTGAAGCCGTGAGGGCGAGCCAAACGAGTTCTGCGACTATTTCTTCTCCTTGAACAGCGTTCAGAGTCATCTCGTTAAGCTTGCTCCCGAGGAATTTCCTAGAATAGCCCAGATCGTCATGAATAAGCTCTGCACTATATGATGGCAACTGGTTTGCAAAAGAAACAGTATGCGTATATGGTCCTGTCCCGGAAACTACCTCGGATCCCGCAATATAATATAGAAACTGGAAGTTCTGCACTATGAACTTGGCTTGCCAGCCAAACTTAGCAACTCCTGACTTTGCAAACGCCATGTACTGATTCTGTAACGACCATATCTTG
>JALTMP010000400.1:722-2323 GCA_027001645.1 Candidatus Heimdallarchaeota archaeon
ACCAAGCTTGGTATCAATCCTCCCAGCTTCTGTTCCCGGTGTAGTCTCTTTTCCTAAGAGAACACTAATCCCTGCTTGACCGGTTTTGTAACCCATTTCTTAGCACCTCTATTTTTTCATTTTCAATTTTCATTGAGCGAAGTATAGGAACTGGTAGGTCAGTGCCCTAGAATACACGTTAGAATCCTGTTCTGCAAGCACGGGAGATATTGAAATGAGGTAAGGCGAGGTACGATACATCTTGTAAGAGTCAAAAGTAGATTTCTTTGACCTCATTACTTCGATTACTTGTGAGGTTATTTCATCCATGTGCTTCATATTGTTGCTGAAAACCGTTATCTGCACTTGGACAAGGTACTTGAGTTGTTCTCCTTGCAAGCTAAGCAATTGCCCAGGACCCAAGAACGATTCTACAACAATGTGTGGGTAATAGACTTTCCTTCTGGCTCGAGTAAGCCGAATGAATGCTTCGTCGCTTCCTCTAGATCCTGACTTTGGATCGATAAGTGTAGTCCCAACTTCTGATTGGAGAACAGCTTTCACATTCTTAGAGGCTTGACTCAGAATCGTTGTATTGGTTACAGCACTCACTATTATCCTCTCTTTCCTCGCTTGGATTCTGGTTCAATGCTCGCTTGCACCGACCAACCAATTCCTAATTCATCCTTAAGAATCAGCAGAGAATATAAACATCGCGTCAACGGGCAAGTGTTCTTTCGCCATGAAAAAGTAGACACATAGTTTTTTAATCACGACATCGTAAATACAAACGATTCAAATGGCGACGACAACAACTTTTGAGTTTGAGAATATTTTGGCGAGTTACACGGCTCTAAAGTGCCCGCATTGCGGGAAGCTTCAACGAATCACTTCTGTGACTCTCGAAACAAAGAAACACCTTCACGGGGCAAGTGTCAACTTCACTGTTAGGTGCGAAAACTATTCTTGCCCAGCAGGTTTACAGCAACAATATCGCTTAAAACTATTCGATCCGGGCATTTCAAAGAAGAAAAAGGGCAAAAAGACCAAGAAAAAGGCAAAGAAAGCGTCAACGAAGCAAGTAGACAAACCCAAGAAAAAACAAAAACAAGTAGACAAGCAGGTAGACAAAGATGACAAAGACAACAAAAACCCCGCAAATTGACATTGAAAAACTGAGAAAAAGTCTAAGACAAGCTTTTCACGATTCTTTAGACATTCTCACCGATGAGATCCGGAAAGTAACCCCTGTGGACACTGGGAGGTTACGAAACAGTATCCACCCAGAAGCGTTGCAAGATTCGGGAGACGTTCTTGTAGGGACCGTAGGGACAGATGTTGAATATAGTGTTTACGTCGAATTTGGGACTTCAAAAATGGAACCGAGAGCAATGTTTCGAATCGGATCAGCAAATGCAAAACCAAAAATTAGGAAAAAATTCAAAGAAGCAATTGATGACGTGCTATCAGTCTAAAGATATGAATATCCTAAAGACCTGAAAATGGCGTCTATTTTTTTTCGTTACTTAGAGAAAGAAGAGAAACAATGTTTGTACTTATTCCTCCAAAATATTTGTCAACAACAGCGAAGGACAAACCATTGTGATAGGTATCCCCAATAA
>JALTMP010000401.1 GCA_027001645.1 Candidatus Heimdallarchaeota archaeon
AGGGGTGTAGAACTGGTGAATTTGGTCATTCCACCATTCCAGCTTTTGGGGAACCAGACGAGATCCCGATGCAATGATCAAGTAGTCGTAAGGAACTTCTTGACCGTCATTGGTGTGAACAACTTGTTTTTCAAGATCAACCTTATCAACTGCAGCGCGTATCTTTTTGGATCTTTTGGGCAATAACTTGGTTCCATCTCGGATGAGACCCTCTTCTGTTTCTCTTCCTACGATCTGAAAGAGGTATCCTGGTTGGTAAATGTGCTTGAATTCGGGATCTATAACAGTGATCTCTGCTTTCTTCTTAACGATCTTGTTGAGCTTGTTTGCGACAATGGTTCCACCAGTGCCCGCACCTATGATAACAATTTTTGCTTTGTCTGCCATTTGTTTCTCCTCCTTATTCCTTCTTTCTTCTTCGCTTCTTCTCGCCCTTTTCCACGATGAAGCCTCGGTACTCTCCATAGTCCTTGATTTCTACTAATTTGTGTCCAGCTTTTTCTGCCCAAGCGGGAATATCCTTGAGGGATCCTTGGTCCTCACTATAGACCTCAACAGCTTGACCAACCTCAACGGATTTGAGCGCTCGAATGAGCTCCATGAGAGGCCCGGGGCAGAAACTACCTCTTGCGTCTACTACTTTTGCTACTTCTACCATTTCTCTTTCCTCCTATAATGTGAAGACAATGTCGTCGTCTTCAAGGCCTCCAACGAAGTCTGCCACGCCACTTACCTTGTCGAATAGATCAGGTAATTCCTCGTGATTGTAGCCCATTACGTCCAGAGCAAGGCCGCAGGCCATAATTTCAACTTCCTCGCTGAGATCCTTTGCTGATTCGAGAAGTTCTTCCCAAGTCATGGTTTTTCCACTTTCTTCCGCCTTGTGGAAACCGTCACGGACTTCTTCGAACTCATAGCCATTGGCAATTTTCTCTCCTTTATAATGTCGAAGCACAGCTGCAAGCGCATCATCCATAATAAAAATCCTAATCGGATGATCTACGCTTGAAGCACCTACAGCAATCATTCCAGCCTGGTGAAGTGCTGCTTCAGTTCCAGTTCTCAAGATGATATTCACTCTTACCATTGGAGCTCACCTTAGATGAATAACGTAACGTCTGCATCCTTTGCAAATTCCAAGAATGTTGCAGCGCCACCGATGTCGATGCCATCGATTAAGTCTTCCTTCTTGATGCCTAAGACGTCCATGGTCATCTGGCATGCAATCAAACGAACGTCCATGTCTACTGCCATTTCTAAGAGTTCACTTAACTTTGCCACGTTAGCATTTTTCATCCATCGATTCATCATCCAAGTGGCAAAAGGAGTCATACCTGGAAGAACTCCGAGAATGTTTGGAACGTTTATTGGCATGAACTTGGGTTTAGGCATTGCGGGGTTTGCAACAGGCGCGACCTTCAGCTTGTCTGCCTTGCCCTTCTTCAGAATATCCAACCCATAGAAGGTGAAGAAGATAGCAACTTCCCAATCCATCGAAGCCGCAGCGGTAGCAAGAATAAGTGGTGGGTAAGCCTGATCAAGTGTGCCTTTTGAAGCAATAATTGCTAGCTTGGGTGTTTTGTTGTCCTCACTCATTCTTTTCACCTATTTCTTTTTGATCCAGAAGTGGTATTCTTTGCCTTCTTGCTTGGAAAGCAGTAGTTCGTTGCCGGTGGATCGAGCCCATGATTCAAAATCATTCACGGATCCAGGGTCAGTTGCAATGACATGCAAAACTTGACCCGATTCCAATTCCTTCATTGCCTTTTTCGTCTTAATGACAGGCATGGGGCATGCAAGATTTCTTGCGTCCAAAAGTTTGTCTTCCTTTACCTCGGCCATAACGGTCACCATGTGAACTTTTGAGCTGTTCACATTATGTTACCAACCGTATATTATCAACTTATTGTTGAAAACCTTTTGTTGTGCACAAATAGTCCGTTTTTTTAGAGCAAACTGACGAAATAAGCACTATTAACATGGTATAAAGATTTTTACCACCATGATTCATGGTCATTTCTTCCAAATCCGTAGTTTTTGGCATTCGTGATGGAGGACAATGTTCCCATTAATTTGGTAGTTGCATGCGAACGTCTATTTTGTAGTAACCCAAATACCGATCATTGCCGGTTTAGAACTGATTAAGTGCGCCCTTTTTCATTTTAGGCAGTTGATGAATAACAGGGGAGAGAGCTGAATGTGAGCAAAATCTAATAAGGAATTACTGAGTCGCTAATCCCGTGCCAAGTGACAATCAATATGATGTAATTATTGCCGGTGCGGGGCCGGCAGGAGTATCAACTGCGTATGTAT
>JALTMP010000402.1 GCA_027001645.1 Candidatus Heimdallarchaeota archaeon
ATATTTTATTCATGGGATAGGATTCCTATTTCCTTTGGAGTGAACATTACAGCCTACACGTATCAGCTAGATCTTTATGAGCCAGACAATGACGTTGGAAGTGCTACAAGAATTGACTCAAGCACGGGTCAGCAGGAGCACTCCCTTTTTCCGGCAGGAGACACTGATTGGTTTGTCTTCAAGGTAGATAGGGAAACAGCACAAGTAGAGTTTACCATAGATCTCTTAACCTCGAATAGTGACCAGCTAGTAACGGCTAAAATCTACTATAACTATGACAGGGTGAATCCCGTTTGGGAAGAATCACTGACTAGTCGAAGAACATTCGGTCTCAATTTAACCATGGGGGAGTACTACTTAGTAATAAAAGCCGAGAAGGACACAATTATTCCTCAATACTTCCTTGAATGGGATATTTCTGGAAACTACATCAAGTTTCAACGCCCAAGCACTGGAGGAGAGGTCTTTGAAATCGGGGAAATCATGACGATTGAATGGGAATCCGAGGGTATTGAAAGAGTAACGATCCGCCTATACGAGAGCGAAACCATGGTAGAGGAAAAATTGATTGTGAACTATTACGAGAATACAGGAGAATTCTTGTGGAAAATTGTAGACGTGCCTCCGGGGTCCTATTTCTTGGTAATTCATGATTCTTATGTTCCGACGTACGACGCATGGAGCCCTATATTCACAATTAGGGAAGGAGAAGGAAGCGTACAGAATAATGGTGGAGGCGGGTTTTTCCGTATTAGTTTTCAACTAAACAGTGCAATTTTAGCCTTGGCGGTACTTGCTTTCATCATTTCTCCACGAATTCGCAAGAAACATGGCCCCTCTCGTTTGAAATAAGATTTTCAAGTAATCCAACTAGAATAGTGCCTTGCGCGTCATTCTTTTTGTCTAGGAAAAAAGAGTGTAACGTACCTTAGAAAATGGATGGAGCATTTGTCATAAGTCCTTCTTTTCTAATAATAGAGGTTGATTATTGGAAGCACATTGATAGGGATATTCATCGACTCAAGACAAGAATTAAGTATTATTGACATTATACGAACAGATGAAAAATGAAGTGTCGACGATCTAACCCCTCCAAAATGATTGCATCAACAATTATCTTCTCAATAATGATCCTTTTCTTATTCTCAGTTTTTCTTGATGTCCAGGCAGAAACGATTCCAAGTGAAAACGAGGCTAAGCAAGAAAGACACTTCATTCGAACTAACCCGAGAGCTATGAGGGGGGAGAATTTTGGGTCTTTGAACCAAGCAAGTTTAGATTCGTATGAGCCGGATAATAATAGGACCCTTTCAAAGGAGATATTAACAAATAGCACTCAGACTCACTCTATTTATCCAGTTGGTGACGTGGATTGGCTGTTTTTTGAAATCAATGAGACCCTAAGAATACAAATTGAAACAAATGGGAGCCGAGGTTATGACACTGCAATCAAGTTATTTGATTCTTTGGGACGGTTGTTACAATACAACGATGATGGTGGTGATTATCTCTACTCTCGCATCATTACGACTTTGAAGTCAGGACGTTACTATATCTATGTGGAAAGTTTTGGGAATTCTTCTGAAATCCCTGCCTACAATATCACAGTCCGTGCTTTATCTTTGGAATTCTTGCCGCCGTCCTTCGATGAAGACATATATGAACCAGACAACGAGTATTCTCTTGCGGTCCCAATTTCTTCGGGAGAAACGGTAACGCGATCGATAAGTCCGGGGAATGATACAGACTGGTTTGTGTTTGAAGTTCAGAATGCATCTTTTGCTGAAATAACTACAATGGCACCCAGAATTGAAGATACTGTCCTGTCTTTGTATGACGAAAACTTGGTCTTGATTGCAGAGAACGATGACCAGATATTTTTGCTGGCGGGAATTTTTCAATACGTGTCGCCAGGAATCTACTATTTTAGAGTAACAAGTTATGCACAAAGCGATTCAATTAATGAATATCAAGTGAGTCTCCGCTTAATCGAGAATGGACCGGATCAATATGAAGGCGATGATAGTGAAGCGAACGCAACAGAAATTACTAATGGGGGGACTCAATTTCATACTCTTTATCCGAATGATGACTTGGATATTGTGAAGTTTGTTCTTGACAAGCCATCATTTGTGTATATCAGCCTTGGGAATTGGTATGTGCCCGGTCAAGATTATGTTTGGTGGAAAGAAGGGGAAAACCATGTGATTAACGACCCATTTTATGAACCGAGGTTACTGGAGGCGGGAACTTATTACCTTCAAATCTTCTCTACAGCACCAAATAATGCAATGTACAA
>JALTMP010000403.1 GCA_027001645.1 Candidatus Heimdallarchaeota archaeon
TGCTTGGCATTGGAATCTTGATATACGCGGGATGGTATTACTTTTAGAAAGAGAGGAACAATAGAGTACTCTCAGAGGATTATGCTTCTAACATTTTGAATAACAACTATAATTCTCACTCATACGCTCTTTCAAATGTTAGAAACTTGCAAAAATAGTAAGGTGAATCAAAAAACATTAGTATGTTGACGGGGTATTACAAATGGAGTAGTCGCGATGGTCAATGCATCCAAAATATCAATAAAACTAGCATTGCTGGGTGATGCGGGAGTTGGAAAGACAAGTCTTAGACGTAGATGGATGGGAGAAAGTTTCAAAGAAAGTCATTTGCCAACAATAGGTGTTGATTTTTCAGTAAGAATTGTCAGCGAAGAAGGAACGGATGTAGAATTTCAAATCTGGGACATGTCGGGTCAAGAATTGTTTCGACCTGTTCGAGAAAGGTTCCTCGCAAATTCGCAAGCAATCTTGTACGTATATGATGTAACAAATCCTCTAAGTTTGCATCGAATAAGATATTGGTATCAAGAAGCAAAAGATGCGATTAGCGAAGAACGGTTCCCAAACGTGTGTTCTCTTTTGATTGGAAATAAGATTGATTTGATCAAAGATCCATCCAAAACACGATCTGAGGCTGAAGAGATCGCGAAGGAACTAATAACATGCAAAGTAAAAGGTGAAGAAGCAGAAGAAGCGATCTTTCTCACTTCAGCGCTAACTGGAGAAAACGTTGAGGAAGTGTTTTCATATATCACAAAAAGAATGCTCAAAAAGATCGTTTTGAACAAACACGCGAGCAGTTGAAATCATGAACAGTATTAGTTTTTGGCAGAACCAATCTTAAGAACATTGAAATATTCCATAATTCTTAGGGAGTGAACACATATTCTAATTTTCTAGACGTGTGTTGAACAGCGTCATCACCGTAGAACTTGTAAACCAAATACATTGCAAGATCAATTCCAGCAGAGGGCCCAGCAGAGGTAACTATTGTATCCTCATCGAGATAGCGATAGGTGGGGTCAAAGATGCTTTCTGGAAACTTTTCACTGAATTCGTGCGCATAGGAGTGGTGTGTAACTACTCGTTTCCCAGAACCCAGCCCGGCCAACAATGCCAGTCTCAAGCCGGTGGAAACGGTGGCCACTAATTCAACTTTTTCAGCCATTCTCAAAACGAACCTAACTTCATCACTTTCTTTGGAAATGCTCAGGGCACCAGGACCCCCCGGAATGAGAAGTATATCAAGATCTCCTGTTTCGTCAAATGACTGTTCTGGTTGCACACGAAGTCCAGTGCTTGTCATGATTGGAGTGGTCGCCTTACTAACAGTAATTGGTCTGAACAGCCTTACGTTACGATCGTTTACACTGGGAATCGTAGCACTTGAAAAAACTTCTAGTGGCCCTGCGAAGTCTAAGAGACCAACGTTCTCATAGAGCATAATCCCAACGGTTAGTGGGTCCATGAGAGAAATGTTAATCCGATCTATATGTGTTTACTGAAACTGCCTTCAAGAGCTGCAACTGCAAGAATGCTTGAGACAACGAGCTAGATTACTCTGACGCCCTATTGCGGAGTTTACACATTATTTGGAATAAAAGGGTCTTTGGAAACTGAGACTTTCTCTACTTTTCCTTCTTCATGAGTCTCTGGGGAGGAAGGCATGCCAAAGAGTATCTGGAACGTTTCCCAAGCAGTAATAATGTGAGGCTGGACTGCTTCAAAATTCAGTTCTCCTGTTTCATTCAAGTTCTTGACTAGCTTGGTCTTAACAGCTTCAACAAGTGTTCTCATAGGTGTTTCTGCCAGCAATAATATCCCTAATGCAGATACTGGCATCCGCATTAGAACAAGTGAAATCATTCCAGTTAATGATTTTCCTCTACTGTTTTCAAGAGGAATCTGAAAAAACATGTTGTAACTCGCAACTTGATCAGTTGTTAGAATACAATAGGAGCTATCTGTGCTAAACCAATCCAAGAGATAAGAGAGGTGATCGCTAAGATCAATTTTTTCCGGATGTAGTTCGGGATAGGAGAAAAGGAAACTCGGTCCCCTAATCTCATCAAAATAACTCATTACCAAATAATAGTCCCATTTTTGGAAAGGAATGGTAATTCGGTAGGTAAGATCCGGAAGATCCTCTGAATTGTTCCCGAAATTATCGTTCATCCGTGTCAATCACTCTATTGTCAAGGCAATATAAGGATGTTATGAGAATCCAATCCGACATTATCCGCGCCATAGGAAAGGAAATATTGTTTAATGGAAAAAATACTACCATGACAGTTGCAAAAGTTATAGAGCTAATTGGCCGGTCTGAAGAATCATTTGAAGATGCGATACGACAAGCAATTGAGGAGGCCAAACGCAGCATCCGCAATATCAGAAAAGTAAGAGTGACCGATTTTGAAGTGATCATGGAACACGACAACATTGTTGAGTTCCAAGTTACTATTCGTGTCACTTTTGAAATCGAGCGCTAAGAAATCAAAGCTCACCCATTCTCCTTACTTCTCTAAGCCAAACTAAAGGTCACTCTAACACAATGCTTTTTATTCCCCTTTTTGTGAGTACCTTAGGTACGTATGTCACGAAGAGAATTCAAATACCGAGGAAAAACTGTAGAAGAGTTAAAAGAGCTCAGTATGGATGAATTTGTAGAGCTCCTTCCCGCCAGACAACGCAGAACCCTTACTCGTCAGCAGTATTGGACGCATCGGCGCCGCAAACTGCTTAATGATATGAGGAGAGCAAAAGAGCTCATGGAGCAAGGCAAACCTTATCCAGAGATTAGAACACATGTGCGAGACTTCATTGTATTACCTGAGTTCGTAGGATTGACAGTACACGTCCATAACGGAAGACAATTCGTTCCGGTTGAGCTAACTCCTCAAAGAATAGGACATTACTTTGCTGAATTTGCCAACAGCATTAAGCCGGTAAATCACGGTGCACCTGGAGTCGGTGCAACCCGAAGCAGTACGTACGTTCCTCTGAAATAGATAATCGAAAAGTATTGAGAGAGGAAGACTAACACAATCAATAAATAACGATTTCATGCTGGTTGAAAGTGTCGGAAAAGCGGTGAATAATATGCCCAGATTTGGTTACTCAGTAATTGGACTCGATCCTGATAAAACGGCAATTGCTTCAGGGCGAGAACTAGATATTTCACATAAACATGCCCGAGAGATTTGCAAAACAATTAAGGGAATGCTTCTTGATGAGGCAAAAACCTACTTGGAGGACGTTACAAAACTCAAGAGAAGCGTTCCGTTTAGAAGATACAAGAAGAAAGTAGGACACCGAAAAGACCTACAGGGATTTGCAACGGGAAGATATCCAGTTAAAGCAGCAAGACATATTCTCGATATCTTGAAGAATTTGGAAAATAATGCCGAGTTCAAGGGACTAGAACTCGACCGTTGCGTAATTGTTCACGCAGCTGCTTATCCGGGTAGAAAAATCCCCCGAATTTTTTCGCGAGCTTTCGGTAGGAGCTCTCCGAAAGTGAATACTCTCACCCACGTTGAAATCGCTGTTGAAGAATTGTAAGAGGTGCTGGAATGGGAAATCTGATCAAACAATTTACAGAACGACGCTTAAGGCAGAAATTCATCGAAGAATACTTACGAAAAGAACTCGTAGGTGCAGAATTTGGCGGCCTTGAAATTCGTCATACGAGCATGGGAGATAGAGTTGTTATTCGAGCGGGCCGTGTTGGGCTAGCAATCGGACGCAGGGGGCGAAACATTAAGAAAGTTACCGAAGATTTGAGAAATCTGTTTGGTCTTTCAGATGTCCAAGTGGAAGTTGAGGATTTAGAAAATCCAGAGCTCAACCCCCATGTTATGGCTGAACGTGTTGCTATTTCGCTACAAAAAGGCCGTCACTTTAGACGAACGGCGCACGGAACTGTTCGCAGAGTAATTGCTGCCGGAGCCAAGGGTTGTGAGATCAGAATTGCTGGAAACGTGGGTAGTGAGCGTGCCCGACGAGAAACATTCAGACAAGGCTATGTAGCCAAATGTGGGCATCCCGCAGAAATATTTGTCAAAGAAGGGTTTACCGTTGTTCAAGCCCGCCGAGGAGTAATGGGCATAACAATCAAGATAATGGAACCAGATGCAAAACTGCCAGATGATATTGAAATCATCGCGGAACCTACTGCTAAATCCAAGGAAGTATTAAGTCCTCAAGATGAAGCCGAATTACAAAGCAGACTTGAAGAGGACGAGGAAGAAGTTGCTGCTGCAGTTGATGATTTGGAAACTCTTGCAGAGCCCGCTGAAGTAGAAGAAACTACTTCAGACGAGAATGGTGAAGAAGAGGAGGCAGTAGAAGCACTAGAAGAACTCGAGGAAGAAAGCGAAGAAAGCAATGAAGTTGAGCTAGAGATCCCCGAAGAAGAAACAACTGATGATAAAGAAGGTGAATAAGAATGGCAGTCCTTCGAACTACAGAAATAAGAAAAATGAACCCTGAACAGAGAGCATCTCAGCTCCGAAAACTCAGGGAACAACTCATGAAGTTACGCGCCGAACAAAACACTGGAGGATCCTTAGAATCCTATGGTCAAATCAAGGCAATTCGGCGCACAATCGCAAGGATCTTAACGATCCAAAAGGAACTAGGAGAGGCATAAAAACTCTCCATATCCTTCGAGTAGGATACAATCCAACCTCGTGATGAAATTCAAAAGAAAAGAAATCACACGAGCCCTCGAACGGATCCACCTGTCCCTGGCTGGTCTCCCAATAACAATTGAGGAGGCCTCCGATCCCGGTCTGAGAGGCGTGCCAGGCGTCGTGTTGGCGGACAGAACCAATACTCTCGTGATCCTACGAGAAACGGGCCGGGTCATGACCATTCCTAAGAAAAAGACGGTCTTGACCGTTAGGGTAGGATCTGTAACATTCAGGGTTCAAGGTGATTACCTTATTGGCCGATCTGGCCAACGACTCAGAAAGAAAATACGAAAATGGTGAATACCATGGTAACAAGAAACATAGGAGTAAATGTCACTCCACCCACAACCGAATGCGACGATCCTCATTGCCCCTTCCATGGCACACTTCCCGTAAGGGGTGTCCAATTTGAAGGTGTCGTGATTAGCGACAAAATGAGGAATACAGTAGTTGTGAGGAGAGACTATCTCTACTACGTAAAGAAATACGACCGTTATGAGCGGAGACACGGAAAAATCAGCGCACACAACCCTCCTTGCATCAACGCAAGAGAAGGAGATATCGTTCGAGCAATGGAATGCAGGCCCTTGTCGAAATCAGTAGCCTTCGTCATCATCGAGAAGAAGTCTCCCGAAGGAATGGAGTGAGTGGTGAAAAATGGCAAAACGAAAAGCAGCAGGAACACCCCGAGTTCGCTTAAGCACTGGACTCCAAGTCGGTTCCTATGTCAAGGTCGCTGATAACTCTGGCGCTCGTTTAGTGCAAATAATTGCCGTGAAGGGTTACAAGGGAAGACTCAACAGAGTTCCCCCAGCCAGTGTTGGTGACATGGTCATTGTAACCGTTAAGAAAGGAACTGCTCAGTTGCGAAAGCAGATCATGCCGGCAATCGTCGTGAGGCAAGCAAAGCCGTACAGGAGAGAAAACGGAGACTGGATTCAATTCGAAGACAATGCAGTAGTAATCACTAACCCTGCAGGAGATCCCAGAGGAAACGAAGCGAGAGGCCCAGTTGCTAGAGAAGCAGTGTCTCGCTGGCCACGCATCGGTACAATCTCCAGCAAAGTAGTGTAGGTGGAAAAAATGGTTACTAGAAGCAAGAAACCGTCAAAGCAACGAAAGGCCCACTTTAGGGCACCCATTCACCGGCGCTACAAGATGATGTCAGCCCACTTGTCCCCTGAGTTGCGCGAAAAACACGGATTTCGCTCCCTACCAGTAGTGAAGGGAGACAGAGTCCGAATTATGCGCGGCAAGTTTGGAAAACTCAAGATTGAGGGGCGAGTGCAAGAAGTCGATCTAAGACGATTGCGAATCTACGTTGAAAATGCGACCTTTGAAAAAGAAGATGGTGTTCAGCGGTTTTACCCCATTCACCCTTCAAATGTCATGATCACTAAACTCAACACCAAAGATCGTCTTCGCCGCGAGCGTATTAACAAGCGAAAGGTCAAGAAAGAACTCGTTGAAGAGCCACCAGAAGAGGAACTCATTGAAGAGATCGAAGAAGGCGTAGATGAGGAAGAAGTAATTGAAGAAGAAGAATTTGAATTGGAACCCGATACTGACGAAGCATCCGTGGAAACCGAGAACGCTGAAGAATCCTCTGAAGAGGCGGACGATGAAACATAGAAGGTGAGAAAAAGTGACAAAAACTGGTGGAAAAAGACACATAAAAAGAATAGCCGCCCCAAAGTATTGGCAAATCCCTAGAAAACACGCTACTTGGACCGTTCGAGTAAGCCCGGGTCCGCATCAAAAAGAAGCAAGCATTCCTCTTGCGCTTCTCTTGCGAGACTATCTTGGTTACGCTCAAACCATGAAGGAAGTCAAGCGAATCCTTGTAAACAGATACGTCAAGGTAGACGGGCGTGTTCGAACTGACTACCGATTCCCAGTTGGACATCAAGACGTTGTCGAACTTGTTCCTCTGGAGAAATTCTATCGCATCGTCTATACCCGAACAAAGGGGTTAATGCCTGTTGAGGTCAGCAAAGATGAGGCAGGCTTCAAACTCTGCAAAATCATGGGAAAAAGGACCATCAAGGGAGGCCAGTTTCAGATCAGCCTTCATGATGGAAGAAACATCTTAGTTTCCCCCGAAGATGCGACAAAGTATGCAACTAGGGGATCCGTAAAAATAAGTATCCCAGAGCAAGAGATATTAGAATACTTCCCGCTTGAGGAAAACAAATACTCGATTGTTACTGCAGGGCGCAACATGGGCTACCAAGGAACGATTGTGGAGATCCATCGATTGTATGGTCCGCGCGCTAGTAACGTTCTGATCACTGCTCCAGATGGACATGAGTTCAGAACTGCCATTGATTACGTATTCGTAACAGGAGACGACAAGCCCGTGTTAACAGTCAGTAAATCAGAAGAGGACGGTGAATAGCGATGGCAGAAATGGAAAAACCAGAAAACCCCTTCAAAGAAGAATGGGAAGCACATCCTATGCGAAAACCCCGAATCGGCGCAGTTATCATTAATGTGAGCATTGGGCAGTCCGGTGAGCCCCTGGAACGAGCAAAGACTATTATTCGACAATTGACTAATCGTGAGCCCGTTGAAACAATTGCAAAACAAACGTGGAGAGACTTTGGCATTCGTAAGCACCAGCCAATCGGATGCAAGGTTACCATCCGCGGAAAAGATGCAGAAGAACTGCTACAACGTCTATTCGAAGCAAAGGACAGAAGGCTTTCAGCGTCCTCATTTGATGAATTTGGAAACTTTGCGTTCGGCATCAGAGAACACATCGATATTCCTGGAATGAAATACGATCCCAACTTGGGAATCATCGGTATGGATGTCATTGTTCAAATGATCCGACCCGGTTATAGGCTAAGATACCGTAAAGTTGGAAAACAGAAGATCCCGAAAAAACACAAACTAACTAGAGAGGAGTCCATTGCCTACATTCGGGAGAAATTTGACGTCGAGATTGCATGAGGTGAAATAAATGAGTTTTCAACCAAAAAAGGAAAGACACTTCGGCCGTGGCTCAAAACGATGTCGCAGATGCGGTACTCACCGCGGAATGATTGGCAGAGCAGGCCTGAATATTTGCAGAAAATGCATGAGAGAAATCGCCCGAGATCTCGGCTTCAAAAAATTCGGAACTCATGGCGGGTGAAAAGGAGGAATAAAAAATGTTACTTGATCCATTAGCAAATGCATTATCAACTATAGAACATGCCGAAAGACGGCGAAAAAAAGAAGTGATCGTCAGACCTGCCAGCAACCTCATCTCAAGCGTACTAAGAACCATGCAACAAGCAGGATTCATCGGGCAATTCGAGTTCATTGACGACGGTCGAGGCGGAGTTTTTAGAGTACAACTCCTAGGCAGAATCAACAGATGCAACGTGGTTAAGCCAAGATTTCCAGTCAAAAGAAACGAGATTGAAAAGTGGGAAAAACACTTACTTCCAGCAAAAGACTTCGGTGTACTAATCTTAACAACTCCTCTTGGCGTAGTAACCCATCGTGAGGCCTATGAAAAACATACAGGTGGCAGACTTGTTGCCTATGTGTACTGAGGTGAAAAAAGATGCCAAAATTTGCTGAACTCATCTACTCAGTTTCCATCCCTGAAGAAGTTACTGCAACCGTTGTCGACAATGTCGTAACCATTAAGGGACCAAAGGGCGAACTAACGAAGGACTTTACCCATGCAGACATCAATATCTGGAAAGAAGGAAATGCCATTTACTTGCAAAAACAATTCCCTAATAAGAAACAGGCGGCAATTATAGGAACCATCAAAGCGCACATTGAAAACATGATTAAGGGAGTAACGAAAGGCTTCGAATACCGCTTGAAAATCGTGTATGCCCACTTTCCAATTCGTGTCTCAACAAAAGGAAGACAAGTAATCATCGAAAACCTCTATGGTGGCCGTTCACCTATGGCAGTAGATATCATGGGTGAAAAAACAAAGGTGACAGTAGAGGAGGAAGATGTGGTTGTAACAGGCATAGACATTGAAGAAGTGGGTCAAACTGCGGCTCGAATTCAAGAACGGTGCAGACTCCGAGGGCAACGACGTAAGAGTCCTAAAACCTTCATGGATGGAATTTACATTTACAAGAAAGGCATTATTGGACAAGAGGACTAATTGAGACTTCAACGAAATCATAAAATTAATCCTTTTGCCTTTTTCTCCTTCTCTATCATTTTTTCGACTTAGAATAATACAAGCTTAGATGAAAGAGTTAATGGCTAGATCTCCCAGCATGATAGAAGTGTTAAGATAGAAGAGTTGGAAACATAGTAATAACTTTCTTTCGAATTTTCCTGAGATGAATAGGCGAGATCACTTCAATGCCAAATCGATCAGCAAAGCCGGGTAAGATAGAGGTGATTTCAACCAACAAATATTGACACATAACATCCAGAGAATCAGTATAACCTGTGGTGATGAGCATTAGAGAATTCTTCTTGTGTTGATAGAAAAGAACTT
>JALTMP010000404.1 GCA_027001645.1 Candidatus Heimdallarchaeota archaeon
AGGTAACGCATATAGTTATAGAAATTTTTGGAGATGCGCAAAACACTATCAGCCTTAACATCGTATACAAGATCGGTGAAAGGACCCAGGAGCAAGTCTTGTGGCTTATTGGTGAGCGAGAATTTACGGGGGCGAGTCTTGATGCAAGCTAGAGAAACAAAAGATGAAGATCAGCCAGCTAGTACGACCCAAGTATTCCACTCAGATGCTCCTTAGGGATCTTTTGTGCATAAAACTTCATTGCTTGGGCGGTAGGGATTTTTCGTTTCAACGCCCAGTCATAAAGAATAGCGATTGTTTTAGCAGAATCAGTCAGATAAGCGATTCTAATGAATTTTCGAATTGCTTTTCTCACAATTAGTTCATCATCACCGAGAAATTCTTGAATAATTTGAAAGGCCATGGTGGTCCATGCTTTTCTAACATCGTTTGAGACTAACTCGGTAAGAGAAGCAATGATAATGCGCTTCTGTAGCGGATTTAGAGACGGCGAAACAAGGTTCTTGACTGTTAACTCGTTTTCCAAGATCATATATTGGCCGAAGAATCTTCCTAAGAGATCGCTCACTGCCCAGTCGTTTGTTGAGGAAAAAAGATGTTCCTGGGCAAATTGAAGCATTCGTTTGCTTTCTTGTTTGAGGCCAAGATTTAGAACATAGCAAACTAGCATTTGCTCTTCGTGAGATTTTCCCCACATGTCTTTTAGAATTGGGAAGAGCGCTTCAGTATTCCGTCTAAAGCTGTTCCAAAGCCTTTTGGCTAATTTTCTAACAACTTGAGTGGGGGTTCCAATTACTTCACAGCTTGTCTTTAGGATTACTTTGGGCTGTTGAGAGCGCTTTTCTCGAGCATTTTGTTCTAGTTGTTTTCGGATTGCTCGTGCCTCTTGAGTTGCATACATCCCGCTCAACTTATTCTATTCACGCTGAAATTTGATACTTTCTCTTTTCTTGGTGCTAGTTCAAATTTGCATAAGGAAATTGCTTGGTCCGTGATTGAAAGAATCTTAAACTCCTGTGCAACTCTTGATCATCTGTCGAGGTTGTTGGGTTTTGTTAATATATTTAATACTCATATTTCATCTTGAGTGATTAATATGGAGTATAAAGTGAAGATAATTACGGGTCCAATGATGTCTGAATTAGCCGGCATGACTGCACAGCTAGTGGCTAATACAGAAAATGGAGTTTTAGAGCTTTATAGAGAAGACGGAGAAATGCCTTTTGCTGGGTATGGCTGGGAGGAAATCGAGGAGTTCGAAGGGGAAGAAAAAGGGAAAATCGGGAAAAAAAGAATCCTTCGAGTTTTTCTCAAGGGAAACAAACTTCTGGAACTTGAAATCCTAAAGAAGACAGATATTCAGGCCGTTGTTTCTGATATGATGGCTTTTAAGAAAGTAGCGGAGCAGAACAATCCAAAAGGAGGGATCAAACGTTCCTTTGAATCTCTCAAAGAAGTAATCCGTCTGGCCAAGGCAAAACTCGCAGTTGAAGCTGCAAAGAACAAAGCCAGTTCTGGTTTTTCAGCAGCAAAAGGGAAACTATCGTCACTAAAAAAAGATAAACAGAAAGAAAAAGAATAGAGAAAGTTTGTTTCAAGAATAAAAATCAATGTTATTTCCAGCTATTTTGCGGGTTTTTTCGAAGATTGTTTTTTGTTGTCACTTTTCGGAGTTGCTTTAGCCGGGTTCTTGTCAGAATTAGTCAGCACTGTTTGAGCTCTTTCATCCGTTGGGGATCTAAATCTAATCTCTACGTCGCCGCCCTTATTTAATCGAAGGTATTCTATTTCATCAGGAACCAATTCTAGGTTTCGAAGCATTTTTTCAATGAATCTGATGCTTGTTGTACCAGTAACATAGGTTTGGGACCAAATATCGTATTGCCCCCCTACTTCGTTTCGATCTATTAAAGAGATGATAATCAACTCGATCTCGTCGGGATTGTCGTGACCAGCTTTTTCAGTTATCTGTTTCAGGCTAACTTCCATTCCAACAGGAGTGGCTTTTAGGATTTTCTTGACTTTGGAAATAAGAGCTTGTCTCTTTATTAACTCGGGATCTACGTTTTTGAGCTCTTCATCGGTAGAAGCTTCATCTCCAAATACGGACTTTACTCGGTCTCTTAGTCGCTTTTGCTTTTCTTCCAAGGCTTGCTTTGCTTTCATTTCCTTGATTTTCTCAGCTTTTTTCTTCGCTTCTTCAAGGTCAGGCTTTTCTAATTCTGGTTTCTTCAATCCTAGTTTTGCTTCACCCTTCTGTTTAGCTTGTAGTTCTCTTTTAGCTAGCTCCAGTATTACACCTCTATGAATTTGTTCAATGGAGTTAAGCATGCCAGCTTGTATCGAGTTTCCTAGATAAAGATGGATTACCAATAATAGGAAAAGTAGAAAGAATAAAACTTCGGCATCTACTTTATTTCTGTAGAAAGGAATAGAAATACGCAATGAATTTGTTGCGCGAGACTGCACAACAGGGTAGGCTGCCAAGAAAAAGAGAACCGACGGCCTCCATGCAGTATTTCCTACGGCCTTACTAGTTATTTCGACTTTACTTTCTTTGGCTTTTTCTTGAGTTGAGTCGATATTTACAGACAATAAGTAATCCATCCCCCAAACACCCTTGCCTTTTGCCGTGAATTGAAATGGTGAATCAGACAAGTCAGGTTTTATTCGTAAAACCTTGAGTGTTTCTCGGATGACTTGAACGGCTTTTGTCCTTCGCATTTTTAGTGAAAGATCAAGTCTTAAGACAGGAAGTTGAACACTCTTAGGAAACACATAGATCACGAATAGACCCGTCAGTAGCAATGTTGCAAGACGAAATTCTGTGGGAGTAAGATCCCATTGTTCCGCAAAGTAATCTATAGCAAGCCCAAAGCCGATGTAGAGCGTTGCCATAAGAATTTGCTTGACCATTTCGCGTTTTTGAGGGATCGAGTATCTCTGTAAATATAGAGAGTAGAGGGAAACCAGACCTAGGAGGGTCCAAGCTGCCTGGAAGAATCGTGTGATTTCTGGTAGAACCATTTATTAAGCCTCCATTTCAATTGCTTCGTTTGTTTCGAGCTGGAAAACATCTAATGTAGAATGTGAATAATCGAAGGACATGTACTTGTCAAGAGAGCCATATTTTCGCATTCTCTGGACTTCGAGTCCCATTTGTACGACAACTTCATAAATTAAGATTAAAGGACCCGAAAGAATAACCATGCTAAACATCGTGGGATCTGGAGTAATAATGGCAGCAAAGATCAGAATCGCCATGTCAACGTTTTTCCTCTTATTTAAGAGATATTCTGCATCAATGAGATCGAGAACAACTAGGATGTAGACCACAGCAGGTATAGTGTATAGGAGACCAGCAGAAAGAGATCCCCAAATAACGATTGACAGTATTGATTCCAACGAAAAAAAGAGGGTGAGTGGAGCATCACTCTGCGTCAGTAGTGGCTGACTAATTGAAGTAAGAACTGATAGAGTAACGGGGATAACAAAGAAGTATGAAATCAGTGTGCCCAAGACAAATAATCCTCCGAAAGCAAACATTCCGTTGCGCAATTTTCTTTTTTCGTGTTCATAAAGAGCTGGGGCGACAAATTGATAGAATTCATAAAACAAGAATGGAATATTAATCCCAGTAGCAATCAGAAGTGCCAACATAACGCATGCGTTGAAAACTGTTAGGGGAGAGGAAACCAAGATTTGAACTTCTGCGTTCTTTGCCAATAGTCGCACGGAATGGTCGATTAGAGCTGCGAGAAGGCGATAAATGGCGGGTTGATAATTCTGGAAAGTAAAATTTCTTCGCAAGAACTCTTCGGGCATCAGAGCGAGGACAAGAGCGCTCAAAAACACGCTTGCATAGACTTTCCTTAGTCGGATGATGAGTTCACCTAAGAACGTCATGTAAGCATTTACATTTCCAATGATTTCATCTCGGTTTATCTGAGGCGTATCGAGAGAAATTTTGGGATTTCCATAACTTGTGATCATGTTCCTCATTAAGCCGTTTTATCAATTATATCCTGTGCAATATCTTCGATGGGGCGTCCCTCTGTCGGTATTCCAAGCTTTTTAGCAGTCTGAATGAGCGAATCTTCTTCACTGGTTGGCTCGGTTTCGTCCAATAGGGCTTGATTCTGAATGTCTTTTGTGACGCCCTGAAGACCTTTCTTGTACTCTCGCATTGCTTTACCAATTGATCTTGCGATTTCTGGGACTTTCTCAGGACCGAAGAGCAACATCGCTGCTCCGAAAAGCAACAATGCTTCAGGGACTCCAAGTGCCATATTACTCATCACCACCTTTATTTTGCATATATTTTGATCTTGTGGTCATAATTCGTTGGTTTCACTAACCATAGTCTTGAGAAGGTCGTTTTTATCCTCAAGACTATTTAACTGTGAAATAATCAGATAAACCTCTTCAGCGAGTCGCTGAGCAATTGATATTAAATCTGAGTATATGTGAAGATCGGGGTTACATTGGCAGTTATAGATCTGATCTCTTATTCTTTGCAAGTGCGAGTCTAGGTGGTGTTTGTAAAGCGTTTCTACCGCTTGCCTATATTTCCTAAACTCTTCTTCATTTGATGAGAACAGAGCTTGTGAAGATACCACCGCTAGTAGCAATAGTTGGTTAGCAAAGTGATCTGCAAACTTTCCGTTTACAGGGGTGAATGCAATGCCTAATGGAGTCATGAGGGGGTATAGATACTCAGGCTTGATTCTTCCGTAATAATAGACTGATTCATGAGCTTTGACTTTACAAGGTGAGGCTAATTCGAATAAATGCAGATAATGTGTTTCCAATTCTGCAAACTCGTTTCTATCAATAATGTGCTGGACTTTTGATAGTAACGAATCAATCTCCTTCATAGTTATTGGTGAAGAACTCATGAATTGATACAATTCACGTATTGATTCTTCACTTGGCTCGAAAAGAAACTGCTTACTTATCGCGTCTAAAGGTACCATTAGAGGATGAATGTTTAATTCGTAAAGATCTTTTGTTGTCATGAGTTCTTCACCATCATTGAACAAATTATTCTCATTTAATTCGTCTTAGATATTTGGTTATGTTAGTGAACATGATGAAAGTGATAAATAGATAAGAGGTGCTCTTATGTGCGATTTTTTTTGTTTATCGAGGCATTTCTTAATTTTGTATCTTGATGAGGATATAGGAGGGGAGGGGAGGGTGAGAACAGGTTTTTACACTTTCTCGATTTTGACTAGGGTGTCATAGAAGCTTGCGCTTCCCCCGACTGGGTCGGTTAGTGAAATTGCGCCTGTTAGTTTTGTCTTGTCCGTTACGTAGGAAGTGTCCAATCGCATGATCGGATTCGCCGTAATGCCACTAGTCTTCCAAGGCTGGCCTTTTATGACGTGTTCGTTTCCTTCAGCATCGATTTCGATCCAGTCTTTCGATCCGGACCATTTGAGACCGAAGGTGTGGTTTACAGCTACAACTCCGGGTCGAACGAGGCGGGTCACTATTGCTTTTCCGACAACACCTTCAGTGTTGGTGGGGCTTGAGATCTTCACCATGTCTCCAGTTTTGATTCCTAATCGTTTAGCATCTTCCGTGTTTATTTCGACGCCGTTCTCAGGCAGGAGTTCAACGAGTGTTCTGTTGTTGTGAGTCCGTGACTGGGTATGGATTGGCATCTTGTATGTAACTAGGTAAAATGTGTAGCCATTGGATGCATCTTCTTCTTGCACTTTGTTTCCTTTCATGTCAAGGATTGGTATGTACCGTGCAGTTCCCCAATAGAGGTTGTCTGGGTGTTGGTTTCCGTCATAGTTCTTAGTGAATTCAGTATTGCCAAATGAATGATGTTTTGTTGCAACAGGTTCTGCCCAGAAGACGACTTGCTTTTTGAGTCTGTGGGGTAACTTCTTACCAGATTCCTCGTAGGCTTGGATATCTTCAAAGATTCCTCCGCGATCTAGAACGTACTTGATTTTTTGTTTCATGTTGTCCCCTGGAATGGTTCCTCCGTTGAGCTCGTAGTCTTCTATGAGATTGATTAAGGCAGCTCGATACCAGTCCCATGCACTCTTTAATTGATCTGGGAAACCATACTTGTCAGTAGTTCCACCAAAGAATGCACCATCTCCTACTCCGCTCAGATTAACGCCGTAGTCTTCCTTGAGTTTCAGTGCCAGACCAATATAGATATCCTCTGCCATTTTGGTTTCCTCAAAGCCGGGGATAGGACGATAGGTGTATTCTCCGGTTTCAGGATCATAGATTCCAAATAGTGGTTGTCTAAACCCAGAGGTCTTTGTTTGGATTGATGGAGCAACGTGAGGAGTTCCGAATTGTTCGTAGAAAGTGACTTCTGGTAGTACGTAATCCGCATACGCTGTTGTGTCTCCCATAACAACGTCGATTGAGATGAGAACGGGTAGTTTGTACTTTCCGTTTTCATCTGCAAGGGTGACGACTTCTTCGACTTTCTTGGATCCAGGAGTGGAATATGTTGGTGCGCCCATGTGGTTCCAGAACATTTTGATTTCATATGGGTAGCCAGTTTCTATTGCTCCCCACATTTCTTGCCAAACATTTGATGTTAATGGGAAGAATGGGCGTGGAGGCTCGGTTTGACCCTTAGCAGCCCAATAATCATATTCTTCGTTTCCAGGAGCCCAGTCTTGTCCTTCTCTAGTAACTTTCCAACCACTGGGTGAGATAGTAGTGCCAAGTGTTTTGTTCATTCCTTTGTAGGTTGTGTCTGTTCCGTTCACAGAGGTTCCCATTTCATGCCAGTGGCTGCCTCCAACAGACATGCCGCCCTTCCAGTCAAAGTTTCCAACAAGGAAATTAAGATAGATAATGGACACTGCGTTGTAGTATCCATTCGTGTGCTGGACGGGGCCTCTGTAGAAGTCAGCAATAGCTTTCTTGCCGGTTAGTGCGAAGTCTCGAGAGATTTCGATTATTGTTTCCTTGAAGGCCAATAGATCGCAAATTTCTAGCCATTCGTCGAGGCTCTTTGAAAATGCCTCATCTCTGAATGCCTCGAATGCGGTTTTGACAGGGTCACCGTTAGGCAATGTTGCCACAGGAGCTGTCGGATCCTCTCTCAGATACAATTCTGCAGTGGTTGCTGTTTCGGCATCAACATAGTTGGATCCATCCCAGACCACATGGTTTCCGGATGTTCCACTGATACCAAGGTCATCGACAGTAACGTACTTGTGTGTGTTCATATTCACGAGGTGCGTTGCATCGGTCCAAAGTGACTCTCCATTTGCCGCTGCTACAGTTGAATTTGGCGCTTTCAAGAAAGCATCATCATACAGATTCTCTTCAATAATGATCCTAGCCATAGCAAGAGCTAATGCGGCATCCGTTCCGGGCTTGATAGGCAACCAAACATCAGCATGTTTTGCTGTCTGTGAAAAGCGCGGGTCAACAACGACAAGCTTGCCACCATTGGCCTTGAACTCCATTAGCCGTTCTCCGTTTGCATTAAATGGAAAGTCTGCAGCGAGGTAATTACCACCAAATGTGATAATCATTTTGGCGTTGGCAAAGTCTGGCTTCAAATGAGATTTCCCTGCGCAGGTATATTTGAATCCAATGTGGTGGCTCTGTTCACAGATCGTGGTATGATCGATTCTGGAATTTTTGGTTCCAAAAACATAACCGAAGATCCGGTCAGATAGTTCTTTTCTGCCGTGCTCTGCTCGTCCCACGCTAAATAAGATTTGATTGCGTTTGGGACCCAGCCATGGCCTATCGGGATCTATAGGGTCGTCGGTTAAGAGGTCAAGCATTCCTTCAAATTTATATGTACCTTTTCCATCTGCTGTAGGAAGTGTAGCTCCTTCAATGATTTCTTTGTAGAATTGATCCCAAGTGATTCGTTGCCACTTTCCTGATCCTCTGGGACCTACTCTTTTTAGAGGATATCGCAATCTGTTTTCATCGTAAAGTGTTTCCAGTCCTGCCTCTCCTTTTGCACAGATATGGCCTTGAATCTGTTTTGCAGTTTCAAGAGGTGTATTGTAATCAAGGTGAGGATGGAGTGTGTTTGGATGGTATGGGTTGCCGTTAAGTTTGATGGCAACGGGGTTGGTGTCGAAATCGATAATGCGTGCTTGGAAGCCACAGGCAGAGTGGCATTGCAGACAAACACTTCTAACAAGCACTACATTATCATCCATTTCCGTAGCATCAGCAGCGATGGGTGTTCCTCTTCTCTTGTAAATGTCTTTTAAGACGGGAGAATAGGTTCCAGCAAATCCGGCAGCAAGAGCTGCAATAGCTGTTCCTTTGAGAAATTTTCTTTTCTTAAGATCGGGTTGACTCATTTTTTTCACCTCTTAAGCTTGCTCAGCTCCTTTCTTGCTCATGGTTAATTCTCGAGGTTGCCAAGGCAAGAACCAGAAGATTACAAGCACAATTAGTAGAAGTCCAAGATAGGCTCCGATTAGTGGTGAAATCTCGTTTGTGAAGTCGGGCTTGAATTCCAGCAGAGTACTACCGGTTCGAGGGACTTCTTGTCCGCCAAGGATGAGCGTGCTCTTAAAATTGTAAGCGCCAATAAGAATTCCAACGCCAGCAAGTAGATTTGCCCAAATGTTCTCCCTTGTTTGCTTTACACTCAACAGAATTAATGGAATGAGCAAACCAATTAGAAGATCTACGACAATGAACGTTGGTAGGTCTTTGCCAAAGAAGATCGTGTTAAGCGCTGTTTCAGCACCTTCTGTTGTATTGGGCAAGTAAAGGAAGTAGATCAAAGCAAGAATTGCTTCACCCAGAATTCCCGCAATCATGAAGATACCCAGTTGCTTTACCGCTTCCATGTTTAGTGGCTTCCTGACCACAAACTTCATTCCGACATAATAGAGCACTAAGAGAGCAGCAGCCCCAGTCATTATTGCAGATGTAAGGAAGAGAAGAGGCAGAATTGGGCTGTTCCAGAGAGCTCTCGAATTGTTTTTGCCTAAAACAATGGCCGCGTAGAATTCTAATGCCATTGCTAGGGGAATACCAATGGCGAAGAGTATCTTGGTTACTCTCTTATCGGTTTGAATGCTTGCGTCAGAGATATCTAACTTGTTAAGAGCCAAAATCTTGAATAACGTTGCAGATCCCGATCCTTTCTCTACTGCGTCATAGTATGCAGTTGCA
>JALTMP010000405.1:0-504 GCA_027001645.1 Candidatus Heimdallarchaeota archaeon
AAGTTTCTGCTAGATGCTCTTGCTTTGTACAATCCCTCCTGGGATCTTAGTAAATTGGATGAAGAAAAATTATTCACCGAATTTCTCCGTCACTGTTGTTGTCTCGAAATCTTACTATTAAAAAACAAACCAGATGACAGGGGTCGTTACCTTTCATATCCCCAATTATATCAGCGGGCAGCAATATTGCTGGGGAAAGGACGCTCTAAAAAAGACAACTCTTGGCATATACAATCAATTGAGCAATTGCTCGCCGAAATCTATGAAATGCGAAATAGTCTGGCTCACAATTTCAAAATCAATAAAATATCGCAGTCAAAGTCTTCTACTGATGCTCCTTTTCAGTTAATGCGTCATCGGTTAACAATGCTGAAAAAGATTCTTGCTCTTCTCCTTTTGCGCCATGTCGGAGAAGAAAAAAAGCCTATATCTCAGAATCAGATTCTTGAAATGTGGGAACAAAATCAAAGTCTTGGAGAAGAGTTTTTGTTACCTGACTCTTTT
>JALTMP010000405.1:514-9142 GCA_027001645.1 Candidatus Heimdallarchaeota archaeon
GAAATCAACCAGACCTTGGTCGAGTGGTTTGGAGCAGGAGGTGACTTTGAAAGCTTCTCACCCTTTTGCTTCGGCATTGATGCTTATGGGGGGTTGGTCTATAAAACCCACGACCAGATTGTTTGCTTTGATTATTTTTACGACAAACGTGGTTTTTATCCCGTAGTAAGTCCTTCTGAATATCGGATCCTCCCCAACAGCCGTATTTTTTCGAAAATTCGAGGACAAATAAAACAAAAACTTAAAGCTATGAAAAAGACTATTATCCAGAATGCTTCTAAACAAAAAAAGTCCAAAAAAACAAGGAGGGCATCAAACAAATATGATGGCTCCTTTGACTCTGTTTTCTATATCAATAAGGCTCCTCTGTCTTTAGCTTTCACCTTTGGTTATTATTTCCAGCGAATTGTTTCCAACCCTAATCGCAATATAGAGTTGCTAACGTATCTTTTTTCTTCTCACAGAACCCCGTCGGAACAAGCGTCTAAAGAATCATTTTCTCCAAAGCTCCTCTCCCTTAGTACCACACTCAAAAAATTGAACAGTGAATTAAAGAACTCAGCAACGATTGCTTCTAAATATTGGAAACACACTGATCAAAATGACTCCTTGCATTCCTCTGAATCAAACGAAGCGGCTTCTCCCGCCTTATTAATGAATTATGCTGATGAAATCATCGAGCAACTGAAGTCAACCGGATATGCTCCCCTTGAAAAACTGTCCCTTTATCGCATAGATCCTTTGATAGACGGTGGCAACGGACATGCTTGGCCGATACGTGATATAGTGTCTTTCGAACATTACACAGCAAGCCTCATTAGCCTTATTTTGCAACTGAGTTCTGACGATGAAATACACATGGCTTTTAGGCTGCCCACTCCCATGGCTGTTTTGCTTGGAATGTTTTTCGCCACACGAAATAACAGAATTTTCTTGTACGAGTGGGGGAGACTATATCTTGGCGACGATCCTCGGTTTCACCAAGTCTTGAGTCTTACTCCTGATTGAAACAGCAAACCATATTTGCTGGTCTTTTGTTTCTTCCCAATAACCTTTTTATGTTATGAAAATTATGCGGTCGTGGTGGGCTTGAGTATTCTTGTAACAGGGAGCAATGGCCTTATCGGCTCAGAGCTTATTCCTTTGCTTAAATCCAATTATGACCCAATCTGCTTGGATAAAGAAACACGATCACACATGCCCTCTAATGAAGTCTTCATTAAGGGGGATTTGCTAGACGTTTCCCTTTATCCAGAACTTCCACCGATAGAGGGGATCATACACTTGGCAGCGGTTTCAAGAGTGATACATGCCGAGCAGAATCCCCTTGATACATGGGAAACAAATGTTCATGGAACTGCTTTGCTGTTAAGGCATTATGCTAAACAACCGAGACCCCCATGGGTCATATACGGGAGTAGCCGAGAAATATATGGTGAGCCTCAGGGATTCCCCGTTTCCGAATCTCATCCTTTATTGCCGATCAACCGGTATGGAGAAACCAAGCTCGCTGCAGAAGCACTTGTTGCGGAATACGTCAAGCAAACAAAAACGCATGGTGTTATCCTACGGTTTTCTAATGTGTATGGGAATCTACATGATCACTTTGACCGTGTGATTCCTAAATTTATAATCCGCGCAAATCAACAAGAACCCTTACATGTTCATGGGGCGACCAACACTTTTGACTTCACGCATGTGTCTGACACGGCCTTGGGAATCAAACTAGCAGTTGATCATTTGGTCTCGATAGCAGAGATGGACCCCACATTCCCTCCCTCGTGTGAAGCCTTCAACATCTGTACAGGCGTTCCCACAACCTTAGAACAACTCGCCAGAATCGTAATTGATGTTACCGGCTCAAATTCAGAAATCATCGAAACCAAGAAACGATCCTACGATGTCCAGCGGTTCTACGGTGATTATTCCAAAGCACAAACGTGCCTTGGCTACTCTCCGAAAACCCCTTTAAAAGAAGGAATAAAACGCCTAAATGAACTTCTTGTTCAAACGGACATTACAACATTAAAGGTCGAATGAATCCATGAGAATCCTGCAAGTTATCCACGGTTACCCTCCTGAATTCAATGCCGGCTCCGAAGTCTATACGCAGTCACTATGCCACGAACTTGTGCGACAGGGACATGAGGTGTTCGTGTTCTCCCGTTTCGAAAACCCCTTCGCTCCAGACTTTTCCATGAAAAAAACCGTTGAAGATGTGGTTCTTAAAAGCGGGCAACACTCCGTGATACGTCATTACCGCGTCAATGTTGCAAGGCAAAAGGATCGTTATCAAAGCGAAGGGGTGGATCTTGCATTTCAGGATATGCTAGAAAAAACGCAACCAGACATCGTTCACATTCAACACTTGAATCATTTATCCCTTGGAATTGTCGAGATTGTAGCAAGAAAACACATTCCCATTGTTTATACACTTCATGATTACTGGCTTGCATGTCCAAGGGGGCAATTCACTCGAGTTAATTACGGTTTGGATCCATTGTGGGAACCTTGCAACAAACAAGTTGATAACTTGTGTGCGATTCACTGTTATTCCCGGTACTTTTCGGGTTTGACACCCTTCAATGAAGATATAGAGTATTGGGCACGCTGGGTTTCAAAGCGCCAAGAGATAATCCGTAAGATCTCCGAACAAGTATCTGTATTTATTGCCCCTTCCAAGTGGCTTCAAAAGAGAATGATCTCCGCACTTCCCGCATTGTCAGAAAAGACAACGTATCTAGATTATGGTTTTGATTTAAAACGCCTTTCCGGGAGAAAACGCGCTCGAGAAGACAAGCTTGTTTTTGGCTATATTGGCACCCATATCGTCACCAAAGGAATACACCTACTTATTGAGGCCTTTTCTAAACTGTCACAGCCCTCCTTATTACGAATATGGGGGCGTCCGCGCTCTGAAACAACCCCGTTCCTAAAAGAACTTGCTGATCACCTACCTTCCAAATCACTCCAGATTGAGTGGTGCCCTGAATATCAAAATCAAGATATTGTTTCCTCTGTCTTTAACTGGATCGATTTTCTGGTTGTTCCATCTATCTGGGATGAAAATTCGCCCCTCGTTATTCATGAAGCCCAACAACTAAGAGTACCCGTCATTACAAGCAATCATGGCGGGATGGGTGAGTATGTAAAACACATGGTTAATGGTTTGAATTTTGAGCATAGGAATACTGAATCCCTTACCCAGCAAATGCAATATGCTTTGGAAAACCCTCAACAGGTGTTTTCTTTGGGCAAGCGCGGATATCTCCCAAATCCACACGGGGACGTCATTCCCATTGATGAACATGGCAAACAAATCATTGAAATATATCAAGAGCTAAAATAGGTGTTAATCATGGACACTTCTCACTCTATCAAGGACCATGCCCTTACAAGCAGGGTTACAGAATCTTCACCACCTCCTTTGAAAGTTTTGAACTCTCCTTGGAGAATCACGCTAGACACCAATCCTGACGATTGTAACTTGCATTGTATCATGTGCGAAGAGTTTAGTCCCTACAGTACCGTCAAGCAACTTCGCATCAAAAAAGGTGGGCCAAAAAGACGAAGAATGACTCTTCCCCTCATTGAAAAAGTTTTGAAAGAGGCTCACGAAATGGGGGGGGTTAAGGAAATAATTCCCTCTACAATGGGAGAACCCCTCCTCTACAAACATTTCGATCGGATTCTTGATCTATGCGCACAATATGGGTTCAAGCTTAATCTAACAACTAATGGCACATTTCCCAGGAAAACTGCAAAAGAATGGGCTGAGCTCATTGTTCCAATCGGGTCAGATGTCAAAATCTCTTGGAATGGAGCAACAAAAGAAACTGCTGAATCAATCATGCAGGGGATCTCATTCGAGAAGAATCTCCAAAACTTAAAGGACTTCATCTCTGTACGCGATCAGATCGCCAAAAACGGAGGAAATCGTTGTAGTATAACTCTTCAACTTACTTTCATGGAAAACAATCTTGGCGAATTCGTTAACTTGCTTAAAATGGCAATAAGGCTGGGTGTTGATCGCATTAAAGGACATCACCTATGGGTTCACTTTCCACAAATGAAAAACCAGTCTCTGCGACGTTCCTCTGAAACGATTAAGAAATGGAATCGAGTTGTAGAGGAAATGTACACCATTGCAAATAGCACTCCTCTGCCAAACGGTTCTCTTATTAAGCTTGATAACATCTACCCTCTTGATCCAGCCCATTCCAATGAGGAACTGAATCCTACTTGGATTTGTCCTTTTCTTGGCAGAGAAGCTTGGGTGGCTTGGGATGGGAGATTTAACCCATGTTGTGCACCCGATGCCAAAAGAAAAAAACTAGGACATTTTGGCAATCTGAATGAAATCAGCCTCTCAGAAATCTGGACCGGGGACAACTATCGGTCTTTAGTCAAGACCTATCATCAAAACCCCTTGTGTAAATCCTGTAACATGAGAAGACCTGCAGAGGATGTTTGGAAATGAATTGGCAAAACACGAGGATTTCTACAGACGGAACACACCATGTTTATCGCGATACAGGACTTCCTGTTTATTCCGCCCGCTTCAAGTGGGTTCTGAAATTCCACGAACCGGGCCTTGCTCCTGCCGGAGATGACACTGGTGCATTTCACATTAATATGAATGGAGAACCCATTTACGAGCACCGCTTCCTGCGAACCTTTGGATATTATTATCATCGAGCCGCCATCATCATGCCTGAAGGATGGACACACGTTGACATTCATGGCAACCCTGTTTATTCAAAAAGATACGCTTGGACCGGCAATTATCAAGATGAGCTATGTGTGGTTAGAGACTTTGATGGGAGATACTTCCACATTGATCTTGATGGCAACCGAGTTTATTCCGAATCGTTCTTGTATGCGGGAGATTATCGGAATGGCATCGCCGTAGCTAGGATTAGCCCCATTGCTTGCACACATATTGACAGAACAGGAAACTACGTGCACGGAAAATATTTCCTTGACTTGGACGTTTATCACAAAGGTTTTGCAAGGGCACGGGATGAATCCGGATGGTTTCATATTGATATGGAGGGAAACCCTCTTTACAATGAACGCTTTAACATGATTGAGCCATTCTATAATGGTTATGCCCTTTGTGAAACCAAGAGTGGGAAAAAGATGATCATTACTGAGACCGGGGAAATCATCCATCGCCTCGAGTAACCCCATTAATTATGCGGGGAATTTTTCGAATAAGTGGTCGAAATGAAGCCTGATGATGCTCTACATATTCGTGAGTTATCGTCCTTGCTCACTTCTTATTGGAGCGTTCAAACAATTCTTGCCTCGATCAACATCGGTTTCTTTGATCTCTTCGACGGCAACCAATCTTTGTCTCCTCATGTCATTGCAACTCGGCTCGGTGTTACTGAAAAAATCGCAAGAATGCTACTCCGGGCTCTTCTATTTCTCAAACTTATCGAAATACACACTGACAACACTGTAAGTTTAACCAAAAAAGGCTCATATTTTAAAACCTCTCATGTTTTTTCATTAGCTAATGTTGCGAAGATCTGGGGGGAAGAACATTATCTTGCGTGGAGATTTCTAGACCGTGCACTACTAAGTGGGGAGGAACAATTCTCTACAATGACTGGTAAGCCCTTTTTTTACTGGTTGATCCAAGACTCTAAGAAAGCAAAGGAATATTATGACGCGATGCATATCTATGCACTCATCGATTACCGTAATGTCCACGAAAAAATCAAACCACGGCCCCATGAGATGGTTCTAGATCTCGGGGCGGGGGCTGGGACCCTCTCTGAGCTATTGGCAAGGCACTATCCTCAAACTACCTTTGTACTTTTCGACCTCCCCATGGCCATACGTTTGGCCCAGAAGCGTCTAAAGTCTCTGCCTTTTCGCAACATTCAATTTAATCCTGGTGACTTCTTCTCGGATCCTTTACCCTCGCCCGTGGACCATATACTGCTCTCTAGGGTGATTCATGATTGGGAAGACACCAAGGCTCTCAAAATACTGGATCGTTGCTTTGAAGCCTTGAATAATAACGGAAGAATCCATTTACTGGAGCACCTATTGCCAATAGAAATCAATGATTCTTGGGGAGCCTTATTAAATCTGAACATGCTCGTAATCACCGGTTCATACGAACGAACTAAAACGGAGTATCTTGAACTCTTAACTGCCGCGGGATTTTGCAACCCGTCTATCTCTTTTCTCCCCTCTGGCATTTCCGTGATCACTGCTAAAAAACACGAGGAAAAAAAATGAAAATCTTAATAATCGGAAACATTGGCTCTGGCAAAACAATGCTCGCTCATCATATTCTAGATCGCATTGACGCATTTTTCACAAGCATTGATGAAATGAGAATGCAATTCGGCGATGGTTCATTTGAAAAAGAATACCTTGCCTGGTCTCATTTCTTACATTATTGCGAGAGCCCTTCAACATCCTCTCTTCTGATTCTTGAGTTCTCTGGTGCGGGGTGTCACAAGCATAGTGTGAGACAAGCGTTGCTCAACTCAGGTGATACCGGACTCATTATATATCTCAACACCCCGGTTGAGACTTGCCGGGAAAGACTTACTCTGCGCAAGAGCTTAGTACCATATCCTTGGCTCATTTCGCCAAAAGATGTTGTAGAACGCATCCATCTTGAACTAACTGAGAGCATAAGGTCTGAATTCTGGAAAATACCCGGATTTTCGGTTCTAACTCTTGATGGTACCAATCTCTCGGAAACTTCAATTGAACCAATTTTGTCTATCATACGATCGCACCAACACAGAGTATGAATCTATGAGTGATTAGAATGATAGAACGTCACATTTTAGGGAGTACGGAGTTCTTCAAAAAAATAAACCTTCCTAACGACTTTCTGCTTATTCTTGAATCCATCAAGAATTTTGCTCAAAATAATCCTCTCGTTAGGGGAGCTTTTGTTATCGGTTCCGTTACGCGCCATGATTTTGATCTTTATTCAGATGTTGATGCGTGCTTGGTCATCTCCCATGATCAGGAACGCGTGATTCATGATCTCAAAGAAACCCTTGCCTCTCTCAATCAGTTTCATATTACCCCCTCCCTCAACAAGCTCTCATTCTTTCTTTCAATGTCTGACGATCTTCTTTCATCTATTGTCAAGCTAGATCTTTTTGTTACCTCTTCGATTGACGACGTCATTCCTTATATCTATGGCTCATACAATGGTCAACAACTGGTTGTTTCTCTTCTCAGTGATAAAGAAGGAGTTTTGTCTACCTCCTTGACAAGAATTCTCTCTTCTTTTTCACCTGAAGTTCAGCTTCAACAATACGTCGAATTCTATTTTAATCAGTTCGTATCTGCATTCTATAATGCATCAACAGCACGGTCTCGCCTAGACGATTATCGTTTTAACTTTGAGTTGAATATAGCATATCACTCTCTTGTCTCCTTGTCGTATATCCTACATGGTTCTCGGGAGTATCTCTTTCTTCCAAAAGGTTTACTCTCTTTTCTCCCCTTCTCTGAAAAAAAGACGTTAGAAGATCTAAGACCTCACCAATCCACCAGAAACGAATTTCTTCAATGGAAATATCTTCAATCATTCGTTAATCTTTTGAAAAGAATTAGAGCTAAGATGCTCATCCCCCCGAAAGCTTTTGATCCCCTCTCAACCCAGCAATTTCTAGAGCGGATTCTTACCAAGAATCTTGTAATTAACTTTCGTGACGTTGCTATCATTAATCCCAATCGCTTCAAACCACGTACTCTGTTTCGTTCTTCGACACTCACCGAATATCAAAACCACCCTCTATTCCCTTCTTTTCTCCGCTTATCTCGAATCAAAACGATTCTTGACATTAGATCCAAGGAAGAACAAGAAAAATCTCCATATGACTTTAAACTACTTTCTAATTACGACATTAAATATACACCTCTCCCTATCGATCCATATCGCCTTTCCCCGGAGGAAGTAGGTGTTAACACGGGGTTAAGTGATGAAGCTCAATTCTATGCATATTTTCCAAAAAGATATGCTCTTGAGGTGGGGGATATTCTACGATCAATATATGCCAGCGAAAAGCCTGTTCTGCTTCACTGTACTAAAGGGAAAGACCGAACGGGGATGATCATTGCCCTTCTTTTCTCGATTTTGGGTTTTGGAAGAAGTCAAATAATGCGGGAGTATTCTTATTCGTATCCTCGGCCTCTTGCAGAGAATCTTTCTCTCACCTTTAGCACAATTGACGAATTAGGGGGGATACACTCCTATCTTCTTCACCATGCCGGAATGAGCTCCGATGAAATCGTCGCCCTAGCCTCTCATTTTCTCAAGTAAGACAGCATTTTCCCCGTTTACTTTTCAATATCTTTTCTTCTACGACTAATGCTTTTCTCCGATGTGCTCTTACTAACGATCTCGTAAAGAGTTGCCTCCTTCCCTGGCTCTGGTCTCAACAACCTTCCTAAGCGCTGGATAAATTGCCTTTTCTGCGCCGAGCCGCTGATGATAATCCCCACGCGGGCGTTTTTCACGTCCCACCCCTCATCTAGCACTCGTCCAGTCACTAAGACTCCGATAGTGCCTTTCTGAAACGCTTTGAGCAATTCGTTTCTCTCCCACGTGCTTGTTTCGTTTGTGATTAGTGGGAG
>JALTMP010000406.1 GCA_027001645.1 Candidatus Heimdallarchaeota archaeon
GGATTATATTTTCAGATACTTTGCTTGAGCTGGGCGAAGACCTTCGATTTTGAATGTCCATTTTTTGCTTCCATAAGCAATAATTAAATCAAAAGCCTTTCCATTCTGTTTGTAGCTGACAGCTCTTGACACATCAAAAACCATTTTCTTGGGTGCAGGTTGATTTGGAGGAGAGTGGTTTCTTGACACAACGCTGTCTTTGTAGAAAACAATGGTTTTTCTTACGATGACTTTGGACAAGAGTCCTACGATCATGAAGAAAACACCAAACACTAAAAGGACGATGCTCCAAACGGAGGAGAATGAATAAAGATACCCGCCGCTCCCTAGGAAGAGGAGACTAAGAAGAATCCATCCAAAATGGGGCCTTTTCTTTGAATAGAAGATCTGAAGAAAGTCGGGGTTGATATAGATTGTTCCATCATTTCCATTGATTTGACAGTCAATGTGTCGTGTTCCAGGAAGACCGTGATGGGCTTGTTCTATTTGTGTTGAGGAGCTACTCATATTACTCTACCTACCATTGGAAAAATATCCTAACATGAGCAAGAAGAGTGAACTAATTTTAATACTTATTCTTGGAGAAAAGTTCAGATATTAGAATAAGGACGAAATGAAGGAAACTTATTCAGAATTCGCAAGGGGGAGAAGCAAGCAACATCAAGACCTAATTTGTCTTCCGCTTCTTAATTGTAATAATAGCAGACAGAACGAAGAGACCAAGCAAGAAAGGCACTACTGAGAGCGGGGTGTCTTTTTCGGAAGAAGTAGGGATGCTTACAGGGGTTACGGTTAAGGTAACAAATACGGAGTTATTATTCCCAGCCTTGTCAAAGACAATGATTGTGATGTTATAGGTCCCTCCGATTAGATAAGAGTGTCTAATTTCGGTCTGATTTGTTGCTATGGTAATGATGCCATCACCCCAATCCACGATTACTTTTTCGATCCCCGAATCCCAAGAAGTCGAGTTGTCAGAGTATCGTATTTGAATAACTTCTCCGCTGGTATAAGTAGAATCATTGCTTAAGCCAATAAAGCTAACCAAAGGCAATGTTCGATCAACAATTAGAGTGATGTTATCGACGATGGTGGAAACATTCAGACTATTTGTGACATTCAATTCAAGAAGATAAATTCCCTCGCTAGAGAGAGTAATTGTGTAGTTATCCTCTCCGAAAATAGTAGCCTCGAATGTCCCATTCACCAGCAGAGTGATATTAGTGACATCTCCCTTGAATGACCCCGCAGACCATAACAGGGTATAGTTTTCGGCATTCGTGTATATTTTGTCCTTTAGGTTGAATACACCATAAGGAGTTGAAGGAACAATGGAAAATTGATGGAGGACATTTCTCGACTCGTTTTGTGTATCACCCAAATATTTTACGTAAGCCTGATACTCTACCGTTTTGTTGACCTCAAAGGGTCCAAGAGTTACGTTGTAGACAATAACGGTAGTATTCCACCCCGTAACATTTGAAACATATTGATCAAGAGGAGTTGTAAGAGCAATTTCGGTCCAATTTCCTGCCTCATTTGTTGTTAGATTTTCATAAATTCGATAGCGAAACATGAAAGAATCGTAAGATGAAGCATTATATGCTGTTATATTGATCGCAATAGTATCAATTTCTGTGAAGTTTTCGTCGAAGACAGTGCTATTGAATGAAAAACCATTGGTAAGAATGTTTACCCGAGCTTCAAGAGTTGTCTGATCGATTTCCCAGCCAATATCATTGCGGGCCGCAAAATAGAGCATTCTCGTGTTAAGAGTTACGTTGAACTCATAAATTGACACGTCAGGTTCCACAACTTTTGGAATGTATTCCTTCAAAGTCATTTCTTTCTCAAAGAGAATGTACCCGTTACTAGGATCAGTGCTTTCGGGAAGGGTAACAGAATCGTTGTAGAGAAGAGTCTTATTTGTTGAAAAGGCAATATATAGTTTTTCAGTACCAGTTGAATTGATGATCTCATACCGTATCGTAACTTGTTTTCCCTGGGGAACATAGTATTCAGTAGGATGTAAGAGGTCTTGCTCACCCCCGATGACATCCTTGAGAGAGGGCGGCATTTGTTGTCCTTCAACGAAGATGTAATGAGCCTTATCTCCATGAGCAAATGGCTCCAAATCTTCTGCCGTACCGTTTGTTATTGAGCCACTCCAGGCCCATGCCCAAAACTTCGTGAATGAGGTTACATTAAATGTAACAGAATAGTAGGAGTATTCTCGATAGCTTCGTTTGAGTGTCATGTTTAGGCTGTTTTCTGGGTTGATAGAGAGATTGCTTCCTTCTCCAACGAGGATAACCCCATCTACTTCGAATCGATCAACACGATACTCAACAGTAATAGCTTCGCCAATTGCATAAAGTGTTTTTTCGGGGCTAATGGAAACAAATTCTGGAGCAGGAGGCGTTCCAGACTGTGATATCACCGGGATAGGCTTATCTGAAAATGTTGTAAGAGGACTAAACACTACTAGTGCAGAGCTTAATAAGACTAAGAAGATTAGAATTCCTGCTTTTCTGGGCATGGGTATTCACCAGTACATTCTATTGAATTGCTTCTGGATGAGATGGCTCCTTGTAGCTTTAAAAAACAATCGATAAGACTGGAACCCCAATGAAAGTTGGGGATACCAAAAAACGGTCAGAAGAATACCAACAAACAAACACTAAGAATTTCAAAGATTCTTAAGAATAAGAAATAAAAACCAAGGAGAAATGTCATGGCCAGGAAAGCAGAAAGAATCAGAGACTTATACGATCAAACAGTAAGTCATTACGATGAGAGATACAGAAACATACAGTTTTCCAAGTTCTCAGAGACCTCTGTTCGCTGGGAAGATAGAGACGTCGTCTTGGATGTAGGATGCGGAACAGGGCTTCTAATTGAATATATGACCATTGAGCCAATCATTTTCGTTGGAGTCGATTTATCGGTTAACATGCTGAAGGTGGCTAGAAGAAAGAGTTCTTGGTCGATCTTTATAGCAGGGGACGTTCGAAAACTCCCCTTAAAACAGGAGGTGTTCTCGAAGGTTGTGAGCTTCTCAGTCCTTCAAAACATTCCTGACCCTAGAGAGGTCATAGGAGAAATCTTTAGAGTGAGCAAAAGAGCTTCATCAGTATTAATCACAGCTCTTAGAAAGAGAATCACTATCGAGTCACTTGTAAACTGGACCCGCAAAGAAGCCGAAAAAAGAAGAAGAAGTGTGGAAATTGAGCAACTCAACTTAAGTCTTGAAGACGTTGGTATCAAGTGTAAATCGGAAGCTATGGATATTAGCTAGTCTTTGCAATCTCGGTTTCCACAGAAAGGTCAATGGTCCCCTCCTTGATAGAAGCGG
The DNA here is from genome assembly GCA_027001645.1 of Candidatus Heimdallarchaeota archaeon. Taxonomy (GTDB): domain Archaea; phylum Asgardarchaeota; class Heimdallarchaeia; order Heimdallarchaeales; family JAJRWK01; genus JAJRWK01. The sequence continues at coordinate 3,356 of JALTMP010000406.1, forward strand.
ATACAATGCAGAAATCGAAAAAGAGTTCCTTGCACCTCTCAAATTTCTTTCTGATCGTTTCATCGATTTCACCGTATAGTGCTTTCAGCTTAGCTTCTAGCTTGACAATTCTCCAGCGTCCATTTTCGTTTCTTGATATTGTCCCGGTAATTTGGCCTACAATGCCATCTGCGGGTATGCGAGATTTCATCAAGCAAAAATTCAGAGATGCAGACAAACAATTGAGAATCGCAGCTGCGAGATAGCGAGAGGCATTGGGAAACTGACCTTTGCCGCCAGGTACACTTTCTGGTTCGTCAAAGAAAACGGGTTCCCACGTTTCAACATCAAATTCTGCTTTGAATTGCATTTCATCAACTTGCGTCATCTTGACTTCAAATTTAGGTTCAACCATTGGGGTTCACCGGTTTAGTCCCAGAAATTAGAATAATAAATAGATCTGCATGTGGATAAAATAAAGTCATGCAATGAGAAGAGTCAAGGCAAAATGAAGAAGAGGATGGAGGAGAGTTGAGGGAGAAAGCCGATCATTCATTCCCGTTGTTAGAAGCATTCTCAGATTTTACGAAAGCAAAGTATAACAGATCATTGGTTAGGCGCAGATCTTCAACAGGATCAGTGTCTACACCTTCGAGCCGTTTCAAAGAGGCGTGAAGCGCCTTTATCGCCAGTTTTAATGCATCACTATCTGGACTTTCAGAGGCGAGATCGTTCAGAGATTTGATGAGAGGGTGATTGATATTAAACTCGAGAATATTAGGAACCAGATCATAACTAGAACTATCACTTGCGTAACTCATAGCTCTGTGCATTGCTGTAAGCATAGGAGCTTGACTTCTTAAGCGAGCGGGACTATCTTTGAGCGCCTTCGTTGCTTTGACTTGTGAGACTTGAGCACCGAGTATGTCTTTCGTAGCTTTAATGAGAGGCTCAATTTGTTTATCAAGCTCTTCATCCTTTTCTTCATCATCGAGAAATGACTCCACGTTCTTCAAAGGCTTCTCTTCGTATTCAGTCAAGTGCATTGCAAGAAAAGCATCTATGGGTTCTGAGTAAAATAAGACATCATAGTTCTCAGGAATACTCTCCAGGTGAGGGCTGTTAGCGGCGGAATGTTCAGTTTCCGCAATCACATAGAATATTTCTTCCTGGTCTTCAGGCATCTCTTCCACGTATTGCTTCAAACTAATCCATTCATCGGGATGTTTTCGTGATTTGAAACGAAGCAATTCAACAATTTTCTTTCGGGAAGACTGGTCCTCAATATAACCATCTTTAATGAAAATACCAAATTCCTTCCAGAATCTCCCGTAGAGTTCATGATCTTTCTTCGCGGTAGTGCTAAACCACCTTAAGATGCGAGTAAGCAATGATTTGCGAAGTTTCTTCAAAACGGGATCTAGTTGCACTGTCTCTCGCGAAATGTTTAGGGGGATATCGTCAGCATCGACAACTCCTTGCATGAACCAAAGCCAGCGAGGCAACAATTCCTTAAATTTTGGCGAAATAAGGACATTTCTCGAGTAGAGCTTCAATCCCCATTCTTCAGGGATTCCAATTACCATAGGTCGTTTATCGGGAATATATAATATAGCTCGCAATGAGGTGGGAGCTTCTGACACAAAGTGCAAATACATCATTGGATCGGTCCAGACACCAACTAAGGTCCTGTAAAATGACTTGTAGTCCTCATCTTTGATTTGCTTCCTTTCCTTTCTCCAAAGCGGCTTTTGTTCATTGATCGGCTCCTCTTCATCGCCGAGATAGATTGGAAATTCAATGTAATTTGAATACGTCTTGACAAGGTCTCTGATTTTTTCCTCGTTTAGGAATTCCTTGGCATCCTTTCTAAGCTTCAAAATTACATCTGTGCCATGGGTGTCTTTTTCTGCTGATGAAATTGTAAAAGCAGTGGTGCCCGTGGATACCCAGCGCCAGGAAGAATCTTCATTTATGGATCTGGTAATGACCGTTACTTCATCTGCAACCATAAATACACTGTAAAAACCAACTCCGAACTGCCCAATGGCTGAAAGACTCTCTTCTGTCTTGTCCTTAATTCGTTCCAAGAAATCAAGTGTTCCACTTCGAGCAATGGTTCCAAGGTTTTCGACAAGTTCGTCTTTTGTCATTCCGATTCCGTTGTCACTAACGGTAAGTGTCTTGTCCTTCTTGTCGATGTGAATTCGGATTTCATAGGCTTCATCAGAGATTTCCTTTTTTGAAATCAGTTGTTCAAATCTAGCCTTGTTTAAGGCGTCTGCGGCATTTGAGATCAATTCCCTTAAGAAGATCTCCCGGTGCTGGTAAAGGCTTTTTGCAATCAAGTTAATTAGACGAGGAATGTCGGCTTGAAATTCATGCGTCTCCCCTTTTGATTCTTCCACCATTGTCATCACCACAAAATATGCAAAATATTATATCTACACATCGGTAAGATCAAAATTTTGGTGCAAGAAGGTAAACCATTAGATGATTATTTCAACCGATAGAGGCCTTTACATAAACAAAGCTACAAATGACGAAAACCCCACCTCCAGAAAAAAATCGTAAAGGCTAGACAGCATCTTCTAAAAGATCTCTTCGTTATGAATGTAAGGTCACCCTCCCCTTTCAGACCAGTACAAGAAGAAAACGGCTATGAGCTGAAAAGTAGTAACAACCGCTACGACGGTTACAAAAGAAGCACGATAATCTAATAGGAAACCAAATAGCGTCCCTGCGAATAGCAAGCTTAGACCATATACAACATTGAAAATCCCATAAGCAGTTCCTCTTTTTCTAGCTTGAGCAAAATGTGTGATTCTTGCTCGATAAACTGATTCTTGAGCACCATATACGATTCCAAATACTATGCTTACTGCTATGAGAGCAGATTCTGACTGGTTCACAACTATTAAGCTTGGAAATATTGAAAGAAGGAATATTACTGAGAGTATGTGAATGCCCAACCGATCATATAGAAAACCTGCAATTAATGCTGCAAAAGCATCAACTAACTGAATGAGAAGAGCAATAATTGGAACAAGCCACGCATCCACAATACTTGTGGAGACATACAAGATAAGCCCCATGGGAAGTAAGAAGGTTGTATTCAGAAATACTGCCAAAGAGTAATAAGCAAATCTTCGCTTTTCAAACCCTGTCTTTTCGTTGGAAGAGATCGTTTCATTCTTTAGACTTTCTTCGAAAGCCTGATGTGTAATTGAGTACAAAATACCGAGCACAAAGACCAAGAGAGTATAGGGAATAAATAAAGCAAGAAAAGCAACATCATACGCATCATCTGTACGGTAAAGCACGAAAGCCACAATCAATGGACCAGTTACAGCCCCTAGTTGATCCATGAATTCATGAACACCAAATGCCTTGCCCACTCCCACTCCTTCAGTTAAAGTAGAAAAGACCGCATCTCGTGAGGGGGCTCTGATGCCCTTTGCGATGCGTTCGATAATCACTAAAAACACTGCAACCCAGATGCTTGAAAAGAGACCGAGAAGAGGAATGGCAACTAGTAAGCCATAACCTAGAAATATGAAAATCCAGTATAGTCGCGTTTTGTCAACAAGACTTCCCGCAATCAATCTCATTAGATATCCAATGGCTTCAGCACCTCCCAAGATGGCGCCAACGCTGACTGCCGCAAGACCAAGGAGCTTCAAATATGAAGGAATAATCGCCCGGCCACCTTCATAAATGATGTCACCAGCAAAAGAAACTAGGCCAAAAAGAAGAATAACGTAACCAGGGCTGAGGGTACGTGGGGAAGACCTATCTGCCACAATTTATGATACAAAGATCAATATTTGAAATCATCATTTTGTTTTGGGCAATTGGAGAGAAAAATCAAAAAAGTAAATGCAGATGTCCAACGGTAGTAGAGTGGAAATCCCTAGCATTAGGGTTTTAGAATCAACTCTGACTATTGTTATTCAAATTCATTGTCTGCACAAGAAAATCACTTATCAAGCCAGTCAACCGATGCTTTTTCATCTATTACCTTGATTAGCACTTTGATAAGCTCAGCTTCGTCTTTGGATACTTGATTGTCTTCGTCAGCAACAAAATAGGCATCTGACATGATTTTCTCCTCAAAATCGATTAACTGGTTTTTTTCGTCTTGCGTGATGATGCCATCTTCAGCGGCGTCCTCAACCAATTTTTCGTATTTCGCGAGGTTTGTTTCGACTGCTTCGAGTATTGCTGCTTCTTCTTGGGTTATGATACCATCTTCCATTGCCCTTGCTCTAAGTAATTCAAAGCCCCGTTTAAGTCGTTCCAGTTTGTCAAACTCTTTATTCATATCTATCATCGTATAAATTCTGAAGAATTGGATGCTTAAAGTAATGTATCTAGTTTTTCCTTTATTTCGTTTGCTAACTTGCCAAGACTTTCAGAGCTTACTTGTTTTCCCGGCATCCTTAGCCCAAGACCACCCTCTTTATCGGGCTTAGGAATAATGTGAAAATGTACATGAGGTATGTCTTGATGTGCAAGTTTTCCATTGTTTTGAAGGATGTTATAATTCTCGGCTTCTAAAGCCTTTCCAACCAGTATGAGGAATTTTCCAAGCTTTTCACCATAGCTGGGAGGTAGGTCATGCAAGTATTTCGCGTGATATTTGGGAATCAATAAGCAATGTCCGGGCGCAAGCGGATTGATATCCATGATAACCATTAGATCATCATCTTGGTATACAAAATGTGCAGGAATTTCACCTATGGCAATGCGACAGAAAATGCAGTTCTCGTCCATCATCCATACTTGTTTTGAAGGGCGGATAATTAAATTTTAAGCAAAAATGATCCAATGAAAGATTGAGAAGAACACTACGAAAAGCGTCGGAGAAAGAAGAATATGCTCAAGTGTACACGGGAATGAAGGGTTTTTCGGGCATATATTTCTCCTTGATTTTGACTTTTTCATCAGGAAGAGATTGAACTACAAGGCGTTCCATTTTTTCAAATGTCTTTTTCATTCTTACAAGGAACTTAACGTAGTCGCCACCTTTGATATTGAACTCGAATTCTTTGTGTTTTTCGTCAATCATAACTCCCTCAACATCTTCCCATTTGAAGAAGCCATTTCTTGGACGATGTTCTGGTGTGAATTTGACAAAGCTGGGTTTCATTTTCCTGATCTTCTTAATCTCTTTTTCAAGAGCAGGATCATATTTAACGGCATCTTCGAGAGACATGCGTCTCCTCTTAAACCGCTTCCAACTATCAACGATTGTGTTCCAGATTGGAAGTCGAAACTGTTGAGTCCGGTACATAAAGAAATAGCCAATCCCGTCATCATAAAACTCAATATCTGAGAAATGACGAGCGAATTTGTAATCATGACGGCTGACAATGATCTGGGTGAATTTTTGCTTGACTTTTCGATTATCCGCCATAGTTCATCTCTCCAACTATTGAATAGTGAGTCCCCTTTTAACGCTTCCTTCTTGCCAAGGGAAACTTTCGCTTTGATTCACGATTAATGGTGAGGATTAGTAGCCTCTTGAGTCTCTTTCTCGAGTTTGCCCTTGATGTGTTTTAGTTTGGTGAAGTTTTCTCTCTCTTGTTCTTGAAGGGTGAGCTCGATGAATTGAGCAGTACTTTCTAACCTAGGAATAACGATGTGGCTAAGAGCATTTACTCTTCGCTTTGTCCTGTTGATTTCGTAGGCTAGTTTTTGCAGTGTTGCAAAACGCTCTGCCATAGTAATAACGGATTCAATTGCTTTGCGAAACTTGGCAACAGCTCCATCAAGAGCGGGAGAAGTTGTTTCGAAGCCATAGA
>JALTMP010000407.1 GCA_027001645.1 Candidatus Heimdallarchaeota archaeon
CAAAGTGCTTCCGACTCCTACAGTGTCATATCTCACTGGAGTGACATTCTCTCTGACCGCGGCACCAAAACCGCCATAACGTTATTGAATCCACTAATTCACTATCGTTATTTCTTTGAGCCAGGGCTTTACTTGACTAGTAGATCTGAAGCTCTCATCATTTCTTGGGCTGTACGAACAACTTTTTTCGGTTCTTATGTAAACACCTATACGATAATTCTTACTGTTTTCCTAATCGCTAATTTGCCATTCTTTGTGTTCTTTTCAGTAAAATACTTGCGTAATCGATACAAGAAGAAGAAACAGAAGCGGGTTCATAAAATACAAGAGCATTACGAGCTGTGATTAATCCTTTCTGCACTTAGATTTCTACTTTTATGATTTCTAGCAGATTCTCTTTCCACTTGTAGGATTGAAAAAGTGCATCATGTCATAGGGGAAGAACAAAGTTGAGGAATCCCCCCGTCCTATTTTGCGGTATCCCTCTACAGAGACTGTTATTTTTTCTCCTCGTCCTATTTCAAAAAAGAGGTTAGTTACAGATCCGATTGGTTCCACAAACGTTACGATCCCGGGCAGTGAAGCTGCTTTTTCAACTTCGGTTTCAATCTTAACGTTTTCTGGTCGTATCCCTAGAACGACGTCTTTGCCAGTGTATTGCTTCAATTGTTGATATCTTTTCCCTAATTCGCTTTCAGAAAGTAACAAGCTTATTCCTGGGCTAACAAGTTTTAGTCCATTCTGGTCAGACTCGATCTTGCCCCTAATGAAATTCATGGTGGGAGTTCCAATGAAACCGGCTACGAAGAGGGTCTCGGGTCTAGAGTATACTTCGTCTGGCGTTCCGATTTGTTCAATTACTCCCTTGTTCATGACAGCAATTCGATGTCCCAAAGTCATGGCTTCCACTTGATCGTGAGTTACATAAACCGTTGTGATCTCTAACTTGCTCTGCAACGATGCTAGCTCCGCTCTCATTGAGTTGCGAAGTTTTGCGTCTAAATTGCTAAGGGGCTCGTCCATGAGGAAGACCTTAGGTTGTCTAACCATAGCTCTGCCCAGAGCCACTCGCTGTCGCTGTCCTCCAGAAAGCTGGCGAGGCTTTCGCTTCAGCAATTCTGGAATTTCAAGTATCTCCGCTGCCCACTTCACTCTTTCTTCAATGGTTTTCTCAATCCGGATGTAGTCTCGAGCTAAGTTGGAGTATCGAGAAAGAAAGATCATGCCTTTCCACGTCAATGTCAATCGAAAATCCGGATAGAGGCTTAGGGCTAGGAAGAATGCACCAATGCCTCCAAACATCATCATTGAGTAGAAGGGTTTTCCAAAGATCATTCCCGCAACTTGTGATAATACAGTAATGATTGCTATCACAATTAGCCACATCACGAGAGTTACTCCGGCTCTAAGCTGCTTCATCCCTGTTGAAATCAATCGGTTTCTCAAACCGAAAGCCATGTTGTCATATACATTCATGTGTGGATAGAGCGCGTAAGATTGGAAAACCATGGCAATATCTCTATCTTTCGGGGGAAGAAAGGTTACATCTTTACCATCAATGTAGATTCTTCCCTTGGTTGTATCCTCGAGGCCAGCGAGCATTCTTAATGTCGTGGTTTTTCCACAACCCGACGGACCTACGAGAACAAGGAATTCCTTATCATGGATCTCGAGATCTAGGTCTCGAACTGCAACTGTTTCTCCGAAGGCTTTTGTTACATTTTCAAATTTTACTTCTGCCATTACTTTACACCTCCAGCGGTGGCTCCTCTAGCAAGGAGTCTCTGTAGGGACATGAAAAGGATAATAATTGGCAAAGCGACCAGCATCGAATACGCTGCCAGCAACTGGAAGAATGGTTTGTTATCTGGTGCACTGGTGTCTTGATAGGAGTAGAACAGCAGTGGGAGCGGCGACGTAGGCTTGTTTTCTCCAATGAAGATTTGAGCAAGAGCAAATTCATTCCAAGCACCTAAAAACGTGAATATACCTACCGCAACCATTCCTGGGGCTGCGAGAGGGAGTGAAATCCGAGCGAATGCTCCAAAATTAGAGGAGCCATCTATGAGAGCGGCTTCTTCCAAGTCTCGAGGAATGGTTTCAAAATACCCCTTCATCATCCAAACTGTGTAAGCAACTGATCCTGCAAAATACGCTAAGAGAGTACCGTACAGGCGTCTATTCTCGGTAGATAATAACCCTAACTCTCTCCAAATCAAGAACTGAGGGATTAGCAGTATGATTCCCGGAAACATCTGTGTTGCGAGTATGAGAAATTCTATT
>JALTMP010000408.1 GCA_027001645.1 Candidatus Heimdallarchaeota archaeon
GCGAATGAAGCTTGACCGAGAACTTTCTTCTCTCAAAGAAGATCTTCAAGAGAAACACAATGAAGAATTACAACGCGTCAAGAATGAAGCCGAGGAAGCGATCCGAGAGTTACAAGGAAAACTTAGCGAAGTCGAAACCAATCTTCGAGAGCAACTAAAGGAAGAAATGAGTGAGCGATACGAAAAAGAAATCTCTCAACTACGAGACGATCATGAAAGAGAAAAAAAAGCGCTAGAACGATCCTTTGAAGAACGACTTGAGGCTGAGTTGCGAAGCCAGAAAGTCAGTCTCACAAAAGAGTTCGAGAACAAATTGCTGGCTAAGGAAAGACAGATTCAAGACATGATTAGCGCCAAGGTTCAACAAGCCCTTGAAGAGGAACGAACCAAGAAATCCCAGGAATTAGCTGAAAAAGTCCGGGAATACGAGGAAAAAATCGCCAGACTAAAGCAGGAATACGAGGCCGAGCTAGAGGAACTGAGGGATGAGCTAGCCCGGTTGCGCCATTCTAGCCAATCAACCGAACTTTAACTCTCAATGTTGTTTTTTTCTCTTTTTCTTATCCCTTTTGATTAATTTCTTGTAAAGGAGAAATGCTTAATTGAAGGTTACTATTACGAACTAGTAAGTTAAGCAAAGGATGTGTTACCTTGGCCACCGTACAAGAAGCAGAGGGTAAGAAAAAGGCAAGAGCAAGCCGTTTTGAAGCCGAAATAATTGAAATAATTGATGAAGCTCCGGATGTGAAAACATTCCGACTGAGCTGTCCCCAAGACTGGACATTCTTACCAGGACAATTTGTGATGATCTGGTTCAGAGATGTCTTTGGAAACGATAAGCGCGCATACAGTATCAGTAGCAGTCCTCATACAACCGCGCAAGGTTTTTTTGACCTAACGATCAAGCTTTACGGAAAATTCACCCATCACTTGTGGACTCTCGATGTAGGGGATATCATTGAGACTAGAGGGCCGTTTGGTCGTTTTACCCTAAACATCGATAGTAGTGCCCCGGTTGTGGGCATCGCGGGAGGGGTTGGCGTCACGCCCATATTTAGCATGATGAGGTACTTGATCGAACAAAAGAGCGAGCGAAAAATGGTTCTTTTCTACTCAAATCGTCAGCCGGAAGAAATTGTGTTTTTCAAGGAACTCATTTATTACGAGAAACTACTTCCTAACTTCCATGTTGTGAATACCCTCACGCGTTTAAAGCCAGAAAGACATTGGAGGTGGCCCGGTCTCCGAGGAAGGTTCTCAAAAGAGGTATATGCTGAGTACCTCCCCAAGTATCTCGATGGAATCTTGGACATTCCCGAATTCTACATTTGTGGAACTGTTCCAATGATCGAATCTACCATAATCGCTCTTCAAGAACTAGGTTACCCAGAAGAAGCAATTAAATTTGAGAAATTCTGGTGAGTTTCCTGCAAGAAAAGAAGCCTAAGTTTGCAAGAAACAGAGGACTTTTTTACAAAAAAACCAAAATGTCAATTTATTGAAGTTTCAGCCTTCTTGAGCGGTATTTATTCAAATACTAACGGTTAAAAGGGGTTAAAGACTAGTTGGACTCAGAGCAGCGGAGATTGTGATATCCATGTCAAAAAAATCAATTGAGCTACGAGTGGCAGAGGCAAAGCAAAGAGATGTAATTCGAGGAAAAGTAAGGCTAGATCATGAAGCCATGCAAGCGATTGGTGTGGAAACGGGAGACATTGTGCAGATTAAAGGCAAAAAAGTAACTGCCGCCGTAGCCTGGCCTGCCTACCCTGACGATCAGGGGAAAGCAATTATCCGCATGGACGGAGTAATTAGGAAAAATTGCGGCGTTTCATTAGGTGATAAAGTTCAAGTTTCAAAAGCCTCTGCTAAACCCGCTACCAGCGTTGTATTTGCTCCAGCGCAGCTAAATGTTTCAATTGATTTTGGCTTTGAAAACTTTGTCAAGAGAAAGCTGCTAGGGTATCCTCTGACTCGTGGAGATACCGTGATGATCCCTGTTCTTGGGAGAGCTATTCCCTTTTTGGTAGTAGCTACGCAACCACAGGGAATTGTTCTGGTAACTGATGATACAAAGCTGACAGTAAACAACAAGCCCTTGGACGAAAGCTCACCAACTGGAAAGCCTGAAGTTACCTACGAGGATATTGGCGGTCTACGCGATGTAATTGACAAAGTGCGTGAAATGGTTGAGCTACCTCTAAAGCACCCTGAATTATTTGAAAAGCTTGGAATAGAACCTCCAAAGGGCGTGTTGATCTACGGACCTCCCGGATGTGG
>JALTMP010000409.1 GCA_027001645.1 Candidatus Heimdallarchaeota archaeon
TCACCGCCTCCAATCCAGCTTAAGGTTTCATTTAGGGTAATCAGGAGGAAGGAATCAAGGGTGAAGTTGATGTATTGCTGTCCCAATTGCAGAGACAGAGAGTCAAGAGAGAGCCATGCGACGAAGAGATCCGTTCTCTCTTGTCCAGTGTCTATGAATGAATAGACTGGGAGTTCCAGATCGGTGTAGGTTCCAGCTGTGTTTACATTTACTAATACGCTGAGCTCGATTTCATCATACAGTCCGTCGCCGTCTTTATCTACCGGCTTGCTGGTTGCATCGCCAGCAAACGAGACGGGAAGAACGTAATCAAATTCGGAGCTATTTACATCAATAATTCCGAAAAACTCGTAATCAACCCAATCTCCGAGCCAGCTATTAACATGAAGTACGACATCGACTGTGCCATTTAGGCCATTTCGCACAATGGATTTTGCGCTAATCGAAATTGTTACCGAATAGTTCCCCGCTGTTGATACGTCGAGAGAAGAGAAATTCATAGCGTATGTGCCTCTATTGCCGTAGAGCTCTAAATCAAGAGAGTAGTAATCCGGAGAATTAACCGTAACGTTGACTTTGACATCGATGCTTTCCAGAAGCGGGTCTGCATCAGAATTGACAAAGGCAAGTTCGTATCCAGTTGCATATATGGGAACTATGTCGTAATAGTTCCGGTAATCAGCGTTCTTAATGAGACCGGCTCTTCGGAGAGTATCAATGGGTTGCCAGGCATAGGGACCATCATAGAGCTCAATGCGATAAATTTCTATGTGGCCAATGAATCTGGCTTGGAAGATATCTTTTCCAGATACTCTCACAGTGATGTTTTGCAACCCGCTTGTTAGCGTTTTTTCAACATCATACGAGTTGTAGAAGCCAGAGGTTGAAAGCGAGGTGTGAGGGCTGAGCGAAGCGTAGAGAGAAGCAGAAGTAGTTGTTTTCGAGTAGGCTTCAACGATAATGTCATATCCTCTATCAGAAGCGGTTTGATATTCCTGAATGAAGACATTCCCGGTCAGATAGATGTCAGGCTTGTCATAAGTGCCGACATTTGCATAATCATTTGTGGTTGCGTAAGGTTTGTCGTAATATGCATCGGGCAGACCAACGAAATCAGCACCCGTGAAGGGAACACTAGTGAAAATTAATCGTAGGGAACCACCGAGGAGCAGGTATGGCCCGGGAATATTTCTCGCGGCGGCGAGACCCAAATCAAGGGAGGCGACGATCGTGTTTTCACCGATATTGATGACAAAGTCTTGGGAGAGAGAAGGATCCGATTTATCGACGGCGAGCCGTTCTTCAGAGATGCTGTAAAGGGAAGGCGTGAAGTATGAGAGGTACCCGGAGAACTTGCTCGTTATGCTAAAGGTTAGACGGATTGCATCGGGGTTGCCGTTGGAATCAGTGTCTGTGGGGCTGTCGGTAATGGAGATCGTATAAATTGGTTCGTAAGTGGGAACGTTCGTCACTGCATCGAATAATGGAACTAGACCGTCGATTCCGGGCAGTAAAATGCCTGCAACCAAGGCGTTCTGGCCAAATTCTTCTAGATATTGTCCGGGGACAAGAAAGGCAACGGAAAGGGAGGGGTCTGGAGAAGGCGTGGAAACGTAGACCTCTGCGTAGTACACAAGGACCGTTTGACTTTCGTCAATCAAGAAAACGCTGATGTAATCATTGATTTTGGTCTGAAATGCAAGGTCTAGGGTTATTGTGAAGAATTCGGGGTTGTTGTTGGAGTTAACATCGTATGTGGAATAGGTAATAGAGTTCACGGTAGCCAATCCGGTCTCAAAATCAGTGTTTGCGTATGATGGTGTCTGGGTAACATTGGTGAGGTACTCTAATACGGTCCATGTTGAAGGATCCCCAATAAGGAGATCGTTTAACACGTAGGCTCCGTCATAGCTTGATGCTGCCATGAGTTCTCCAGGAACCGAAAGCTCGACTGTTTGTGTGCCGGCTTCAAGAGAAACGGTAATCCACCCCCCATAAAAGGTATATTTCCCAAAAGAATAATCGCCTCGATATTGGGCGACGGAGTAAAGAAAGTCATAGTCCCCCGGAGTGTTCACGGTTACTTGAACTGAGAAGACAAGACGTTCGTACTTCGCGTCAGAATCGTCATCTTGCGCTTGACCACTGGCTGAGCTGAATATGACTTTGGATGCAGAGCTTCCGCCAGCTCCGAGATCAGTTACGAGGAGGGTGTAAGGGGTTTCGTCATATCCTAAAACTCGGATGTAGTAGTTTCCGGAACTTTTGGCAGTAAAT
>JALTMP010000410.1 GCA_027001645.1 Candidatus Heimdallarchaeota archaeon
GAATGAAGGTGGCCTCGCTTTCAACAAAGGGCTTGGCAGCAAGGATTGCTCCTTCTATCCGTGGTTTTTCTTGGGGGGTGTATTTGATTTGCACTCCCCATTTACTTCCGTTGCCGAAATGCTCCTGGATTTCTTGTTCTCTTGGGTTGTGGACAATAATGAAGTCCTTGATACCGTTTTCAATGAATGCTTCTATAATTCTTTGTAGAACGGGCTTGCCTACGAGAGGAAGCATGCTTTTTGTTTTTTCTTCAGCTAAGGGCCAGAGTTCTTCTCCTTTTCCTCCTGCTAATATGACTGCTTTCATTTTTTTCACCAATTATTCGTAGGATCTGTGTTCTTTGCTCTTCTTGGTTTCCTTTTCCATGATGGTTAGAAAACCTATCTGTGTTTTTTGCAGTTGGTTTTTCCGTTGCTGGTTAAGCGATTGTTTGTTACTCCGTGCTCGTCATGTTAGTATGGGATAGACACCTTAAAAAATTACTCGTTTTGAGTTAAAAAAAGTAAATCTGTCTCAAGTCCTCTAACCTGCTCTCACTTAATGGGAATAACATGGTCAAGAATCTCGGAAGAATCGACCAAAGTCTATGTTAGAATACCTCTGGTTTTACTCTCCTGAAAATCCTAAGAACTATGTGTAGTAAATCAACTACCGAGGTGTTATCCTACTTCAATGGCGAGCAACTGTGAGAAAAAGAAACAAGAGGGGGGCTACGGGATAAGTTACCATGTCAAAATGTCTTGTAGACTTGTTTGGGCGATAGGTTTTAGTTCAAAGTTCATGGCTGTTTGCTTTCTATTCAACAGTCACAGATTTTGCGAGGTTGCGGGGATAGTCGGGGTCGTGTCCTTTACTTGTTGCGGTGTAGTATGCTATGAGGTGTAGTGGTATTTGGTATGGTATGTTTTGGAGTTGTTTTGAGTATTTTGGATTTATTTCGAAATATTGGTGTAGGATTTGTTTGAGTTCTTGGTCGTTTTCTTCGATGATCCCGATGGTGTATGCTCCTCTTGCCTTCATTTCCATGATGTTCCCAATGATTTTTTCTCTGGTATTATCGTTTGGTGCGATGAAGACGATGGGGTAATTTTGGTGGATAAGAGCAATTGGTCCGTGTTTGCTTTCTCCTGCGGGGTATGCTTCTGCGTGAATGTAGCTTATTTCTTTGAGTTTGAGCGCTCCTTCAAGTGCTGTTGTAAGGTTTATTCCTCTTCCGAGATAGAACGCTGATTGTGCGTGTTGGATTTTTTTTGCGATGTCTCTTGCTTTTGCTTCATCGTTTCTGACGATTCGTTCGATTTCGTCGGGGACGTTTTGGATTGCTTCTTGTAGTTGTTGTGCAAGTGTTTGTTTGTTGGTCTTGATGAGGGCTTGGTGATATATTCTCCAGATTGCAAAGACTTGAGCGAGGTATGTTTTTGTTGCAGCAACTCCGATTTCGGGTCCTGCTTGGATGTAGACCACGTGATCTGCTATTCTTGTGATAGTGCTCCCGACGACGTTTACAATGGCAATGACTTTTGCTCCTTTTTGCTTTGCCTCTTTGACGGCTTTTATTGTATCAATTGTTTCTCCTGACTGGCTTACTGCTATGACTACACTGTTGTCGTTGATAATTGGTAGAACGGTTTCGTATTCAGAGGCAATCGTTGGAATTACGATTTTTCCAAATGTTTGTTGGAACAGGTACTGCGTGGTGAGGCTTGCGTAAAACGCGGTTCCTGCTGCCATCGTTATGATATTGTCTGCCTCGAGTATCGCTTGCACGATGTGTTCAATGTTGGGGATTTCACTAGCCAACTGTGTTCGAAGTACTTGCCCGGATTCATGAATCTCTTTGAGCATGAAATGGGGAAAACCTCCCTTCTGAGCCGCATCTGGGGTCCAAGTTATTCGGTGTGGTTTACGATTCACTACTTCCTTTGTCTTCACGTTGAAGATGACGTACTTTCCTGGCTGTAGGATTGCGAGTTCATCATCTCTAAGAGTTACTGCTTCTCTAGTGTATGGAAGAAATGCTGGAATATCTGATGCCGCATAGCTTTCGTCCTTGGTGATTCCTAAGATGAGTGGATTCTCCTTTTTCATGCAGTAAATCGTATCTTGTTCGTTTGTGTAAATGACAACAAGCGCATATGCGCCGCCCAAGATTGTTGCAAGCTCGAAGAGCGCTTCTTTCATGGTCTTTCCTTGTTTTAGGAGGTCTTCGAGCAAATGCGGGACAACTTCTGTGTCTGTTTCTGAAGTGAATATATGTCCTTTTTGAGATAGCTCTTTTCGTAATTGGAGAAAGTTGCTAATGATGCCATTATGAATAACTGCGATGTTCCCTTGGCAGTCTGTATGTGGATGTGCGTTTTCTTTCGTCGGGGCTCCATGGGTTGCCCATCTTGAATGACCAATGCCTGTGGTTCCTTTCATTAGGGAAAAATCAGTTTGTCTTGCAACTTCGTCGACTTTTCCCTTGTTTTTGCTTATTCTGATGCTGTTTCCTTGGCTTAGGACGGCGAATCCGACTGAGTCATATCCTCTGTATTCTAACCGTTTTAATGACTGGTAAAGTTTTTCCATGAGGTTGTCTGGGTTTTTTTGGGTGATTCCTATGATCCCGCACATGAAGTCCGCCTATTTTCTCTATATTTTGGCTGGCTTAAAAAATTATCTTTTTTTACTCAAAAAAAGTTAAAACCGCTATGGAAATTCCTTTTAAGAACTATGTGTAGTCTACCCATAGTGGAAAGAAAATGTCTGTGATTCGAACCATTGATAGATATTTAACTCAAAGTAAGCGAATCTTGTTTAGGTCTACCAAGCTACCTTCCAAGAAAGAAATCATGACAACATCTCAGATCACGGCAATTGGGATTCTAACTATGGGTCTCATCGGGTTCCTGGTGCATACTATCATGAACTTTGTTGTGGACACTTTCTCTCCTTAAATGTTTGACTTCAAGAGTATTTGAGGTGCACTGGATGCCAATTTTTGCTTTGAAAACAACATTGGGGCAGGAAAAAACTGTAACTCGTATGATCGAGCAACGCGTTCGATCCCATTCATATCCCGTTTCTGCGATTCTCGTAACCGATATGCTTCGAGGATACATCTTTATCGAAGGTCCTGATCAGATAACAGTTGAGAAGGCCACGCAGGGATTGCGTCATATTCGAACTCGCGCTGTGAGAGGACAGGAAGTCCCGATTGAGGAATTAGCCCCCGTTCTTGTGCCAAAACCTGCAGTTGAAGGCCTAGATGAAGGTGACTTGGTTGAAGTCATCGATGGTCCCTTCAAAGGAAGTCGGGCCCGAATTATTCGTATCGATCAGTCGCGTGAAAAGGTGACTGTGGAGCTTCTAGAAGGTGGTATGGCAATTCCCATAGAGTTGCATGGTGACTTCGTCCGTAGAATCGAAAAGGCAAGCGAGAAAAAGGTTTTCGACATTTGAGTCCAACTGTTTTTCCTTTATGACCAACTTGTTTTTTTTGGCTTCTTGGCGATTCTTATGACCCGAAAAAGATCGAAAGGAAAGCTTGTTGTTTCTCGCAAAACCATTCGCCGTACATACAAAGAATTAGCCATGGTGGCACTCGGCAATCCAAGTCTTGCACCATTGCTTTACTCGGAAATTAAGGGGATCGTCAAGAAAACTCGCGTTCGCCCCCCCAAATCTCTGAAAATGCTTTTTTGCAACAAATGCGGTTCGCTATTACCCCTCGTCAGTCGTCGTATTCGTCGTGGGCAAGTAGTCGTTCATTGTCGTTGTGGTCATGTTGTTCATTAATTCCTTCTTCATATAGGTCGAACCATACCCCATATTGCTTAATAATTCTCTTCACTTGAACCTTTTCCTCTTTCCTCTGTGGAACATCTTATAATCTGTCATGTCTCTTTCTTTAAGTGGATATGAATCGTGCTAAGGAATTATACCAATGGATACTGGAGGAGTATGAGAAATTCAAGCAGGGGCTTATTACTGAAGAAGAGTACCTCAGACAACTTCGAGTGTATGAGGAAAAAATAAAGTCTCTCGAGCAACAAACATTTGAAGAAAAAGAATTAGATCAAGTTGAGCAGGAAAAAGGAATCGCTCGATCGACAAGCGTCGCTGGGTTGAGAAATCAAATTCTAAAGGAACTACGTGGCTCTCATCGTCGACTATTTTGAAGCGTTCATCTGGAGGGTCTTCGATTTCTCGTTTACGATTCTGCTTTTTGGGGATAACTTTTCTCTCAGATCGGGCAACGATCGTAAACCTCATATTTCTTGAGTAATGACTCTGCAATAGACCCTTGGGCGGGTAGCTCAGTTGGTAGAGCACTCGGCTTGCACCCGAGAGGCCCCGGGTTCAAGTCCCGGCCCGTCCACCAGTTTTCTATGGGCATTGTATTTTGGAGATTCGGACAAATGTCTCTTCTATTGCCTAACACACTCGTCATTTGGGATTTATCTCCGATTCACGATGCAAGTGTCTAAATACGAGAATGCTAATGATTGAAGCATGTATGCCCAAAAATATCGTCAAAGTAATCGAGTTGCAGGCATGAAGTATGCTATTCGTGATCTTGTTGTGTTGGCCAATGAGCTTGAACGAAAGGGGAAGAGAATTCTAAAACTAAACATTGGTGATCCAATCCAATTTGATTACGAAACTCCTGAAGAAATGATAAATGGTGTATGTCAAGCTGTTCGGTCAAATAAGAATTATTATGCAGATTCCCTTGGAATCCGAGAATTACGCTCTGCAATAGCCCTCCACGAGGGTCAAAAACACGGGGTGACTTTAGGAGAAGACGACATCATGTTTACTAGCGGGGTGTCTGAAGCGATCTATTTCCTTTTCGCATCATTTACTGAAGTAGGGGATGAACTCCTCCTTCCTGCACCAACGTATCCGGCGTATTCTTCCCTTGCTACTGTCTTTCAGACCAAGGTACGATATTATTCGTGCATTGAAGAGGACGGATGGCAACCAGATTTAGATGATTTGCGAAACAAAATAACGGATAAAACTCGATTTGTTGTTTCAATTAATCCGAACAATCCCACGGGCGCAGTTTATTCTGAGAAAACAATGAGAGAAATAATCAATATCGTTGGAGAGCATCATAGTGTTCTCATCTCAGATGAAATTTATGATGACTTAGTAATAGATGGTAATCGGCCTCCTGGCGTAGCAAGGGTTTCCAACGACGTCCCCGCAATTGTATTTAACGGCTTTAGCAAGTCTTTTTTGGCTCCTGGGTGGCGTGCGGGCTATGCCTATCGATGGGATCCCGATGATAAGATCGCCGATGTTTGGGAGGGGATGAAAAAGGTTGCTCGAGCTCGATTAAGTGCGACTACCCCTATCGAATACGGTTGTCTTGCTGCCCTTCAATCAGATCGGACCTATCTCCCTGCTTTGCGGGATAAACTACGTAAAAGAAGGGATGTTGTGGTAAAACACATGAATGCTTCCGACTTGTTTGATCTGGCGGTTCCTAAAGCCGCTTTCTATGCTTTTCCCCGTGTTCATATCGAAAATATGACTTTCAGAAATGATGAAGAATTTGTGGTTTCATTGCTGAAAGAAACAGGTGTTCTCGTTGTATATGGCTCAGGATTTGGTGAGTCTCCCGTAACTAAAGATCATTTCAGAATAGTGTACTTAGCAAATGAAGAGACACTAGAATCGGCGCTTTCTCTTTTAGTTGATTTTGCTGAAAAACATCGGAAATGATTTCTCCTATCCACTGTTTTCTTTGTATTGAAACGAGGGAGTTAAAATCTTGCTTCAAATCTTCATTTAGGGTGGATTCTTTGGGTCAACATCTCCCTTCTGGGCAAACACTCTTGTTTGTTGCATATGATGGCACCGATTTTTTTGGATCTGCTTGGCAACCGAACGTGCCAACCGTACAGGGCGAATTGTACCATGCTCTGAAAAAAGTAGGCCTTGTTAATCTTCCATCTGACTTTCGCTTAGTAAGTAGGACCGATAAAGGCGTTCATGCGATTTCTAATGTTGCCAGTTGCTCGTTTTCACGACCTCCCCCTCTTAGCGCGATAAATATGGTGCTATCTCGCAACAGTCGTATTTGGGTTTGGGGTCATAGTCAATTAGATGAGGAAGTTACTGTCGTTACTAAGGAATATGCTTATTATTTTCCAATCACTCTCATTCCCCAACAACTGCTTGAATCCACCCCTGTTGAAGTATTCGTGAAAGAACTATCAGAGAGAATGAGTGGTTTTCTTGGAACTCATGATTTTTCAGCGTTTATTCGTAAAGATAAGATTGATCGGGATCCTGTTCATACAATTTACTCCATTGAGGCTCGCCTCGACTTACCGTGGATCGTTATGAGATTCGTAGGTGATGGATTTGGTTGGGAACAAATTAGACGGATGGTTGGTTTTGTTTTTGATTCAAGGTGGTTTTCTACCAAAGTCAGTGATCTTTTGGATGCTCCCCATGTAAAGCCACTCTCTATCAAACCTGCTCCTCCTGAATTTCTGGTTTTGGAAAAGATGAATTTTTCACCCCAAATTTCCATCAACCATTTTAAGTCGTCATTTAAAGGAAGAGAACGCTATGTCCAAAAATATGGTCATATGTTATTGCGTCAACGTTTGATGAAGGATTTTCTCTTTTCGTGAAATTTGTCTATTCTGTCTTTCTAACGTGAGAGTTTTATAATTCGCACGTGATTCCATTTATTGTGAGTAGTGAATCAACTGACTCCGATGATTTAACACATCGAAGACGCAGAAAGTCTCTCGATAGACTGAAAAAAGAATCGGAGGAGATTGACAAGAAGCCATATCACCCTAGCCCGCCGATGGATGACGAGATGATAGAAAATCCACGTCAAAAGAAGAAAAAAACTCTGTAACAGTTTTTAGATTTAGGCTAAAATTCTTTAATCAGGCGCGATTTTTCTCCAAGTCGTAGCTGAGCCCTTATCTTCGAGGTGTATGCCCATCGCCTTTAACTCGTCCCTAATCATATCGCTAAGCTGAAAGTCTTTCTTGTTTCTGAGCTCTTGTCTAATGGCGATGAGTAATTTCATGATTTTTGGCGTTAACTCGTCTTTCGTTTTTTCTCTGGTCTCAATCTCTATACCAAGAGGCCATAATAGGTCATGGATGAGCACCTGTTTTATTGTGAGAATATCCTGCTTGGTAAGGGGTTTCTCATCAAGAGTTTTATTCAAATCTCTAATTAATGAAAAAATCGAGGATAATGCCTCTGGCGTGTTGAAATCACTATCCATGGCTTGAATGAATTCTTCTTTTGCCTTTGCTAATCTATGGGCGATTTCCTTTGATTGTAACTCTTCTTGATTGTCGCTTGGGTCATAAGAATCAAGTCGGGCCAAGAATCTGGAAATTCTTTCGACTTTTGCCTTTGCGCTTGATAGCAATTCTGGATTGTAGTCTATGGGGTTTCTGTAGTGGGCACTTGCGATAAACATTCTTATTGTATTCTTTCCCCATTGCTCCAGTGCTTCCTTTATTGAAATGAAGTTTTTGAGGGATTTGCTCATTTTCTCCCCGCCAATGTTTAGTAGCCCCGTATGTAGCCAATATCTCACTAAGGGGTGTTTTTTTGAAGCTCCCTCCATCTGTGCGATTTCTGCCTCATGATGGGGGAAAATCAGCTCAATAGCGCCGCCATGGAGATCATACTGAGGGCCAAAGTTTGCCTCTGTTATTGCAGTGTCTTCGATATGCCATCCTGGCCTTCCCGGTCCCCAGGGAGAATCCCATGCTGGCTCATATTTATCTGAAGGGTCTCTGAATTTCCATAATACGAAGTCTCGTGGATCCTCTTTTTCGCTATCAATATCTACTCTCGCTCCTGCTTGGAGTTCTTCGACATTTACTTTTGCTAATTTTCCGTATCGTTCAAACTTTGATACGCGGTAATAAACCCCTGATGACGTTACGTAGGCATACCCATTGTCTATCAATTGTTGGATCTGTTTTAGCATCTGGTCAATATAATCGGTTGCTCTGGCAAATAGGGTGATCTGGGCCGTTAGCCCAAGCTTTTCCATATCATCGAGGAAGCTTGCTTCATATTTTCGCGCTATTGTTTTCCAGCTAGATTCTTCTTCCCGGGCCTTTTTGATTATCTTGTCATCGATATCTGTAATATTCATGATGTAGAAAAGATCGTATCCACGATACCGTAGGTATCTCGCAATAATATCGAACGCCACAAATGTTCTAGCATGGCCAATATGTGCATGATCATATACTGTTGGACCGCAAACGAACATATTGATTCTGGGAGGCGAAATGGGTTCTAACTCAGCTAAACGATTTGTAAGTGTATCTCTTACTTTCACACTATAGGTGATTGGTGGGTTGCTTATGAATTCTTTCAAAGCGACCAGTAGCACAATTCCAAAGAATTGTTTATGGCGGTCCTTAGCGAAACTTGAAAACGTCTTTTTATTCAGCATGCTTTAAGAGACAGTTAATTTGAAACTTTTGAGAGCTCTCCCGTTAAGTACAGCAAAAAATAGTTTACCACCCATCCTACTATGATCAGAAACATTCCTCTCATGATTCTTCCTATTGCAAACCCCACACTTGTTCTTCCTCCAATCTGCCATATTCCTTGAAAAACTGCGATAACTCCAACAAGTACGAATGTTATTGCCAAAAATTCTAATCCAATGAAAATATCTGCCTTAAAAGACGTCGAGAAGATTTTGTTAAGGGAAAAGGGAAAAGCGGGGAATACCACGAAATAGATCTCTTATTTTTACTTAAAAATACATGAATGCTCGTTCAAGATGAATTCTTCTTCTGGAACTCTTCAATTATCGCATCATATTCTCCTTCTTCCAACTTTTTCTGAGCTTCTTTAGGGTGAAGGCCTTCACAAGTAACTCCTGTTGAAACCATCGTTCCGAGTATTTCGCTTGCAGCTGCCTTTATGTTGCTTGCCAGCATATCTGACATTTTCATCTGGGCAACCTTTAGCACTTGTTTGAACGTTAGATCACCTACAAACTTGTGCCCTGTTTCCCCACTGCCCTTTTCTAATCCTGCTTCGTTGAGAATAAGAGAACTTGCAGGAGGAAGCCCCACTTCTATTTCGAACTC
>JALTMP010000411.1 GCA_027001645.1 Candidatus Heimdallarchaeota archaeon
GTCCTCCAAAGCTTTGTGAAGGCTTAATCACGAACCCGTTTTCGAATAGTGGTTCCTCGAGAAGCCGGTTTGCGAGTCCTGGGATCTGACTTTCCTCGCTGATCACGGCCAAGGTTTCTGGCGTTGGCACGCGCCATTTCTCAAACTGGTCCTTCATGTTATACTTGTTAATTATCGGGAAAAGAACCGTGGCGTTATATTTCGCAATGTAGTCTCGATTGCGAATAAGCAACGATAGGGGGTCTTGCTTTCTCTTAAACAGCCGCCTGAACCGCTTCCAGTCAGTGAGAGTATACTTGTTACTTCGTCCAAAGTAAATGATGAATAAGAGCATTGCCGCCCAGACTTCAGGGTTAAACACAACGAAATTCACGATTGGGGGCGTGCTCATGAGCAAGTAGGCTAAAGTAACCACAAGAAATGTTCTAGCGAGTGTAAACAACGCTTCTGCATGATTCTTCTCCTGAATATCGCGAACATAATGATCCACAATGCTTGGGGTAATAATGATTGGCAAGAGAATCGTGGTCGTCAACACTGGAATCCTCAACGTCTCACCCAGGATTTCCAACATGGCGAGCATGCTCACCGCAATAATCATGAGGCTTGCAAGCCTAAATCCATGAGCAAGGTTGAACGGATCAATCAATATTCTGACCGCATAGGCCACGATAAAGATTGACAAGAACACAGCACTTGCCCAGAACGGACCTATCTGGGTCCAAGAAATCACCAACACCATTGGGGCGAAGAATCCGTAAGTGCGAATCCCGAACACATATCTCGTGGTAAGAATAACGATGGCTCCCAGCAAGAACTGGAATAAGAACGTAGAATTCGCTAAAACTAAGAGCGCTTGCTTGAGAAACAAGCGCGAAATAAAGCTAATTATGCCCATGATCAGCGTGATGTAAAACATGGGCAGGATGATCTGCCACGTGTCTTGCATCTTGTCATGGTGAGAAACAGGTATTGCCATTCGAACATTCCCTCTTTTTCTTTTTGAATAAATTCCCTTCACATCATCTGATAACGCGATGAGCAGTAAGGATGAAAGCACAAATTTGAACAAGGTTCTGCCAATGTTTTGGCGTGCTTGGCCCACTGAGGCTCCTCGTTGGGTCAATAAGACAAACCATTCCGTATACGCGAGGTTTCCAGCGCCGTCCTCTGCCCCGATTCTGAAGTAAAGAATTCCTTGTTCAAAGAATGAACCTAGTGCGTAGAGATAAACCGTGTTGTCCTCTGGGTTTGGTTTACCCGTGAAATTCGCCATGATCTCGCTCCCGTTTGCGGGATACCAAATTGTTTCTGCCCACGTAGCATTGACTTGCCCCTCAGGATCCAAAACTCGGGCACTGGTGAGATAGGTGCCGGTAAATGAAACATTTGTGTCCAATCTTGGGACGAACGATGACTTGATCGTTGGAGAGAACACGTCTCGAGGGGTCTCCACGGACCCAAGGGAGATCTGCGTATTCGCTTGCTCGAATTGTTCGAGCAAGTTTAGGCTAAGCAAGGCATAATACGTTGACCTTACGCTGCTACTGAATTTTGGTCGTTCTCCGAAACCGCCATCCGGATTCTGTAGCGATAAAATGAACTGGGTGATCCTTGAAATATTTAGGGGTCTCTTGATAAGTCTTGAAACAACAATCCCTGAAAAAGTCGCAAACATCGTAGGATACGACACATCCGCTCGTGGTTTAAACCCACCGGAAGGATGAATAAACTGCTCCAATGACTGATTTAGTGGATCAGACGAATTAAAGGACACCCCTAAGTAGTTCAGTAAGGTTAAGCCTCGAAACGTTGACAGTAAAGACGGTGTTGCCCCAAGACCGTTGATAAACACGCCGTTATACGTCCGCATGGAGCTAAGAAAGCCCCTCAGTCGAGTCAGATTTGCATACCTCTCTGGATTCGTGGAAAGCAAATCAATGATGCGCATTGCCCAGAATGTGTGCGTGAGATAGCTAAGCTTTGAAATCGGACGCTCTCCAAAACCACCATTGTCATTTTGTGATGCAGAAACAAATTGAAGAATTTGATCCGCGTACTCTAGTGGATATCCCAGGGCGCGTAGTGCAAGCACTGCGTAATACGTGTACTTGACAAGTGCCATACTCCCAGGTCTAAACCCAAATCCGCCAACCGGGGAGTGAGCCTCCAAAAGATACTCCTGTACCCCTGAGTTTATCCAAGACGTGTCATTCAGCAAACGAGCAGTTAGAATCGCATAGGCCGTTGCCTCGACATCCGCCCTATCCCCTGGCCTATCGCCAAAACCTAGCGTTGGCTGACTCTGCTCAATAAGAAAGGAAATAATTCCTTGAATATCACTAACCTCTTGAATGGTTCCCCGCTTGTACAATTCCTCAATAGCTTGCAGCGCAAGATACGTTGACACGCGTTCTGCTGTTTGATCTCGCTCTGAGGCAGTAAATCCCGATCCTTGCTCCCTATTACCAACCATGTACTGGATTGCCTTGGTCAAAAAATCCGAAGGAAATGTGGCAACCCAATCAACCTCGCTTGTATAATTCTCCTTGAGAATAAGGAACAACTGTATCCCAATCGCCGTAAACCCCGTTGTCGGGAGCCTTCCGGGAGCTCCAGCAACACCACCATTTGATGAATATAGTGCTGCCAAGAACTTGGCAACGCTCTGAGCATGTAAACTAGACGTGTTCAGCAGAGCATACGTTCTAAACGCGTAATAAGACGCAAGAAGCTCAGGGCTTCCCCCTGGGATTTCCGCATACCCCGAGCCTCCTAAGATCAAAAATGGGGGAATAAACGACCCATTTACGTACTCGAAAGCTTTGGGGTCCTCGAGCGGGTTAAGGGACGGAAACGCCTTCTTCAAGACCCGTTTCAAGTAAATGGCGCGAAACGTGGAGGTCATGTCTGGAGAATCCCAGTCTGGAATGGGGAAATACCCCCCAGACGGAGTCAGTAAGGACTGAATAAATTGGAGTGTTTGATTCGCCTCTTCAACTGTTAATAAATCCGTGCGATTCAGAGCGAAAAACAAACTAATCGCTTGAAATGTTGACTCCATCGTACTCGGGGCGTCCTTCCAGTTACCATATCCCCCATCAGGGTTTCGAGAATTTTGAATAAACTCTAATATTTTCTTTTTGACATCCGCTACTTTCTGAGTCTGGAGGTCCCCAACGATAGTTTCTAATGCTTCAATGCTCTTGCCAAGATAATATGCTTGATCCATAGAGACTATTTCCCTTGCGTTAGTATCCTGGGTTCGGTTCAAGAATCCGATGACCTTCTCCGCCATGCTTGTTATGTTCACACTACTCGAAACCGAAAGATTGCCAACCGAAACGTTCCCTTGAACTGGGCGGTGAAGTGAGCTTGGAAATGAAGGAGAAGTGGTCAAGGGGAATTGGGGAGAAGAACTCTTGATGGTAGCACCCATGCTCGTCGGAATGAGGCTTGCAAAAACAAGACCGATAAGCAAAGCCAAGATTATTCTTCTCATCTTAATTCCCCTTGTCTTTTATCTTTGTTTTACTCTCTCGATAGACAATTAACGTTTCCTTCGCTTCAAGATGGTTACCACTGAAAGGGAGAGCAGTCCAAGCACCACAGCAGTATATTCGAAGGACACGAACCCGCCACCATCTTGGGCAGGAGTACTTGCGGGTAAGGGTGTTGTAGGCGTCGTTGTGGTGTCATTTGCCGGAGTGTCTACTGGCTGATCTACTTGGCCACCTATGAGGAGGGGCTGATCCGCGCTAATCACCATTCCCGAGCGGTCAACCACTTCAAAATGAACAATGTACGTTCCGTTGGCAAAACTAGACGTGTCAACGAATATCGTCGATTCACTGGTTATCGTGGTATTCACAAGTGTCTGCCCCGTCGAAGGAATGGTGACTAAGACTGTGTACGGCGCAATGCCCCCTGTTATCGAAACATTAAAACCAGAGTAGCTGGTTCTTGCCATATCTAAGTTGTCAGGAATGGTTACTGCAAACGCTGAAACCTCTGGGAGTGCACTCAAGACCCATAGCGAAGTGAATGTGTATGCAATGTTTGAGGTAAATTTAGGATGCTCTGCGAATCCTCCATCTCGGTTCCGGGTGGATGCGATGAAATCAAATACGCCAGAGACATTGTTTGGTTTTTCCCCAAGAATGTTTAGGGCTCTAACCGCTGCGTATGTGTAAATTGCATTCGAAACGTTCTTTGGCAAAACAACATCATTCACACTTCGCTTAAACCCACCGTCCGCAACCTGACTGTCCTTGAGGAACTGAATTGCTCCCGCAACATTGTACGACGAATCGCCCAAGATCTCCAACGCTCTAATCGCCCGGTAGGTGCTTGAAACATCACTTGTATCCCCTGGGAACCCACCGAATCCACCATCTGCATTCTGGCAACTCTTCAAATAAGCCACCGCATCACTCACGAGAGCGGGTGCTGCGCCCAATAGGGACAACGCACGAATGGCCCTATAGGTTGAAATCACATACGTTACTGTTTTTCCTGCTCCTTTTGAAAATCCACCATCTGGCTGTTGAAGCCCTTGCAGGAACGAAATTGTCTGTTGAGCGTTAGGGAATGGTACACCAAGCAAGTTGTAAATCTCAACCGCTCGGAGAGTACTTTCAACATAAGAACCCGTAAGCCCGTAGCCACCATCGGCATTTCGATACGAATCAACATAGGCCAAGACCGCTGCTTGATTCGGAATCGTTTCATTCATGAGAACAAGGGCATTAACAGCATCAAAGGTCTCTCTAAGTGAGGGTGTCGCTCCGGGTTCTCCCCCAAAGCCTCCTTCCGAGGGAACCCAATTCGTCAAGTAATCCATTGTTTTCTGCAAGTTTGCCGGACCGGATCCAAGCAACACTAATGATCTCACCGCAAAATAAGTCCCTTTAAGAGAAGAACGATTAACCGTTTCTTTGACCGCATAACCACCATCTGCTCTTTCCAAGGATTGCAAGTACTGAATCGTTGCA
This sequence comes from Candidatus Heimdallarchaeota archaeon, assembly GCA_027001645.1. Taxonomy (GTDB): domain Archaea; phylum Asgardarchaeota; class Heimdallarchaeia; order Heimdallarchaeales; family JAJRWK01; genus JAJRWK01. Next base: position 4,995 of record JALTMP010000411.1, read on the forward strand.
GCAACATTTGGTGGTTGGCTTCCAGCTATGGAAAGAGCGTGTACGGCGGCTTCAGTATAAGACGCGCTCATCGAAAGTCCTGACCATGTGTTAACAAACCCCCCTTGAGTCGTCTCTAGTCCTTGCAAGAAATTGACTACTGCTGACGCGTCCAGTGGAGTCGCTCCAAGAATCTGCAATGCTTCAACAGCTGCCCTAGTAATAATTGCTTCTGATGTCCAATAAATGTTCTTTACATTATTTGTCTGAGCCCCGAAGCCGCCCTCTTCATTTGTGGGCACAATCGTGGTGTTGGGATCAGGGTTGAGATTCTGTGCCCTTTGAAACATCGCGATTGTGGCAGTTACGTTTGGTAGGGTCGCCCCAAGCAAGTTGTATGTCTTAACTGCTAAGTACGAACTGTACACGTCACTGTCGCTGTCTCGCAGGTGGCTCACAAACCCTCCGGTCAAGTTATTGTAAAGTCGGTCGAGGAAAAACTTCACCGCTGTCTTGTTATACGTTGTGTCACCAAGCCACTCCAGAACTTGGACCGCCTTGAACGTGGACGACACGCTCGAATAATCTCGCTTCCACGTGCCAAACCCACCCGTAGAAGACTGAAACGACTTCACTTGACTGATCCAGAACGATTTTGTCTCCGGAGTAAGCATGCTGAGCGTGCTATCTAAAACATAGAGTGTTGCGAGGCGATAATATATCTGGTCAATGTTGGTCGCATTGTTGGCAGAAACGCTTTGTGTGGAATGAATAAATGTCTTCGTTCGTAATCTGTGGAGTAACTCTGGACCCGATGACGGCATAAGTGTCTTTTCACCAACTTGGTTCAAGCTGGGCTCTGAACCAATGAGAGGCATCTGTTGCGTAAAATCAGTTTCTCGCGTGCCCTGAGCTGCCATTGATAGCGCTAAGAGCACGATACTGATTAAAACCAAGGAAACTCTGCTAAATCTACTCATGACTATTCCCTATAATTTTGCCTTTTGTAAAACTACTCTCAATTCTTAATTAAGACCGTACGGAACAAAAATGCCCACGATGAGTCCTTGGACAACGAGGACAGAAAAACCATGTGTTAAAATATGCCCTCAGCATATATTTTTCGGGGGTTGCATGGACTCTGACGCGCTCAAATCTCTTGGAGCAAGAATCGTAAAGGCATACTATCAACAAGGCCTCTCCGAGTTCAAGAAAGAAATACGCCTCGCTCTCTTGTGGGCAGAGCAATTCAAGAAGGAACCCCGTTCGCAGAAATTCCTCATTATCGATGCGCTCTTGACCTATGCAGAAAAACCAATTAGCGACTCATATGACATGACGATTCCCGTTCTTCACGAGTTTCTCCGCCTAAACCCTGAAATAAAAGACGCTTGGAGAAGAACCGCAGAAGCCTTTCTTGTGAATCGCATCATTGGAAAAGGTAATGCCCCATCTTTCAGAGTGCACGATGCGAAAGAATACCTCCTCCTAAGGGATGATCTAGCAGGACTCCTCGACATAATCCCCAGAGATCATATCATTCTGGCTAACGCTGCTCATCACTATCTGCGAGAATCCCGGAGTGTCCCGGGATGGATCGTGAAGTTAGGGGAATTCACGAGTTTTCAGCTTCAAATTTTGAAAAACCATGCTCCCGGCTCCATTCTCAAAAAAGAGAGCTATGATGCTCGAGAAATCGAAGAACTTAGGTATATTGGAATCCACGTGATCACTTCAAAAACCGTTGCTGAAGACTACTTGCTTTATGAATACGACTGGCACGCAGGGATTTGATTGTCTTTCCCTTCCTTATCTTGGTTCGCTCTGTCTCTGTCGTTATTGTTGATTCTCGACACATGTTATATCCAATTTTCTAAGAAAAACTTATAAGCTATGACCAAAAACTTGGTATAATCTCGTCGCGAGAAAAAATGATCGATCTCTCTCGCGAAACGAGACACCAATAGGTGAAAAAGAAAAAATGAAAGGAAAAACCCTCTTTCCAATATTAACCATAGCACTCTTGGGCGTGTCCATCATCGCCTTCTCAACCATGCAAACCACATGGTACAATGGCGAAACAATGGATGTGCTCATTGGCTTTGACACATTCATCAATGATTTTTCGTTCCTAGAACGATACGGCGTTGAAATAACTTACCAGTACAAGACTTTTCCCTCCATTGCCGCGACTATTCCTGCCAACCTCTTTGGCGTAATCGCAAAAATGTCTCCCGTCACTTACATTGAACCCGACTACCCTGTCTATCTCCTCGAAGATTCCATGGACTGGGGAGTCGACCACGTTGAAGCAGACCTCGTCTGGGGTGGCGCACAAGGAGCAGTAAATGTCACCACCTCTATCGCAGGCGCATCCGTAAAAGTCGCTGTTATTGACACAGGCATCGACTACACTCATCCTGACCTTGCCGCGGCCTATGCCGGAGGATACGACTTTGTAAATGGGGACAATGATCCCCTCGACGATCAAGGTCATGGAACCCATGTTGCTGGAACCATTACTGCCCTAGACAATGGAGCCGGGCTTATCGGTGTGGCTCCAAAAGTTCAGTTATACGCTGTCAAAGTTCTTGACAGTGCTGGTAGTGGGACCTCCTCCAACGTTGCTGCGGGTATTGATTGGGCCGCCAGCAATGGGATGAACATCGCCTCGCTTTCCCTCGGCTCTTCCACAGCAAGTACCACTATTCAAACTGCCGGTCAAAACGCATACGCTGCAGGAGTCCTCCTTGTTGCCGCATCCGGTAATGATGGGCTTTCGTCCGTGAGCTATCCCGCTGCATTCGCTGAATTCATTGCAGTTGGTGCGACTGACCAGAACGACCAACTCGCTAGCTTTTCCAACTATGGAAGCGCTCAAGAACTCGTCGCGCCCGGGGTCAGTATTACCTCCACAACCCCCACCTACAGTGTAGGGAGTGGAGCTAATGCCCCTGCACTCAACTACGACACGTGGAGCGGAACTTCCATGGCAACCCCACACGTTAGCGGCGTGGCCGCTCTCGTCTTCTCCGCAGACCCCACCTTGACTAACGTGGACGTCCGAAACATCTTGACCTCCTCTGCAAGAGACTTAGGAGCCGCTGGATGGGATTCCACGTATGGCTACGGTCTTGTTGACGCATATGCCGCTGTAAATCTCGCCACTGGCGGCGGAGGCGGCGGATCAGACACCACACCTCCAGCCCAAGTAACCGGGCTCACAGCAACCGCAGTAAGTAGCTCACAAATCGATCTTTCATGGAATGCTAACACCGAGACAGATCTCTCCCATTACAACATTTACAGAGATGGTGTCTACCTCACCCAAACCACAAGCACAACCTTTAGCGACACCGGCCTCTCTGCAAGCACCTCCTATACCTATGAAGTCTCAGCAGTAGACACCAGTGGGAACGAGGGACTCAAGTCCTCCCCCGCAAGCGCAACCACTCTCGCACAAAACGCACAACACACAGTCACGAGAACAGGCACAGTATCCAGTACAACCGTCGATGACTACCAGACCGTTACCGTCCTCACGGTCGGATATATCGACATAACACTTTCATGGAGCACAAGCGCTGACCTCGACTTCTACGTCTACGCTCCCGATGGAACCTATATTGGTAGAGCATACACGCTCAACAACCCTGAAACCCTCAGAGTCTGGACAAAAGACTATGGAACCGGCGATTACACCATTCGGGTCAATCTCTACAGCGGAAGCACCACGGATTACACTCTTACAATTGAAGGTTATGAAAAACAAGACGTAACCGGGCAAGTAAGTAGCTCCACGCCCACGGTCTCCCATTACTTTGCAATGGACTTCACCGGATCATCATATGCCGTACTCAGCTGGTCAACCAGTGCTGATCTCGATTTCTACGTTTATGATGAAAGCGGGAATTACGTGGACAGAGCATACACAACTGCCAACCCCGAGACCTTGAGCTTTGTCGTGGACATAACGGGCACATGGAGAATTGATGTTGATCTCTACTCTGGAGTAACTACCGATTACGTGCTCTCTGTTTACGTCCCCGCAGCGAACCTACAATAAGAATAGGTCTTACCTTCTCTTTCCCCCCCCCCAGTAATGGTCAAAGCC
>JALTMP010000412.1 GCA_027001645.1 Candidatus Heimdallarchaeota archaeon
ATAAAGCTCTTCCCGTCAGGTTCGCCTTTCTTCAAAAGAGTCGTGGAAAGAGGGATTGAGATCGCATATGAGTTTGAAAAAATTGGTATTCAGGTTTTTGAAGTTTATCCATTTGCAACCAGAGTTCTGCTGGATATTGCACCTGACTGCAACAAGCGAAAAAAATCGTGCCTGAATGATATAAAAAAAGAGCTTGAAAATTACGTCACAGCTGAAATAAACACTCACGACGAGGCAGATGCAGTTATCTCCGCCCTCACTGTAAAGATTTTTTTCGAGGGTCAAGGAGAGCTTGTTTCAGGAAAGGATGGATCAATTCTCATTCCAAAAAAATAGAGAAGAGGTCATATCTGGAATGTGATGTTGTTTATGGTCTGAATCGACTTTTCGAGCTCTTCAAGATCTTTCAGCTCAGACTCTATGTCGGGGAATGTTTCATTTATATTCACATTTTCCTGATTCTGGATGGCAGGAGTTGATGTTAATACTGGTTCTGCCTTTTTTTCACTCTGCATGGTATCTCCAGTTTTCTGGGTGCATCCGGCAGTCAGCAATACCAGTAGCAAAGTCAGAATAATGGCTGCCATTCTCCTCATTCAGATCCTCCTCCTGCCTTAATTTCCTTCAATGCATCTCTGTATTCCCTGAAGATCTGTTTCAGATCCTTAAAAGATTTTTTCACTTCACTCATTGCCTTGGCATATTCTGACTTCCCAAGGGCAAAGTGATTCATGGCATTGCTGAGATCATCTGAACCGAGAGCCATGTCAAAGTGCTCAACCGATCTTTGAGCATGCTCCTTTGCAGAACTCAATCTTTCAAGGTATCTGCTGTAAGCTTCCCTTATGCTGGTGGTATCCATGCCCTTATCCTCAAGTTCTGAAATTTTGAGTTCCAGTTTCAGTGAACTCCCCTCTGCCTGCTCTATAACATTTATCAGTTTCAGTGAGAGGACCTTTCCTGTTATAACAGTTATCTTCACCCGGAGGGTTTTCCACTCCTTCGAAAAGGCTGAGACGTTGTCTCTGAGTTCCTGTGGAGTGGATGAGTTTGTGATCACTCCTCTCCAGTATTCAAGCTCTGATCTGATGCTGGAAATGTCTGAGGAGAGGTTCTGTGAATCATTGAGTCCCAGATCAAGAATTCTGAGCTCAAGACTGTCAAGGTGCGAGATCACAAAATCTATGCCAAATGCAACGTATCCCTTAGTTGCGTTAAACACAACAGGATCACCGAGCCCTCTATGCTTCATTTTCTGGTACATCTGTCTTGTTTCAGAATACTTTTTAAGATACTGCTCCTTCATTTTCTCTCTCTTTTCCATCAGCTCTCTATGCTCCTCAATTTTTTCTCTTACTTTCTCCCTTCCACGGAAGTATTTCCAGGAGTCGTCTGAATCTCCTTTAATTTCAATTCTTATGTTGTTTTCAACGGTATTTCTGCTCAGACCGGTTTCATTTACGATTGCGCTGATGATTTTTTCTGTATTGACTGTATTCAGTCTGAACTCGGATTCGGTGTCATTCACCTTTACCTCAACCTTGGACCAGTTACTGTATATCTCAACTTCAATGTGGATTCTTTCAGGGTTTTGGTATCTGCTTTCTCCGCTTTCATCACTATCATCCGTTTTCTCCCATCGATCTTTCCACATACCCCTCTCCATTTCCCTGTTTTTTGATCCCGGATCATTCATCTCTTTCATTTCACCACCATAGGCAACAACCGGATACACCAACCCTGTCAGCAGGATTGCCAGCATCAGCATCGTCTTTTTCATGTGCATCACCCAATTCCAAGTTCAATCTGTGAAAATATAAGCACTTTTTTGATTGATCAAATTGAAAAGCAATGTAATGTTTTATAAAGATTTACGAAGCTTTGCCTTCGTTTCTTTCATTTTACAGAGTTATTAAATTGATTTTTCTCAATTTACGGTTCATCTCTTTCGGGTTTGAACTTTCCACCAAATCCTTTACCAATGAAATAAACCTCCGAACTTCTCTTTCTTGAAGCTGGTGGGGTGTGAAGCTTTTTGAAAACAAAGAACTTCTTGAATTCCGAGTAAAGTCTCGGCGTCTCCTCACCCTGGAACATTTTCACGACAAAGTTCCCACCTCTTTTCAAAAAGAGTCTTGCAATTTTGAACGCATACTCTACAAGCTCAACAGATCTGAAGTGGTCGATGTCCCAGTTTCCGGTTATTTTTGGTGAAGCATCGCATATTACTGCATCGAATCTGCCCCTTACTTCTCTTATTT
>JALTMP010000413.1 GCA_027001645.1 Candidatus Heimdallarchaeota archaeon
ACTGGGTTTGTGGGAGATGTCGTAGGCACTGCAGGCTCCGGTATTGATGTCTATGTCTTGTCTGATTGGATGGGAAATTCCTCTCTCATTAAGTATAGGAAACCCTATTTTGGATTTTATGACCCCAGTGGAAGACCATTCATTGACTTATCCGGGACCTTGCAAGGAATGGCAAAGGGGCTGAGAGAACCTTTAGAATTGGGAACAGGAGATTTTGACGGAGATGGAGTAATCGACTTGGTTGTTTCAGACGGCAAAAGAGTCGAATTGTTCCGACAAGACCGGGGTGATCGCTTCTATAACGGTTCATTGACACTGGTTCCTGGATTCTTTGATGAAATCAACGATTATCTTTCCAAGGTAAATCGTGAGATTGAAAACTTGCAAGGGTTTGACTATGACAATGACGGAGATGCAGACCTCGTTGTTAGTTACAAGCGAAAATATGGTTTTAGTTTCTTTGAAAACATTGGGAACCGCTTTGACCCTATTTGGAGGGAAAAACGCTCATTTGTCCATAACAGAGCGCCTGACAGTAGCTTCACAAACTACAACTTTGAACTAGCGGTCATCTGGTCGACTCCAGATTCCTTCGACTCGGAACAACCTACTTACCAGCTCTATGCGGTAAATGATTCAACCGAGATTGCAATTTTCCAGCCCAGTTATAGTGGCCAACAATCATGGGTTCTCGCTACCTATCCCGAGGTCAAAATTATTCTGACAAACTTTTACAACAATCCGACTAGTAGAAACTGGGGATTCGAATACTTTGAAGCATGGTCTAACACATTGCTGACCCAAAACTGGACGAGAGCCCTAGATACCGGCATACTTGATGGCGACGACGCAAGGGAAGTAGTGATTGCGGATTATGACAATAACTTGTATGTCTTTGAGCATCTAACAAATAATACGTATAAGAGGGCATATCGGTCTCCCGACTTGCAAAGAATAGAACCCACAAATGTTACGCCTTACGCCTCAGACGTCCTAATAGGTCTTGATGCCCCGATTAATCGTAGCGTCTATGAGAACGCTCGATTCGTTGTTGCAGATGTTGATCTGGACAGTGACGGGCTGAGAGAAATCATCGTCGCTACGGACACGCAGATCTTTAGAATTGAGGCAACAGGCTATAATGACGAGTTCCAAGTCGTTGGTCAAATCTCTCTGCCAAGCTTCGACCCACTTGCGAAGCTTTACTCTGAATACGCTAGCATGAATCTTGACCTTGGAATTACTGCCCTAGATGCCTTTAATGACATGAACGGCAACGAATATGGCGAAATCGTTGTTGGGTTCGGCATGTATCTGTTAGTTTTCGAATTGACTGATACCGGGGACTTCAAAGAAATAATGGGTTATGACGTAACTCTTAGCAACATGGAGCTCTCGGTCAACTACTTACCCACCGCTGTTAGTGGGGGGAACCCCTTCGAAATGCCCTTCGGCACAATAACGGCGGTGCTCGTGGAAGACCTCAACCGGGATGGCTACCCTGAAATTATCCTTGGAGGAAAAACCAATCTAGAAATCGGAGGCTATCCTGGCTTTCTGCGAATTTTGAGCAGTGGAGAGAACAAGTACGGCTATCCCGACATCGCGTGGACAGAGATCTGGAACGAGACTATGATCCCCGGATTCATGGATCGAAATTACGTAACTTCGCTTGCTCTTGACGATCAAAACTATGACGGAAAGCTGGATCTTATCGTTGGTCACAAATATGGTTTCGACATCATAAATGTGGAAAACATCTTCAACTTGCAACGCGTCAAATCCGTGTCCGGCTCCCCCGGATATCCTATTGAGTCTTACACTCCTGTTCTTAATAACCCGAGAAATAATGGAACGTTCTTCGACATGTATTCTTCCTCCATAACTCAAGACGATAGCGGATACTACTATGTTGCTTATTCAGAGAAATTCACAAACAGCATTGACCCAGTTAACTATGACAACAGAAAACACATTTTCCTCGCTAGGTCAGTTAGTCCCAATTCAACAACCGCGTGGACAACACCCACGATCTTTAGTCAAGACACCGCAGGGATTACTTATTTCAACGATGCTGAGATTATGCCCTCTATTACTTTTGGTAACGGGCTCTTTGCAATGACCTGGGTCACACATAGCCAGTCTGGCTCCTCAGTTAATGGAACATATCTTTGGTTTACTTGGACTGATGACTTTGCAAACTGGGCTAAATACCCCGTGTTACGCTTGTTCTATATAACCGCAACAACCTATAACCC
>JALTMP010000414.1 GCA_027001645.1 Candidatus Heimdallarchaeota archaeon
TTTAGGAAGAAAAAAAAATGAATGAATTTTGTGAAATGTAAATAAAAATCATATTACAGCCAAAATAACAACCCAAAAGGAAATAGTCATGCCAAAAAAAGAAAAACCAACCGTAATGAGATGCAGTTAGATGGCGGATCGAAGCAAAAAAGTCATGTTTGCCCACACTTCGGACTGGCATTTGGGAAACGAACAGTATCATAAGTTCGAAAGAGCAGAGGACTTTTCAAGAGCAGCGATAGATTTTTCGAACCAAATTCTCAGCCTTGATGAAAAGCCAGAATTTATTCTTCACTCAGGGGATGTTTTCCATCACTTTAGACCTTCCTCAATGGCTCTCAGAACAGCGATCGAAGTCTTTTCCAATCTGCAGAAAAACAAGATTCCAGTTTACGTTATTAGGGGAAATCATGATGCACCGATCTCAAGATCAAGGGCAAAGCAAGGAAATTATTTGTCATTACTGGCAGATCTTGGAATCATTTCATATCTCGATCAACGAGATCCTATTGTTTGGCACAGTAAAGATGTAGCAATCCTAGGGATTGGATACTTTGGTAAGCAGACCAGCAAAATCTTGAAAAAAACAATAGGTGAGGTTCAGAAAGATCTTGAGGATGCAAAACTCAAGATCCTAATGCTTCATACACTAATTAAGGGGCAATTGGAACACGAATATGACTTGACACCCGAAGACCTAGCTCCATTCGAATTTGATTATGTTGCCTTGGGACACTATCACATCCCCTGGAAAAATGAGGCTTATCGAATGTGGTGCCCCGGAAGTACAGAACATACATCTTCTAATCAATGGGATGAGGTTAGAACAAGAGACGGAATTTGTCAGTTTGGCTCCTGGCTAAAAATAATAGCAGAGTATGGAACAGAGCATCAGTCAAGCATCAGTGATGAACTCCAATTTATCAAGGTAAGACCAAAAATAAGGGTGGATAAGAAGATACAAGCTAAATCAGTTCAAGAACTAATCTACAAGATACAAGAGATTCTCAGAGAAAAACGAATTCCTAAGGCAATCTATTCCATCAAGATTCAAGTCCAAAACCCACCAGAAGGATTTGCTTCCATTTCGAAAACCCAGTTCCAAGAAGAACTTGCTGATGCCTTGTACTCTACCTTGAAATTAGAATTCTCAACTAGAGAAGAAAAACCAGTTTTCCACATTGATGAGAGAAAGTATCTCCGAGAGTTTGCTGCTTCAAGGTTTAATGAAGATGACCTAGAACCCGGTATGAAGATTGTTGAATACCTAATTGGAATGGCAAACAACGAGGACAGAACCCATCCCAACGATCTTAAACAAGTTTTTGCAGATCTTTGCGAGTACGCTTTTCAAAAGGAGAGCACTGAAAAATTAGGAGGGAAAGAACAGAGATGCTCAGAATAAAAGCACTGAAACTGACAGATATACGCACGTTTCAAAGTCAGTCAGTTAAGTTCTCAGATGGCATCAACATAGTTTACGGAGAAAATGGAGCTGGAAAAACCACGCTTCTGCAAGCAGTATTAGGTTCCCTACTAGGATTCCGACACGTAACTAGAACCGGAACACAGATCCAAGATTTAATTAGAGACGGAAAGACTCAGGGCAAGGTACAACTACATTTTACCATTGGAGACAAGGAGTACCGGGTAATTACCACTCTAAAGTCAAAAAAACAAGAAATCAAGTTACAAAGGCGCAATTCTCAAAATCTTTGGGAAGATTTGGCGGGTCCAAAAGTAACTGAATTTGAAAGAGAGATGGAAAATCTGCTCGGAATTTCCATAGACGTTCTAAACCGAGTAATCTATTGCCCACAAAACGAGCTTACCAACATCATCTCAACCAAAGCAGAGGATCGAAAGAAAGTCTTCGAACGACTTCTGGGAATTAACAAATATAGAATCGCGGAAACACTCGCGAATGAGTTGATTAGACATGGAACCTATGAAGTAGAAAAACTTGAGCAAAGAATTGATAGGGATAAGGAACTTCTTGAAGAACTTCCCAAAATCCAGCAAGAACTTGAAAGTTGTTTAAAGGAGGCTCAATCCATTGGTGAAAAAATCAACCAGCTTGAAGCGGAAGCGAAAACCATTGAGATCGCCTATACAAAGATGGTCAAGAAGAAGGAACAACATAACCAGCTCATAGGGAAAATTAGCGAAATAGAAAAATCAATGGATATTTTGAAACAAGAACTCATGGAAAAACAACAAAACCTGGAAAAGAAACAGGAACTCTTAGCTCTCAGCATTGCAGACCTAGAACGAATTGAAGAGATCATGCAAGAAACAGAGATGAAAATTCAAGAGCTGGAAACGTCAGCATCTGAAAAAAACACACAACAGGGAGTTCTCAGTGAGAAGATTTCTACAATGCAGGAGACTAAAGAAAAACTTCTGGAAGCACAAGAAGAGATCCGCAAATTGAGATCAGAGATAGAACGTATAGCCCCTTTCATGAAGGAATTATCTGAGACAGAAATCAAGAAACTGGAAAAAGAAAAACTAGCTGAAGCGCTAAAATTAAGAGAGGTCTTGGATGACTTAAAATCTCAAATTTCGCGTAATGAAGCCCGAAAAGAGCTGTTACTAGCCAGCATTAACGAATTGAGCAAAAAAATCCAGCTACTAGAAGGGGATGTTGAAGAAATCAAACAGCAACTAGGGGAGAGAACAGAATGGAATTTAGAGCTGTTTGATGATGAGAGCTTGAGGTTAGAAACGCTGATCATCCAGAATCAAGAAAAACTAAGCGATGTCAACTCTGAAATTGCAATTGCAAAGGAAAAAGTAAGAGAGATTCTCAAAAAGAGACAAGAAGACCTCGAAAGAATTAGGCTTCTAAAAACAGAAGAAGAGCCTATTTGTCCGGTTTGCAAGAAACAATTAACGATCGAAGAACGAGATCGATTGCTTGAAAAGTATCAATATGAGGTAAGAGAAGGAGAGCAAGAAGAGAAGAACTTGCAAAACAAAATAGAGCAATTACATAGAATCGAGGGGACAACACAAAAAACCATTTCTGAGTTAAAAAAACAAAAAGAAGAATTAGATTTGGACAAGAAAAGCAGAGAAAAACTTGAGGAACTCATTAGGGAACTCACACGTCTTCGATCAGAACAGCAGAATCTTATTAGAGAACTAAATCATTTGAGCCTTGAAACACTTCGCCAGCAACAAGAAACATATGAAAAAGCCCTAACCAAGTGTGAAGCAAGTTTAGAAGTTCTAAAGGAAGTAGATGAAAAAAGAAAAGAAATGGAAAGATACGTTGAGCAAGCTCTCAGCCTAAAGTCAAAACTTGAAGATTTTGAAAAACCTCTTGAAGAGCAACTCCAACAAGTTGAGAAAGAGCTTGATTTCATTAGAAGAGAGAAGAAGAGATACAAAGAAAGAGAAAAGGAATTGGCAGCAGTAAAAAGAGCACTTACGGAAATCGACGTGCTGAAGCAAAGAATACTTGCCAAGGAGAAAGAATATCTCGAACAATTAGAGGAACTTCAAAAACTAGATTTTAACAACAAAAAATTTGAAGAGATCGAGGATGCACAGAAAATTACTCGAGATAGGCTAAAAGAAGCACAGAAAGATCTAGAGTTTCTCACAAAGAATAAGGTACCAGAGCTTAAGATACAAGAGAGAAAGCTTAAGGACCTTTCAGAAGAGTTAAAGCAAATTCAGGCAAAAAAGAATGAATACGAAAGATTACTGAGAGTTTTGGAAACTAGCAAACTCGTTTTCAAGCAGTTTCCTGAGTACATAGCTGAGATTCGACTAAACAATGCTCAGAAAAGAGCAAATCAAATCATTCGAAGATTCTTTGAAGATCGAGATATTGATGGCTTACAAATTACGCACAAAAAATATGAGATCAAAGCAATTCGCTCAGGAAAGCCAGAATCTGTCGAAAGGTTATCGGGGGGAGAACAGGCCGTGTTGGCTTTGAGTCTTCGAATCGCGTTAATGGAGGAAATGGGACAACTTGGCCTCATGCTTCTGGATGAACCCACTGCTGCTCTTGACCAGACAAGGATAGAAGAATTCGTTTCGTTTCTCGAAGAAAGCAGAATTTTCCAACAACTAATTTTGGTTACCCATCGCGAGGAATTTCTGCAAAGCGCAGACAATCCAATACAGATTAGAAGGCGATTTGATTCATCGACCATTTCTACATGGGAATCGATAGAGGAAACCTGAATGTAACTCTTTGAAAAAACGCTAGGAAAGAAAAATAGAAACAGAAAGAACTGATCCTCAAGAAGAGCAAAAGAATGAAGGAGGAAGAGAGGGTTAGAAGCAACCCCGCACCATGAGCCTTGGCTCTACTCTCGTTCAACAAGAAGACGGAGAGCGGATAACTCTTTATTGATGGTGCTTTCAGTGCTTCGAAGTTCTTTAGTGTATTCGTGAGTGAGCCTCTGATAGAGGTCTTTAGGAACTTGCCGCAAACGATACTTTCGCTCTAAGTCTTCGAGATTGCGAACCATGTCGGTTCTGCGCTGATCCGCGATCATTATCTTTTCGACTGTGTTTCGGTAATATTGTCCTTGCTTTTTCAACGCGTTGGCGGATTTTTCGAGCCTTTGGTTCACTTGCCTCAAGCGTGTATCTAGCTTCTTTCTTTGTTCATCGTAAGCGCGTTTCTTGAGTTGCCCCGCTTTGAGCCGCTTTCTGAGCTGTGCCTGCCGCTTTTGAATTCCGTCTTTTTCTCCAAAGTCTTTCAAGAAAACTTTGATCTCTTCAACAGGAACAACTTCTTGTTCAACAACAATAACTCGTTCTGCACTTACCTCGAACTGTCTGACCAGTGCGTATGCTAATAGAACCAGAAAAATGACGACAGTCCAGTTAGCAATCGGAGCGAGGTAATACATTCTGTTGAACCGGAATTCGAGTGTAAACACTTGATTGTCCGTTGAAGTCAAATTGTAGCCTAGAACCTGAACAGCTCTGTTGCGCAGGACACTTAAAGGTTGGCGCTCCACGTCATAGTTTACTTGAATCAGAGAGACGGTAGAACGAGGACGAATGGTATGATCCAGCATAGCGCTACCGGAGGGCAAATGGATATTCATTTCAAAATATTCGACCGTTACATTAAACCAGCTCGACAAGGGCATAAACAAAAGTCGCTTGTTACCTGTGCTGTTCATGTGTTCTGAGACCTTGAAAGTGTATTCAAAGGTGAAATCGTAGGTATCCCCTCCATATAGCGGATACCGTAGTCCGAGATTTATGGTCTTATACCCATCATATTCGCTCAAACTAGCTGTTGGATACTTTGTTTTTTCTTCGCGTTGCTGAGGGTTTAGGGGACCCATTGCATCGTAAACATCTACGGGAGTAGCAGTGTCTGGAACAACTAATTGGAGTTTAGAGAGTGCATAGGGTTTTGGCTTGTTGTTTAAGACATCTTCACCAGCTGGAAAGCCAGTATTAACAATGGTAAAGCGTTCAACAACTCGTATGCTTCCCCAAGGGTCAACATAAACTTCTCTAATAATCTTAGAATACTTATAACTGGCAACACCGGGACCAGCAGCGATTTCAGGAGCACTAGATTTGAAGAAGTATGTTACGGTGTCATTGAACGTTAGTGGCTTGCTTGGGTCAAATGCTTCCCTAGTTCTATTGGGAACAGAAAGAGTTTTGCCATCATTTTCAATTCTGCCATAGTAGACGTACCTGTCTGTCATATTTTCCAGAGATGTTGTTGCTCTATTGTAATTCACATCACCGTCAGATTCTAAATGAGTTACAGCTGTGCCATTAGTAATCGAAACGCCAGTGATTAAAGGCAGAATTGATTCATTGACATAACCAATTCTTTGCTTTTCTTTCTCATCAAAATATGTCTTAATAGCATTTTCAAGCCAGAAATAAGCTCGAATCACAATTTCTCCCTTGTTGTATGCTTCATCAGGGTGGGTTTGATTAAGATAAAAGGAATAAAATGTGTAGTTCACGTGCTTGAGCATAGTTGCAGATCGATAGTTCTCAGAAGTTCGTAGTTTATAAGTAAAGTATTTCTCTCCCAAGGTACCTCCCAAGGCATTATCCTCGGTTTTATTCAATGCTACATAGAACGCATAGTTTACAATATACTGCGCAAATAAGTTGGGGACTGTGTAATTGATGATTGAAATCGGTGTGCTGTCTCCAACAAAAGTAAGAAGAACGGTGTCAGTTACCAAAATACTTGCGGACGTATAGATTGTGATGTTTCGATCCGTCTCTGCAGATGCATTTAAACCATCCGGAGCCCTTGGTAATACGCCTATCTTTTCCAGTGAAGCAAAAATGGGATCCTGGTTAGCTGAAATATTTTGTGTCGTGTCGTTTTGTCCAATTACAGAATTTTGATTTCCAGCAATGCCAGACATCAGAATAGTCAGTAATATTCCTAAGAGAATTATTTTTGTCCGCAAGTGTCTCTACCTCATTAGCTATTCTCTCTTCTTGTTTTTCGCCCAAATGGAGAGTTAAAAAAATTTCGAGAACGACAATCGCCAAAGACTATTTATTTCTTGAATGGTTTTTCATTTGATGAGATCCAATTTTTTTTGGAAACAAGAGGTAAGAATGCCTTTCTTAGAAAATGCATCATCATTCTTGACCCCGATCCATGATAGAAAACGCGCATGATGAGATTATTCTATCAGATTTTCCTCGCCACAGTGAGAACAAGTCAATCTTGAAGGGATCTCAAGGTCAGAACTAGCAATACGCTCACCACACTTGCACACGTAACCGATTAACTTGGCAGGTACGCCAACTACTAGCCCGTGAGAAGGAACCGTTTTTGTTACGACTGCTCCTGCACCAATCATAGCGTAGGAACCAATTTCAATTCCACAAACAATAGTGGCATTGGCGCCGATGCTTGCTCCTTTCTTTACTAGTGTTTGGACGATTTGCCAGTCCCCGACAGCCCTTGGCTTTAAATCATTAGTGAACACTGCGTGTGGACCCACAAAGACATCATCTTCAAGTGTAACTCCATTATACACACTCACCATGTTTTGAATTTTGCATCTATCACCAATCACAACCCCAGTATCGATGTAGCACCCTTTTCCAATGATGCAATCGTTCCCGATTCTTGCACCTCCTCTAATGTGTGCAAAATGCCATATTTTCGTATTATTACCAATTTCTGCTCCTTCATCAATAACAGCAGTAGAATGTTGGAAGAAATTCATCTATCGTCTCTGAAACAATGTGAGTTAATTTCCTTTTGGCCCTTCAGAATCTCTAGCATGACTGAGATCAATGAGCACTACGCTAGAGTGTTTACCGAGCGGACATCGAATCTCTGGACTCTCGCAAGTGGAAGACTCTATTAAGCATGAATAAAATATTAGGTACGACAATCATGGCTTTCAAACGGTATCCATATCAACGATTATATGTCGCGGAGATCTTAAAGGGAACAGAAATTTCGGGGCCCGCAGGAAATAGCTTTGTCCTCAACGATGAATCAATCCCGCGCGTAAGAATCATTGGTACTATTGTCCGCTTGTTCCATGATGATAACGCTTCTCCACGGCACTCACGAGCAATTATCGATGATGGATCCGGCACAATTTCAGTTAGGGCATGGGGGCCAGATCGAGAACCACTCCTAAATGCAAAACAGGGAGATATTCTAGACGTAATTGGGAAAGCCCGCTCCTTCAATGAGGTCCTATATATTGCACCAGTGCTCATGAAAATAGTGCTCAACCCCTGGTGGGAGCTTTACCACCGCATGCACTTAGTAAGAGCAAGAGCCTCACAGAACATGCAACTAAAGGGAGGCACCATAACTGCTCCGCACGTTTCTTCAGAATCTATTAACAAACCAAATGGTACGGAAACAGAGCGGATCACGAGTGTGATTAAGAAAATTGTTGATTATCTCAAAGCGCATGAAGGTGAATCGGAATTCGACGTATTGCCAGAAGCCATTGGAGAAACGGACCTTGTTATTAGAGAAGCAATCATGACTCTCCTCGGAAACGGTGAAATTTATTTTCCACAGCCAAATATTATCAAGTTGACTTGAGAATACTCAAAGCATAGAAAAAGAGCTTTGAGACATTTATTGTTATGAGAAGAGTTGAGGACTAATGGTTTTTGGGAAGGGAGCTCATAAAGGGGTCTTATGTTTGACCAGGATTCAATGGGGCAGAATGCTGATATGTTCCTCTGGGGTATAGGCGGGGTAAATAACAATGCTACCATAAGGGCATATTAATTCACAACTCAAACACTCGATACACGTTTCTTCGTTTTGTGTTCGTAATTTTTTGTTTTCATCCATGTAAAGGATGTCCATAGGGCAATATCGGGTGCATTTGGTGCAATTTGTGCAAGTATCGTCCACAACTATTCGGGCCATAGAAATCTGTTATTTGTCAAATAGGTTCATTAAAGTATATTTCGAAAAAAGTAAGATTACTAACACACACTAAAAGGCTCAAAATGTAACCTTATGGAATGTTTTTTTAGGAGACAAAAGGAATTCCAACCAGAGATAAGAATAGGTGTAATGATGACCTCCGAAATTTCGTTTGATGATTATGAGACTCTGCTTAAAAGAGCAAGAGACCAATGTCCAGAGAAAGTGTTTGAAGATGTTCGTTTCGAGATTCCTCGATACGAACTCGGTCGAGAAGGAAACAGAACGATCATTGCTAACTTTGTTCAGGTCGCTGAGATCCTTAACAGGGATAAACGGCACATGCTGAAGTTCTTCGCATCAGAACTCGGAACAGCCGGGTCAATTGATGGAAATCGTGCGATATTCCAAGGAAGACATCGAGCGGCCTATATTCAACAACTTCTGGAAAGATATGTCAAGCAGTATGTTCTCTGTCCAGTATGTGGCAAACCAGATACCCGCTTGGTTACAGAGCATCGCATTACGATGATGAGATGTGAAGCGTGCGGAGCAATGAGCGCCGTGAAGAATATCACGTGAGAGAGAATGAATTCAGAGAAAACGGGAGACGCTAAACTCAAAGGCATGTTTTATCTGAAGATTTTTGAGCGAAAAAACGAATATCTCGTAACCCTTTGTGATCCGCATTTAAAAGGGAAAACATTGGAGCACAATGGTCTAAAGATACAGATAAGAGAGGAGTTCTACGGAGACATGCTTGTCAGCGAAGACGGTGTTGTTGCAGAATGCAGAAAAGCGACATCGATTAATGCCATGGGAAAGGCAAGTGTTGATCTTCTAGTTAGACATGGTTTCGTTCACCCCGATTCGATCCTTTGGTTTCAGTTGGAAACAGAGCAGATAGGGCATGTGATTATGGTCAGATAGGGAGTCGGAGGGAATGAGAATGTCTGAAGAAACCTTTGCCTTTTGTCTGAATTGTGGTGCTCATGACATGCCATTGTTTCATGGTTTATGCCCATCTTGTTATCAAGAATCGCTACCCGAGAACAAGCTATCATTTAGCAAAAAGATCATGATTTGCACGACCTGCGGGGCCCTTCATTTACCAAGTATTGGATGGACAAGACCACTCACCTACAAAGAATTCCTCCTTGAACTCGACACGACTGCAAGAGCTCTCGTTCCAACGCCACCCACAGCGATTGTAGAATCAGAACAAATAGATGAGATTGATTTGACACTTTCCAAACCAGAGGTGACAGTAACCCTCATAATCAAGGATCAACCTCTTCCAGAATTTCCAGTTCTAGAAGAAAAAGCAACGGTAAAGTTTGTCATAGAAAAAGGCATCTGTGAAACTTGTTCAAACATCAAGAATAGAGTCCATAATGCTATTCTACAACTAAGAGCAGATAGGCGAAGAGTGTCTGAGGCTGAAGAAGACCTAGCAGTCGAAATCATAAAGTCGCTTCTAAAGCAAACTGTTTCTGAAGCACACGCGTCTTATCTTTTGGATATTGTTGAGGTACGAGGAGGGCTCGATTTTCTGTTTAGCGATAGATATCTAGCCAATCTTGCAGCACAAGCAATCATTCATAAATTTGGAGGCTCCAAGAAAGAAACATTCAAACTTGTCGGAGAAGAAAAAGATGGAACCAAGAAATATAAAAGCACCATCGTTGTAAGAATTCCACTTCTAAGAACAGGAGACTGGATCATTCTTGAAAATGACCCGTTTCTTGTCATAAAACATGATCGTCTCGGTGTCATTGTTAGAAAAAAAGGGGTGGGAAAAGCAAAAAGATTCGAATGGAACGTGGTCAAAGAAGCAACACCAATCAATTCGCAAATTCTCCAAATCCCGGTTCAAGTCATTGCGAAGCTAGATGACAGCTTTCTGGTAATGGATTCAAGGTCGTATGAAACATTCGAAATATCACTCAAAGACATGCCCTTCGAGACTGAAGTAGGAATGAATATTACTCTGGGCGAATTTGAAGGAAAAAGATTTTTCTATAGCTTCGAGTCCCAATGAGAAAAGACAATTGCAAAGAAACTCTGATCATCCTCGTTTTTGGCTTTCTTACCACTCTCTATTTCGCTGATCATTGCCTTTTTTGCTTCTCTTCTTTCGCCCCGCTTATTTGAACCTCTTCTACAACTTCTTTGAGGGTGTTCTTGCTATTTCGAGACATCACGGTCTGTGATTACGATCAGCAAATCCCTAGGATAGAATTCATCTTCAAGTGAAATGCAAGACTCAGGGATATGGATACATTAGCATTAACGTGGGAGTTAAGGGCTACCGCCAGACATTATGATCAACAGCGTAACCACGAATCCCGCAAATAATGCTTTGACACCAAAAATAATCATGCTCTGCTTTGAGAGCGATCCCAGAAACATTCCAAGGATGAAGAGCAGAATGCCACTGACGACAAAAGATGTAATGTAAGCAGTGTCCATTGCCATAAAGCCGAATCTTGCAAAAATGAATGGAGAAAGCACAAGAATACCAAACATGAATGGTGATAGCCCATCAACGAAGGAATTAACAAAAGCCGCGATCCGCGCAGCCCTTGAGAACACGCTTTCATCCAAATCAGCCAGCAATGTTTCCTCCAATTCTTTTTTTTCCTTGGCTTGCTCTGCTTCTTCAGTAAGAAACGCTATCCAGAACCCTGAAATACCAATTGCGATGCTTGCAGAAATCCCAGATGCGAGTATGAGCTTGGGAGACTCAATTTCTTCTAAGTACATGCCGAGCGCAATGCCAAAAATTGTCAATATTCCATCAAACCCATTCAAAACAAAATATCGGCGAGCAATATCCCAGCCGCCCGCCAACTTCATGTATTTGTTGAGCTTAGCTATCGGGCTCAAGTTTCATCGATACTCCTAATATTCTTCAAATTGTTCTTAGAAATAAAATTATTGCTACAATTCTCAGGGATACTTTGTATTTTTGAAGAATTCTAGTCCTGAGGAGTCTTTGTTTCTTCTATGATCTCTTTTCCAGCAACGACAAGGTCAATGCTATGAATCGCAGCACCTAGTTCCCTCATTTGTCGCTCGATTTGTTTAAATCTGAGACCAACGCCTTCAATTGTCACTTTAATATTTTCCACAGCCTTATCGATCTCAACAACAGCGATGTTTACTGCTGTCACGTTTGGCAGATTAGAAAGTACGTCAGCCATTGAAACGATATCGGGTTCGTGGGGTTTCATTACATCTAGTACGATACGACGTATGTTCACAAGTTATCGTTCCGTATCAGAGTAATAAATTTCACGGAACTAAGAAATATTCTCTGCATCTCACTTTTGATCTGAGAAATAATTGGGGATAAGCCAGTAAGATCTGTAGGTAGAGCTACTCTTGAATGACAAGCTCGTTCTTGCAAATCGGACAAGTCCCATTTTTCTTTACCCAGCTATACAAGTGCGGGATATGGAACGCATGTAAACAACTCGGACAGAACGTCAAGTTTTGCTCAATCTTCTTGAAACAGATATTGCATGTTTTAGGTTCCCCTTTGGGAGCGAGGAAGACTGCAAACTTTTGGTCTTGCTTGGCAGAAATGGGGAATCCACATTTGAAACAAAATCGGTCCCCTGGACGAAGAATAGTATCGCAATTGAAACATTTTCTAATCGAGTCATCGCTCTTGAGAGGGGGAAGCTTCTTACCACATTTTATGCAAAACTTTGCGGTAGCAGGGACGGCACGTTTGCAGAAAGGACAAGTTCTCAGCTGATTTTGCATCATCTCACCAAGTCAAGGTAACTTAGAAAGCAATTGCTTATCTATGTTTGCAGATTCAGAGGTTTGTTCGCAATGCAACACAAACAAAGCTCCAATGTTGAGAAGGATCAGAACTTGAAAAAAGAACTTATTAGTACTGTATCAACGAAAACGAGATGAGTTCATAAAAGATTTCGGTACTCAAGCCAGTCCTTTGCTTTTCCCCACGGAACTAATCGCCATCTCATTCCAGGTAATTGATCAACTGATTTGGCTCCGACTAAGAACATTATTCGCTTAATGTTGTAAATATAGTTTAGCAAATAATTTCTTACTCCTTTTTCTCCTCCTTCAAGCAATGCTTGGAGAACGGGTCGGGCGATCCCCACCATTCTTGCACCCATCAAGAGCGCTTTGGCGGCGTAAAGCGGATGGTACATTCCTCCAGTAGCAATAATCGGAATTGTGGATTTTGCAGTTGCTTCCCATGTGGAGATGCTGGTTGGTATCCCCCATTTTAGAGTTGGGTCGTCTACGTCAAATGGTTTTAAGGGATCATCTTTGCCTATTGAAGGATGTCGCATAACCTCTATTTTCGCCCAGCTTGTTCCTCCAGCTCCACCAACATCAACGGCCGCACATCCGATTTCTTGCAAACGCACAACTTCATTCCAACTAATGCCACATCCAACCTCTTTCCCAATAACGGGAACATCGACGTTTTGACAAAGAGACTTAAGCGCTTGCCAAGAACCACCAAATTTGGTATCTCCTTCTGGTTGCATTAATTCCTGGAATGCGTTGAAATGAACGGCTAAAGCATCTGCGTCTATAAGTTCAACAGCGCGATTTGCTTCTTCGACCCCGTAGCCAATATTGAATTGAACAAGCCCTAAGTTGCCAATAAGGAAGACATCAGGAGCAACCGATTTTACATTGAATGTTTTGCTAAGGTCTGGGTTCTCGACCATTGCACGCTGAGAACCGACTCCCATAGGTATTCCTAACTCTTCACATACCTTAGCGATTTTCTTATTGATTGCCTCTGCTTCAGGGTATCCTCCTGTCATTCCTGCGACAAGGATAGGGGCCTGGAATTCATGCCCGAGGAAAGAGGTTACCGTGCTGACCTCATCGAAATCAATATCTGGAATAGCTGCTGGAATGATGTCAAAGTATTCAAAAAGGGTGGAACTACCAGCAACAGAGACGTCTTCTTCCGCCACCAGCTTTACGTGTTGCGCTTTGCGGCTTGAAAGTTCATTGATCTTGTCCAACGGTTCAGATTCTTTGGGATTGCTCATTTGTCACTTTCACCTTGAGCAAGCAAAGCCAAGAGCTTTTCTCTCATTTCATTCAAGCGTTCAAGTTCAAGCTTAATCTCAGTATCGGTAAGGATGCCAAATTCCTTCGCTTTATTTAAGCGGTTCAGTTCCTCCGAAACCTCGCTTAGACGATATGACGCATAGTTTTCAGCGGCGATTCTGAATGCTTCTAAAAAGGTTTCACCACTATCTGTAACGTAATAAAAATAGCGCAATCGGCCAGCAGAAGGAGCTCTCCGCTCAATTAACCCATATTGCATCAGTATGGCGATATGTTTTTCTACCGCAGTGCGGGAAATACCGGCTTTTTTTGCAAGATAATCGATGGTTACCGGATTATCCAACATCAGCTCCATTAATGTACAACGTGTGGGATCACCAAGTAATGATGCGAGCGGAGCCAAATCACGCAAACCCATTGCTGTGGGTTAATCAATAAGGAATAAAGAGCTTTGCTAAGACCCGTAAGCAAAATGCTATTCCAGCAAAACAAAAAGAACTGGTTTTGCCAATGCACATAAACGAAAAATAGGAGAACTAAAGAGTACATAGCTCTCAAAAATGATAAGAGTGCAAAAACGACAAAGCTATCAATTCAGCCCAAATTAAAAAAGATTTATCTTATCAATTACAACTGATAGTCGCAGAAGATGTCTAAAAGAAACGCAGCAACTCTTGATCTTAGCCTAATAGAAGATGCGAAGGAAAAGAATGCTGTATCTAGTCTAACAAACCAAGGATGGGATATAATTCACATTGAAGTCAAGAGAGAACACATTAGAGCTCTCACATTGATTCATCGGGCTTCGTTGAAAGCTCGTCAACCAATCAAGTTTCCTGATAAATTAGGTGAATTAAGCGAAATTGAAGAACTCGTAATCATAGCGCATCTACCTTTTATTCCAAAACACGCTTTCCAAAACTTATCAAACCTTTCAAAACTAAGTCTTTCTCAGACAGGATTGGAGGAAATTGAGCAAGGGCTGTTCGAACCGCTTTCTGGTCTCGAGGTTCTTTCACTCAACGGAAATCAATTCGACCACATACCCTCTGGAAGCTTCCATACTCTTACGCGACTCAAAGAACTTTCTCTAGGAGAGAATCCCATAGAACACCTACAAAAAAATGTGTTTGAGGGGCTTGAGCAGTTGGAACTATTAAGACTAGAAAATGGAAAAAGAATTAGGACGGTCGATTCAAGGGCATTTGAGCCCCTCAGAAAACTGAAAAAATTGTACTTGCAAGGAAACCAAATCCAAGAGATCCCAAAATCATGCTTTTCAAACCTCGAAAGCTTAGAAGTTCTCAACATGAGAGAAAACAGGATCTCGAATATTTCCGCCAAATCATTTGAAGGGTTAAAACATTTGAAGATCCTGTATTTAGCAAACAATAGAATAAGAACGATTCCAGAAGACACCTTCATTGAAATACCAAATCTTGAAATGCTGTCTCTAAGGCTGAACAAAATTGAAGCTTTTCCAAAATCACTATTTGAACCCGTGTCGAACATCATAGAAATGGCCCTTGCACATAATCGCTTGAAAGAAATTCCTCGAGAACTCCTGGATCCGCTAACCCGATTAGAAGAACTTAGCATCCATTTCAATGAAATAAGCCTTATCGAAGAAAAAGCGTTTGAAGAACTGAACAGTCTCAGAGTCTTATTCCTAAGGAACAATCACTTATCAGATTTGCCTGAAAAACTTTTTGACTCACTAACAAATCTCGAGAGATTACATCTTGGAGGAAATCATTTCACTACCATCAAACCCGAGTGGTTCAAGCCCTTATCTAAACTGGAGCGATTAGATTTGGAGCATAACCCTCTGCAAAAAATCCCCCCTGCCGTTTTTGAATATCTTCCTTCACTAAAACTTCTGGAATTGAGGGGAGTTCCTTTTTCTGAAGATCTCGGTGAGATGATAACGGAGTTGGAACGCAAGGGAATAAGAATCAAATACGACAAAATGTTTAAAGAATAGCCCCCAATTGGGATTAATTTCAAATAACAATCATGTTTTTCGTCAGAACGTACTTTCGCATAAATACATGTAATTGGGACATGCATTTTTCCCAACTCACGGAAGTACACTTCCATAACGCTAATTGATAATGAATCCTAAATGTGACTGTGAGCGATCATGACCGTTGAAGTTCTTAGCGAGGAAGACAAACTCAAAAAGTATTTCCATCCAGAGAGTGTGGCAGTGATTGGAGCGTCAGCGAATCCGGCAAAAATCGGATATCGGGTTTTGGGAAATATTCTATTTGGTCAAATACCCTCAGGAGAAAATGCTGAGCAAGAGATACAAGAAAGAATTGAGAAACAACAGTTTGCCTTCCCAGGAAAAGTATATCCCGTGAATATCAAGGGTGGAGAAATACTTGGATTGAAGGTTTACAAATCTCTCCTTGACATTCCCGACAAGGTTGATATGGCAGTAATTTGTGTTCCTCCCAAGTTTGTCAAAGATGTGATCACCCAATGTGGAAAAAAAGGATGCTATGCAGCCACTGTTATCACGGCAGGATTTGGAGAAAGCGGTAACGTGAATTTGGAAAAAGAAATGATATACGAGGCAAAGAAGTGGGGCGTTCGGATAATTGGTCCCAACTGTTTCGGGGTTTTCAATACTTACTTGCCTCTAAACGCAACATTCGCAAGAGATATTCCCCTCAAGGGACCCATTTCTTTCATCAGCCAGTCGGGAGCAGTCGGTGCGTCAGCGATTATCTATGGTTTAAGTGAATCTATAGGCTTCCGTTATTTTGTCAGTATTGGAAATAAGGCAGACGTTACAGACGCGGATTTGATTCGAATTTATGGAGACGACCCGAGAACTAAAGCGATTGCACTTTATGTGGAATCCTTCCCGGATGGTCGCGACTTTTATGAAGCGGCAAAGGAAGTATCTTGGCATGTGCCAATCGTAGCGCTCAAAGCAGGAAGAACGAGTGCTGGTCAAAAGGCAGCTTCTTCTCACACGGGCGCCATAGCATCGTCTGATGTTGCCGTTGAGGCCGCATTTAGACAGGCAGGTATTTTTAGAGCGTATACGTTCTATGGGTTACTTGACGCTGCACGAGCACTTGGATATCAAAATCCGCCCCTTGGAGAGAATGTTGCGATTTTGACGAACGCGGGGGGGGCTGGAGTCATAACTGCTGACTACATGAATGACCTTGGCATGAAACTTGCAGAATTAACTCCAGAAACGATTAAGAAGATTAGCCACGTTTGTCCACCCACATGGTCCCATAATAATCCTGTGGACGTAGTCGGCGATGCTGATGTTGAACGATTTGTCAGCACACTAGAGGCAATGGTGGAGGCACCTGAAATTGACGCGATCATTATCTTGGTAGTTCCAACAGGAACTCTAGAAATGAATAAGCTTCCTGAAAGAATCGTTGAGATTGCTAATAAAACGCATAAACCAATGACAGCGAGTTTTGTTGGCGTCATAGCAGATGCATCAGAGGATTATTTGGAACAACATGGCATTCCCACCTACTCTTTTCCAGAAAGAGCGGCTTATGGGATGTATGCACTCGTGGAACGAGGGAAATACCTAAGAAAAATTGGAGTCATGTGAAGGAGGCAAAAAAATGAGTGAGGAAAATCCAATTGTTAATGAAATCTTGTCAAAGGCAAAATCAGGGAACAAAACATTCCTAGGATATGAAGACTCAAGAAATGTCTTAAAAGCAATAGGCATTCCTTTCAACAAAACCAAACTAGCGACTTCCGAAGAAGAAGCAGTTGCTTTCAGCGAAGAAATCGGATTCCCAGTCGTTTTCAAAGTTGTTAGTCCAGACATTTCTCATAAGACTGAAATCGGCGGAGTCAAAGTCGGCATTCGGACCGCAGATGAAGCGAGAGTTGCCTACAACAGCATCATGGATTCTGTGAAAAGACATGTTCCAAATGCTCGGGTCGAGGGCATAATGGTAGAAGAACAAATCAGCGGAAGTGAACTTTTTGTAGGGGTTACAACCGATCCACAATTCGGACCAATGATTGCATTTGGAATTGGAGGAATTTTTGTCGAGCTATACAAAGACGTTACCTTTAGATTAATCCCCATAGGAGTTTCTGACGCATACGAAATGTTGCAAGAGATCAGAGGGAAAAAAATTTACGAAGGATATCGCGGACGCCCAAGAGCAGATCCCAAAGAGCTAGTAAAGGTCTTGCTTGCTGTCTCCAAGTTTATCTGTGACCATCCCGAAGTAAAAGAAATGGACATCAACCCGTTGATGGTAACCCATAAAGGAGTAATGGCAATAGATGCTAGAATTATAGTAGATAGAACAACCACATCCAAATTGCCTTGCTAGGTCCATCGATTCAACGAGGACTGTTCTCTTTCATCATCATTGATAAGCAGAAGAATCAACAACAACGTTTCACATTTGAAATTCTTGTTTTTTGAGAATCGAGAAGGTCGAAAACGGGGAGGGGTCTCTAAAGTGCTCCGCCCCTTACTTTTGGCAGGATAAGTACTCGGTCTTTTGGAGAAATAATTTGATCAAGCTTGGCCTTAGAATCGTTTACCAGAACGATATAGTCTTTCGGATTAATCCCTAGCTCCTCTAAAATTGCTTGTAATGGCCTGGTTTCTTTGACTTCGACTTCTGAAATGGCACCACGATTAGTAATACTTGACGACATGCCTTATCATGAATAATTACGCTTGAATACATTATAAACGTTCTTGCTCAAGAAAATAACTCCCTATTTGTTTTAGGAAAACAAAATTTAATTCAAAAAGAGGAACAAGAACAATGAATAATTATGAGGTTCTGAATTCCAAAATCATGAGATCTTCAGATCTTCCATTGTATTGGATTGATCCTCTGAAAGTAGAAGCCGATCTAAATGTTCTCAAAATCGAAGGAAAGAAGATTACCGTTCAAGATTTACTATTTTACCCAGAAGGTGGTGGTCAAGAGAGCGATCAAGGGGAATTGCTGTACAATGATCAGGTAATTGCGGAAGTATTGCATGTTGAAAAGTCCAGCTCAGAAGCTATTCTTGAGGTAAAGTGGAAGGATCGGAAAGTAATCCCTGAACCACCGTTTCCTGTAAAAGCAAAAATACAGCCAGATAGAAGAAAGGCACTCATGAGATCACACACAAGTCAACACTTAGTTTCAGCAATTTTTGAAAAGCACGGGTATGAAACCAAGAGAGCAGAAATACATCCAGATGAATTCCTAGTTGAACTCGACAAAGATTTTCCAAGTGAAGATCTTTCATCGATAATCGAAGAAGCAAATCTTACTGTGGTTAATGGAAAGAAAGTCGTGTCAAAGTTCATCACCAAGGAAGAGGCGATGAAATTCAAGGCAAGAACACCTCTCAAAAAGGCCGAAGAAAGGATCTTTCGTGTCGTTGAAATTGAAGACACAGATGTTTCATTCTGTGGTGGAACGCACACTTCGAGTACCAGTGAAATTGGAACCATTCTCCTAACGAATCATGGCAAAAGATTCTTTCGTTTTGTCGTGGGCCACAAAGCAAGCGAGATGCTAAACAAACTTACCCATTATCTTCTCTTAGCTAGCAAGCAAGTGGCAACCTCACCAAATCAAGCTCTTGAGACCCTATTGCGAACATATGCAACGCTGAAAGATGAAAACCGAAACATGAACCAACGTATTCAAAGCTTCATAAGAGAGGTTGTTGCAAAATCACAAGAATCGTTTATTGAAATCGTAAACGGTAAGCCAGTCTTGGTTATCATGGCATTGCCAATCGCCAAAAAACAGATGGGCAAAATCATGGATGAATTGAAGAAATCTGAAACCTTCATCATATCCACGAGTGATAACATCCTAATCATCGAAAGTAAACATTACGAGTTTGCAGAATCGATTTTTGAAAAGTTAAAGAAAGCGCTAACCGCAAAGGGTGGGGGTGCAAAAGGAAGATACACTCTGAAACTCGAAGAACAGCTAGACCGATCGAAAATCATTTCGATCTTGGATTAATCGAGGATCACTTCATGAATTCTTCTAATTGCCCTTTCATTGCTTTCCAGAGATTAATCTTCTTTATCTTCCCTCTCTTTAACGAAGCATAATTTCCTCCTTGCCTGCTCAGAATAATCAATGAAAAGCTCAAGGCAATCATGGGGAGAAACTTATTTCTAATTCCCCACCACGGCCAGAGTGGAGAATACATAGACAACGGCACGAGGCCCAAAAAAGCAAGATTATATGCGATGAACATGTAAGGAATGAGCAAGAGCAAGAGAAATAGGAGAACAAGCCATTCGAGAATCAAGAAAGGATTGAAGGCTAGAAAGATCGCAAGTGAAGTAGCAACTCCTCTTCCTCCTCTGAACTTGAGCGCCCACGGATAACAATGACCAAGAACAGCCCCTACAGCAATGACAGCGTAGAACCCGTCGAGATCCATGGAAGAAACAGCCCAAATACGCGCATAGAGCCATCCTAAACAAAGTGCAAGCAAACCCTTCAGCGCATCACTTATTCCTCCAGCAAAACCATAAATCTTACCGCCAGCACGACCAGCATTTCTTCCTCCCACATTTTTGCTTCCAAAATCACGCAGATCAATACCCTTCCCCAATTTCACATATAACCAGCTGAATGGAATCGAACCAACTAAATATCCAATTGTAGCTCCGACAATTAGATCAATCATGCCCAAACTCCTCTTCGCGGAATGGAATAAATTCTATGCGGTTCAATTTCAATATGCATGCAACGAGGGGGCATTATTCTTCAGAAGCTAACAACGTTTCCTCCAAGACCAAGACATCCACCGTAAACCGAGCAAGGAAGAATTGATCCCAACTCATGAGGATTTCAAAAACTATTTCACGGATACTTTGGATTATTCAGAGTTTATATTTTGATCTAAAACTAACGCTTTTACGCTAATCCAACAGAAGCGAATCAGTGAATAGCACAAAACTTGAATCTGGGCATGATAAATGGAATCCTGGTCCGTTGTTTATTGCCAGCGCTGCCTTCCTTTGGACAACTGATGCAGTAGCCCGGGGTTTCTTAAGTAAAGAGATAAGCTCGGGATTACTTGTTCTCTTCGAGCATATCATAATTGTGATCGTGATCTCTCCAGTTTTGAAAGAACACTGGGGCGAATTAACTCAAATGACTAAAGAAGAGTGGGGAGCATTACTTTTCATAGCAATCGGAGGTAGTTCTCTGGCTACAATATCTATAACACAAGCATATAGCTTAGAAAATGGAGCTTACATCACAATTGTTGCTTTGCTTCAGCAATCCCAACCAATTATTGCAATTGGCTTAGCTCACTGGCTTTTGAAAGAGCGTCTCCCAAGGTACTACTATCCGCTTGCATTCGCTGCTATCATTGGTGTCTTCCTCATGTTTCTCCCATTCTTGACGAACTATACCAATGACCCCTCCAAAATCATTGAAACTCTTCAAGGCTATGACCAGCAAGCCCTGCTTGCAGGTATGTTAGGACTCCTAGCAGCCGTCTTCTGGGGTGGCTCAACTACTTTTGGCCGGTACATGCTTGAACATGGTAAGCACAGATTTGAATACTTCCAGATGACTGCATATCGCTTCTCGGTTGCACTGCTGTTTCTCATATTCTATAATCTAATCCTAGGTCAATTTGTGACCTTGAAATTTGCTCGGATCACTCAGCCCACGGCAGTTGTAGCGCTTCTTTATGTTGCCCTTGTTTCGGGTTTATTATCTCTTGTGCTCTATTATTATGGTCTGAAGACAACTCATGCAAGCGTATCGGCAATTTTTGAACTCGCATTTCCACTTTCAGCGCTTGTTCTCCTTCCATTAGTATTCAAGGACCAAATTGTTGACGAGATTCAAATATTTGGTGCCATTATCCTAATAGCTTCTACAACTATTCTATCTTATTCATACAGACAATTGCCTCCTTCAAATTCAACTGATAGCAATTCCTAGTTGCAGAAAAATCGTCTCCAATTAGCAGGGTATTTTCTATCGCTTACCAAACTGACTTCTCAAAAGATCGAAGAAACCAATACCTAATAGAAAGCTCGATTTGAAGAGGAGTACTAACCCCGCAAATCCACGAACAACAAAAACAAAAGCGAAATCACAAACGCCGATTCTTTCTTTTTGAATTCGTTCATTATTGATAGACGTATCGATTCTTGCTTTTGAGAAAAATACTCTATCTAGTTACTGTAGAGAGTGTTGGTACAAAAACTATCTACTCTATCCGGGATACGATTTAAATACCAAAACAAAGTAGGTGTTGCAATGACTTGCGCGACCCCGTTGATTGGAACGCCGTCGCCGACGAATAGGACAGAATTGAATATTCTACTTTTTGGAGTGGTAGTCCATTCTATTCCATTCTATTCTTTTGCCGTTCCAGTCAGTGTGGTTGCATCCTGACTAAGGCAAAAGATAGGTGTAAAAATTAATGAATGATAAGAAAAGACGAGTTTCCTTAATATTTCTATTATTTATTTTGTCGATTAGTACAATATCTGCAACCTTTGCTTTTCCCGCAGAAGCTGCTCGGACAGCAGGGGTGACAGATGAAGGAGAACTAATCGTTCTGGGGCCCGTATTTGATAGACCAATAGCTGTCGTTTACTCCCCAAGCAATGAAATAGTGATTCAAACCGCGATGAGCATTCGAGATAGTCTGAAGTACTATTATCGGCCAGTAATCTTGGCACCGATCATGGATTTCTCAGACTACGACGCAGTAACAGAAGATGCATGGATAGTGGTGCATGTCTACGATTCTAACCCCGAAGGACCGATTCTTGCATCGGGTCAAGGAAGCTGGAAAGATCTGCAATCCGTGATTCTTTCAAACAAAGACCAAAAACATGTCTTGGCAATACCGAATTCTGCCCAGGCAGCGAAAAATCTCGGAGTCGCATTACAGTTCGCTCGACTCCCAGATGAGCGAAGTGAATTAGCAGATGCGGAGCTCCTAGGACTTTACTCGCTTTGGATGGTAGCGGACATCCTTGAGACAGAAAGCTACGATTCAAAAATGAGAGAAGTAGGGGTAACTCTCCGATCACTAACTTTGAAATACTTCGCAGAAAACCTTGACACACTTGTATCAAGAGGATATGATCCAGTAGTACCCATGGGTAAGGAAAACCTTACAGATAAAGAAGCACGTTTTAATAAACTGATTGATCCTTCGAGGGGAAAAGCTTTTTGGGTTTCTCCATCTGGAGAGAGGATCCCTGTTTCTCAAGCTTTCAATGCTATGCGTGATCAGAATTACGCGCTGGTGTTGGGTGACGGCGATCTTGGGAGCATCATTGTAGACACTATTCCCGTTAAGACAGGGATTGAGGGACCAGCTGGAAAAATCGTGGACATGTTCTTAAAGACCTTGATAAAAGAAGGGGTTAATTCAATTGACCTCCCACCTGACGTTGCGAATGCAATTGGAAACGCAACACAGTACATTCCAAAGGTTCTGGGCATAATCAAAGATCCAAGCGTGGAAAATATTCTCAAACTCGCATTAGACATTATAACAGAACAATTTCCCAATTTGAATGAGACTCGGCCCTATCTTGAGCTAGCAATCGAAGCCTTCAGTGCGTTCAGAGGAAATGCGACCGACATCATAAAGTTCGTTTCTAAAGCACTTGAAGTTTTCTTCCCTTCCCAAGCGGACAAAATCAAAGACATTACTGATACAATCTTAGATCTAAATGTTGATGAATTGGCAGACAATTTGGCTAAAGGCGAAGATGCTTTCAAGTCAATCACAAAATGGATGACTAGTTTGCTGACATCAAAATTCTTGAACGAAACTCTTTCTTCATGGCTAGGAGTAAATCTCAGCTCAATTGTTGAAGATTTTCAAGGACTTGTTGCGCTGGTAAAAGGAACAATCAGTGCGTTCCAGGATCAAGACATTCTAACATTTATAACCCAGACAATTCCAGAGACGTTTACCGCTCTAAAACCCCTCATTGATAAATACATCTTGAATAGCACATCACCTACCTATTCTTCCTCATCTGGAATCGGGATAAACCAAATTCAAGTAACAGAATTTGATCTCTCGAAACTTGACCCTCTCTTGGAAATGGCAAAGATCATTTTTTGGTCAGTTGCCAAAACAGGGGGTCTGCCTGATCCTAAGAAGTTCCTTGAAGAATTCCCCGTGAAAGACATCATCAACTCATTAATCCAGAAGCTGTATGAAGCTGTAGGAGAGACATATCCAGATAAGTCCCAGCAAGTTAAGGAAATGGTTGAGCTCTTGAAAGGAATCCTAAATGGAACAAAATCCGTTGCTAGCGAAATCCAAAGCCAGATTGATTCTATCGTGCCACAATTACTATCAAGCATTTCAGATTCATCAGTCAGATCAACGCTTGAACCAATCGTTAAGGAAATATTCGAAGCAGTCTCCGCAATCATCTCTGGAAAAGGAGACGTTCTGAGAACTCAGGCAAAAGACGTCATAGAAGACCTTCTGATCAAACTGAAGGACTTTCTCTTTGATCAATTGCCAGATGATGCCAAACAGATGGTAACAAAGGTCTTGAAGTTCTTCATGTCAGGATTTCCAAAAATAATGTCTGTTCTGACTGGAAATTCAGCACTCGCAAGAGCAGCTCTGTTAGACTTCAGCCTTACTCCTGAACAGATCCTAGACAAACTAAAGGACGTGGGTCTCGATTATATCAATGAAGGTATTGAATTCTTGCTAAGCAAAATCCCCGGCCTTAATTCTACTCAATTGCAAACATTACAGAAGATCGTTGAGAAGATTCCAAAGCTCGTCTTATCTATGCTTACGTCCTCGTTCGAAGCGAAAAGCTCCTGGATCAGTGTTCTAAGGCAGTTAGCGTATTTCTTCTTGAATATTGGTATTGAAAAGCTCCGAGAATACTTGCCTAACTTTGATATGGACTTATTCTTGGATGTTGCCAACGGAATTTACGAGTCGGCAGTTGAAGGAAAATTCTCAGTTCAATTGCCTGATCTCCGTACATCAGTAAATGCTCTACTCCAATACTTGGAAGACCAAGTAAAAGCATACGTTGATCCGACCGTTTTTGAAGCTGTCAAATTCGTCATTGGAGCACTTACCGATCTCAAGCAGTTCTTCCAAGACGGGTTGAGATGGCTTGTGGGTGAGCTCATCAAATGGGCGAAGAGCTTTGTTTCAGATCTTCTGGACGACTTATTCTCAAAATTAAACAAGGCATTGGAAGGCTTTGACTTCTTGAAACTTGAAGGAGAATTTCCAGTAGGTATTGGCGGATTCAACGCATTCACCTTGACTTATTCCTTCATTTTATCACCAAACCTCGACATAGATACGGATGCGATCGCTTCGTTCCTCTTAGATATTATCTTTGAAGGTAACAAAGTGCTTACGGAGATAAAGAGCGTCGGAGATGTAATGAAAAAGATCTTCTCATTCGTTAATCTAGCACCTGTATTCTCTGCCAAGCTTGGAGTCAAGGGGCTCAATTCAGAAGAATCACCTTTACTCCAAGTTATTCTCGGTGCATTGGGTGTAGAACTTGATTTTAGTGGAGAAGCCTATTTCAAAGTACTACTCTTCAGCATAGGAGCGAATGGCTTCGACATGAGCAAATTCTTCAAAGTGATCGAATGGGGGCTGAAGATTACGATTAAGATCAGTAGAGACATCACCATTCTGGATATTGTTTCCGGAGGTGTCGGAGGAGGCGCGCTGAATACACTTGGGAAGTACATAGGGTTAGATGCGATCAAGATTACGATAGGATTTAGCATAATGCTGGCCATCGTAATGATGGCGGAAACAGCAACAAAACCAGCAAGTGGAACATTAACCGTTCAGTTCACAATATCAGCGGGAATATCCTTGGGAATCGATGTGGTGATTGCAGCAATAGGGATCTACGCAGGAGTCGAAATCATCTTCACGTTCATACAAAACTTGCTAGACTTAAGTACGCCTCTGAAGATCACCTTTACAATAAAATTCATCCTAAGATTAACACTAGAGTTCCTTTTCATATCTAAGGACTTTGAACTGGAGTGGGAACCTCCAGGATTCCCAATTGACCTTACTCCGTCCAAATCGGATCCGACCACTCAAGAAAAGGCAATGGGATATGATGGAGACGATGACGGACTTACCGATGAGTTTGAAAAGACTCAGCCCGGATTGGACACGAAGTCAGATGATACTGACGGAGACGGATTAACAGACAAAGAAGAGCTCAAATACTCACTAACAGATCCGACTGTTGCAGATTCTGATGGAGATGGACTTACCGACTACGAAGAATACATTGAACGGAAGACAGATCCTAATAACATCGATTCAGATTATGATGGATTAACAGATTTCGAAGAAGCCATCATTATTGGAACAGATCCGCTAAACTTCGACACGGACGGTGACAGTCTTACTGACTATTATGAAGTTACTCACGCATGGAATATCACAGGAATAACTCCAAGCGTAACAGAAGTAATCATTGGTGGGAAATCTTATAGCGACAGAACGGATCCGCTCAACCCAGACACAGACAACGATGGTCTGTTAGATGGTCAAGAAGGAGAATTTGGGCCAAAATATGGAGAAGCTCCCTCAAACGAGTCAGAAGGAATTCTCGGCACTCTCGAGATCATTTTCAACAATGGATATACACACCCTCTTGACAATGACACCGACGATGACTCCTACATGCAGGCCTATGATGGAGAGATTCTACCTTCAAGGATCTACTTCGGAGATATGAGAGATGGAGTAGAGGTCGCAGGCATTGAAGCGACCATCATTGAGTATGGGGACTTTGTTACAAAAGTATTCTATACCAACCCCATTAAACCAGATTCTGATGTCGATACTGGACCTCCTGAACCAGGACGGGTGATGCTAAGCGACGGGTACGAGTTATACTATAATGATCCCGCGACTAATCCGTTGAACGGGGATTCAGATGGAGATGGACTCATCGATGGTTTGGAAGCGTTCTCAGGCCTTTCAAACTTTAAGACTGACCCAAGCAACCCCGACACGGATGGAGACGGTCTTGGAGATATGACAGAAGTGTTGCGAGGAACCAACCCGAGGGAAGCAGACACAGATGAAGATCTCGTACCCGACGGGGAAGAATACTTACTCTACGGAACCAATCCGTTGTACCCCGATAGCGACTTTGATGGCCTGCTTGATGGAGAAGAATTATACCTCTACCACTCAAACCCTTGGATGGAAGACAGCGATGGAGACGGAATCTCAGATGGTGATGAAGTCACCATTTATGGCACAGATCCGATGGATGAAGATTCTGATAATGATGACTTGCCTGATAGGGATGAAATATTCATTCACAACACAGATCCATTTAACCCCGATACGGATGGGGATGGATTAAGAGACGGCGAAGAAGTCTATGTTTATAGTACTAACCCCCTAGACATGGACACCGATGGAGATGGCATTTGGTACCCAAATGAATTTGGCGATCCAACCTTCCCATGGACCGACTACCAAGAGGTCAATGGTAATAATTCCGATCCACTGGTTCCAGATACTGACGGAGATGGATTACCAGATGGCATCGAGGTCTATCTTGGCACGGGGTTAGCACCTGATGTGCCTATCATGGCCCTCGATCCAAAGAACAACGACACTGATGGAGATGGGCTCACTGACGGTTATGAACTCGTCCTTCTCAACGAATCCGCTCTCGTATATCCCTATCGGGCACTAATGGTGTTCAACCCATTCAACTCTTCACCGGTTTTAGCAGACACAGACGGCGATGGTGTAGACGATTGGACCGAGATCAATAATGGAATGCGACCAGACTATTGGGACACGGACGGGGACTATATCTCCGATTATATGGAGTATTACCAACTCATTGGTGTATCTCCAACTTCCCCAGATTCTGATGGAGACGGCATTCCAGATCCCTTAGAATTATTGAAAGATAAAGGAGATAACACGATTCGAGACATCACGTATTATTATCCCGACTTCAACTTTACTCTCATAGAAAATTTGACCAAATACGACATCGACTCCTCCTTGATTCCCACAGACCTCAAACTCAATTTCTCCCAGATTGAAAACAGGATTTACCAAACATACTCTTGGACCTCAGACTCTGACTCCGACAAATTGCCAGATGGTGCAGAGATCGTCATTTATTCGAAGAGTTTTGGCTATGACCCAGCACCAGGTAAAGACGATACAAACTCGAACGGAGTAATCGATGGCTACGATCAAGACCTCGATAACGACGGGCTACTAGACGGAGACGAGTTTTACGGAGAAAACGCAACACATACCATTGGATGGGGAATATTCGACCCAGACACAGATCACGATGCACTACTAGACGGTGCAGAAGTCAAATCTTGGGGAACTTATCCCAACAATTGGGATACGGATGGAGACAATTACTCCGACGGGTTTGAAGTAATTGTTGGCTCTAACCCCGTCGTATTCACAACTCCCGAAGAAATGGCTGCTTTGCTAGCGAGGTTTGCCGGCCCGTTAATTATCTGGTCACCAGAGAATGAAATCCTCTACAAGTACGGGGATATTCCAATTATCGTCTTTAACATAACAACCATAGAAAGCTCTTGGTACCGCTATCGAGAGGAAGACTCTAGCTCGTGGAGCGGAAACACATCGCTAACCTATGATAACACGACGAATCCAGGGTTGTGGAGAGACGACACTGTGTCCTTCCCCGAAGGACGCTATATTCTTCAAGCCTTTGGAAAGCTCCCCAGCGGAAAAATCGTGATGGATGAAATATTCTTCGGTGTAAACGCCACTGCGGGAGGTCAGCCATTCTACTCCAATCCTTGGTTCATAGGTGGAGCGTCAGTATTAGCACTAGGTGCTGCAGGAGGCACTTCGGTGGCAGTTGTAAGAATACGCCGAAAAGGAATCGGCGGTGGCGGAGGAGGAGGGTCCTGAGGATCCAAGGAAGTGATGTTCAAATGAAAAGAATTCAAAGATCAATTATTACGACCATCGCGTTGGTCGCAATCATGACGCTTTCAATGATGGTTGCCCAAAACGCAATGGGAGAGACAACAGATAAGATTGAGAATAGGACGTTGTCCGGGCAAAATAATATTCTGCCTTCGTCGTTGTCCCCAGACCAAGTCTCAGACCTACTTGCGGATCAAGGACTCTCTCTCCAAGAAAGCATCGTTGGGAGAGAAGGGACTCCCCAACCATGGTCCGTTGATAATATTGTCGGGACCTTTGGAAACACCAAATCAGATTATCAAAAGGTATGGGAACCATGGATCACTAGAGCAGCAACACATACAGTAGCGGTTAGCGACGACGGCGAGTTCTTGGCTGTAGGAACTGGTTACCTATCCGATAACCAGATCCACATTTATCGGTGGCACCCTGACAGGCAAGAATACGTGCTTGTAAGTCAAGCAGGAGACGGCGAAATAGGAGGAG
This sequence comes from Candidatus Heimdallarchaeota archaeon, assembly GCA_027001645.1. GTDB lineage: Archaea > Asgardarchaeota > Heimdallarchaeia > Heimdallarchaeales > JAJRWK01 > JAJRWK01. The sequence continues at coordinate 28,931 of JALTMP010000414.1, forward strand.
ACGTCGTGGACATCGGATTTGCAGATGTTGATAACAACGGATTCATCGACATTGCTGCAGCTTCTACGGATGGGTATGTGTACCTATTCGAGCAAGCCCATATTTACGACCCCCAAGGCTCAACAGAAAACCGATTTGATTTGGTCTGGAAATCCCCTCGAATGTTAAAGGCTGCTGGTGTTGCGGTATACGACGCAGACCTCGATGGAATTACAGATGTCATCGCTGGCGGTTGGGACGGAAAAATCCGTGTGTTTGAGTATCGCGAAAGATCACCTTATCCCTTCAGTGAGGAACACACCAAATACTTGAAGGAAGTCTTCGTATCGGATTACCTTGGCTCTCCAGTTCAACAAGTTAGAGCCGGTGATTTTGATGGAGATTTCCTCCCAGAATTCGTTGTTGGTCTGCGAGACGGAACCATCCTAATCTATGAAAACGCTGGGGAGACCATCGATACTCCCAATGGTCCCTTCCCCATTACTTATGACAACTTCTACAAACAAGTATGGAACGATTCTAGGACTATTTGGAGACCAATCTTAGACATCCAAGTTGACGACGTCGATGGAGATGGAATGACCGAGGCTGCAATTGTGGCTCTCGGCCAAGACGTCTATCTGCTCGACAATGATGGTACTCCCAATGAGTATGTGTTCGATAAGATCACCAGATCACCCCAGTCTTGGGAAAGATCCGGTGTCTATCCTATTGATTACTACATGGACATCTTAATGAACGCCTCCAACATTTACTTTAACGGGAATCTTTCCGCCGCAGAGCCCTTGGACTGGAAGGACGGGGGAAACAAGGTCTCACCATACACGAGTGGGATGGCAAATCGCTCAGATTCTTACTACAGCTTATTGCGGGCCAGTGCTGGGAAAGTGTGGGCACTCATGGACTGGGGCAGCTACGAGGAATTAGTTCCAGGCGGCAATGATGAAGCAGACATTCTGATCCATCTGAATAGTCCATGGTATGGTAATCTTGCTGATATCAATATGACCCTTTCAACAAACATGGAAAACTGGGTTTATTTAGACACCAGCAACATGTGGCTTTCCAAAGACAAGAAGACGATCTACATGGACGTCGACCCTATTGCAAGTGAGTTGAAGTGGAAATTCATTCGATACATGAACATGACGCTAGAAGGAAACACCGATATGGAAATTGTGTATTGGGAAACCGCTCGGATAAATATGAGACTAGGCGACGTGCGTAGTGTGATGTTTTCAGAAATCACAGGGGAGGGTGGAACATCAGAGAAAGTGCTTACTGCATCAACAGCAGATGGAAAACTATTATCATTTGAATATGTTCCCCTTTCAGAGCGCAAATCATGGCAACCGAGAATGCGAATGCTACTTAACTCTTATGAAGACCAATTATTCTCGATCGACACTGGTGGAGCCTGGCAGATGGTTCCAGATCCCAAGCACAGAATGGTGCCTAACTGGAAAGGTCCGTACTTTCCATATTCTACCACGGTAACGCAAATGACCGGACTTAGCTCAGTTCAACAGGTCACTCTAGGACCATCTTTGCACCCATACTTCTACCTAATTGGGGATGATACACCCAATGACATTTACTTTGTTGGTGAAAATAACTCAGTAGGATTCATTCCAGATCCCTATTTTACGGATTATACAGATGTCATTAGTTTGAATCCACAAATCTTTA
>JALTMP010000415.1 GCA_027001645.1 Candidatus Heimdallarchaeota archaeon
AACTTGGAATTAATAGCCCCCGATTTCCAAATTTCTATCTTAAACAAGAATATGATCAGAACTACAAAGTAACAATATGGGATGCGAAAGCACTGAACCTTGATCCTGAGAAAGTAGGACTAAAAGGATCCCATACAACCGTGGATTCCCTTAAGTCCTCAAAAGGTAGGGAACGAAGAAAGCAATTTATTGAAGGGAGCCCCAAAGAAATTGCTGAAAAACTCGCCACAATAATTCTCGAAAACATGTGAGATTGAGATATAGGGGCTTCAAAGTAATTTCCTACTCTTCCCCTTCTCTCATTTTTACATTATAACTCCTTTAGACCGCTAATGCTTTTTAGTCTACTCTTTAAGTCGCTCATATAATCGTCTTTGGTGAATTTCTTTGCTGGAGCTTTCTTCTTTTCTTGTGGAGAAACACCCAAATTAATTAAATCGCGAACGGTTTTCACCATTCTCTGTGCGTTTTCCAACATGAGCGTTGAGACGTCTACCGCCAGAACGGCCATTGCATATTGGTCAGATATCTTAGCAAAGTAGATGTCTAACTCACCCAAACTAATATGGCCAAGGCCACGGTACTCAATATCTCCCAATTCGTTGAAGTAAACTTCAATATCCAATCCTCTTATAACCTTGGCTATTTTCTTGAGTTTTTTCTCCTCCGTAGAAGATTTGGCAACTGCTACAATAATCTCTCCGTTCTTACTCAGAATAACAACACCAACAATCTCTGGCGATTCGTTCATTCGATCATTGAGAACTTTTGTTGCTCGATCAACTATTGCCGGCGCAATATCCGCAAGTTCTGGAGGCTTCTCATAGATTTGAGTCTTGCTTATCTCTTGAGAAGGCTCTGCTACTTCCTTCTTTTCCTCTATCACTTTTACCTCTTTTTCGTCTGTTTTCCGAGGCATCGTCGTCGCCATGGTCGCTTGCGAAGACGTTTCTGGCGTCGGTGGTTTCGCTTTGCTCAAGGGCTTTGCTCCTTTCTTGGCAAAATCTGCCGGACTAAATAGATCGGGAAAATTCTCAATCAAGATTCTACGAATTGCCAACCCTATTGATTCAGAATAAATTGAGGTTGCAAACCCTGTGAATTTTGTCCCTAAAACTTTATCTGCCTGCCTGAATATCTTCGTTGCTCGATAAAAGTCAGGTCTTAGTTTTGAAACCTTGTCTGGATCGAACTTGTGAAATAAGACATAAATCCGTGGGGTAGGAGTAACGTTGACGAGGATTTTCAAAATTTCTTCAAAATAATTATAAGCCTCTTCATATCTTTCTGGATCTTGCAAATCGACAACATAGATTAGCGCTTTAGTCTGGTTAAATATCTCTGGTCTTGACAAATATTTTTGCCGATAGGATTCTTGGCCTCCTAAATCCCACACCGACCAATCAACATCAAGAAATGAGTAGTCATGTCGCTCGATTCCACGGGTGGGCTTTAAGGATTCAAGCAATTCTGGATCGATTTCTTCCATTGTTCGCTTGTAAATAGTGGTCTTTCCCGCAGCGTCAAGACCGGCAAAAATCATTTTCAAAGGGAGACTCATTTCAGAAAAAATTCCTATTTTCCCGGTTAAAACTCTTCCTTAAAACTAATCCGCAAATTTCTCAAAGCCACCAACAGAGAACGACTTCCGAACCTCAATTGCTTCTCCTCCCGCGATCAACATAAAAACTGGTAAAGCAACGTTTTGTCAATGGATAATCTCATAATAGGCGTTGATACCGGTGGAACATTTACCGATTTTGTGATCTACGATTCGAAAAATCAACGCGTCCGAGTACTCAAGATTCCTAGCACTCCTGAAAATCCTGTAAACGCAGTAGTAGAGGGCTTCAACACAATTGCTGAAAAAACGGCTTCACAACTTCTCATACATGGGACAACGGTCGGAACAAATGCAGTGCTTCAAAGAAAAGGACCCAAGATAGTTTTGCTCACAACCAAGGGGTTCGAAGACATTATCGAAATTGGTCGCCAAAATCGTCCTAAACTCTATGCTCTTGAAGTAAGCCGACCAAAACCTCTCGTAGCAAGAGAGAACCGAATAGGTGTAAACGAACGAATCGATTCGAGAGGAACTCAAATCATTAGATTGAGTAACGAAGAAATTCAGCGAATAGAAAAGGTTCTTTCAAATCATGATCCAGAAGCCATTGCAATAAGTTTACTCTTCTCATTTAAGAACCGAACTCATGAAGAAATTCTTGCCTCCCACCTTAGGAAGGTGTTTGATA
>JALTMP010000416.1 GCA_027001645.1 Candidatus Heimdallarchaeota archaeon
TTTAGATGCTAACGCGAATACTATCCTTTCTGTTAGGTTTGACAATCAGAATTCATGTTATGTTGTCTCTGCAATGAATCTGACGTTTTCTCCTTATTGGGAGTACCGTTTCACTGCCTTGGATTATCTTCCATATATTTATCCTTATGACATTTACCCATTCAAATCAGCCTACTTGGATTTAGAAAACCAAATCATTGCCTTAACGTTTTCCGGTTTTATCGAAAATTCGTCTTACTTCACTGAAATCATGCTTTTGAATAGTACCAACGGCTCACTCATATGGAAAAAAGTGATTGAGAGAAACCACGATTACTACAAGGGCGTAGTTGTCATGTCTGACCGATCAGTCATTGTCGCAGGGGATTTCGTCGATCTAACTGTTCCCTATGATGACACTTCTATTTTCATTGAAAAATACTCACCAAACGGGGCTTTCTTGTGGCGGAGCACTTTCGATGACCCTAACTACACAGATGATCACAACTTCTTTGCAGACATAGAAGTCTCTCCTCATCCCAACCGTTCCGTTACGATTGCCTTTACTAACGAATTTCCTGCCTATGGCTACCGAGACGTAGGAGTATTTACCCTCGATCTCGACGGAAACATTATGGAAAACATAACATATGGTGACTTTAGCCCTGTCGAGCCCTTTTACGATGAAACTCCAGTTTTCATAAAAAACATAAATGATACAATAATTGTGGGCTTCAACAAATTAATTTTCTGGCCTTTGACACAGGGCAATAATTCAGCCGGATTGCTCGTTCTCTCTCCCACTCTTAGTTTGGAAAAAGAAATCCTTTTCAATAACACTGATACATTTGACTATTATGCTAAGGATCTCGCATTTGTTGGAGACAGAATCGCATTTTTGGTAAATGCAAGGAACAAATTAACTTCTGAAATGTTTGGCAGAATCATTCTCATGGACGCTCTAAATAAGCAGACTGTCGGAGAACAGAAACATTCCGTACCAAGCGGTGTATTTTCAATTTCAATTACTGAGAGCTCGGTCTTTCTCGTTAACGCATTCAGCGATTCTGTTGGACAATTGTTCATCTCAAGATATACGAGAAATCTGCTTCCCAGCTCCCCTGAATTCAAATTCCCATTCAATGTTGTTGAAAGTAATGGAAACATAGAAATCACAATCTTTTGGAATAAATCTATCGATCCCGATGGAACAATCTTATCTTATAGTATCTATGTGTCATCAGATGAGTTTTTCCTTAATTCTACCTCTTATACTACTCCATACCTGAATTACACCCTACGGTTCTCTGATGGAATTCATTATCTCAAGATCGTGGCAAATGACACGCAAGGTGGATTCAATCAAAGCTCGTCATACTTACAAATAACCATACAAAAGATCACAACGACAACTAGCGATACTACTATTACTCCCACAAGTAGTTCGACAAGTAGCTCCTCCACAAGTAGTTCGACAAGTAGCTCCACAACACAGAGCTCCGCCATTTCTTCATCCACAACCATGGGAAACGAAACAGAAACCAACAGTTCAACAATGACGAATTCACAAGAAAACAGTGCTACATCGATAACATCTGACACTCCGTTTCAAAGTAACGAACAACCAACTTCAGAGAGCATAACTCCTCCCTCATTACCTCTGTTCTTTGACGTTAGGAGCTTCATTTCGACTGCAGTTCTTCTTGGATTGATTTCTCTTATCATGCGGAAAAAACCACGTTTATCATATCATCACCAATGATAATGGGGCATGTGTACAATTTTCTAATTTATTAATCATATCCTTAATCTTACAATAATAGGAGAGTCGGAAGGCTAACTACTAGCAAAATAGAACTGCTGAACTATAAGCGTGCAAAAACTCTCAACCAAAGAAATCACTAGGAAACAGTCACATTATTAGCCAATCTGATTTCTACGTATTACTGAAAGCCCATGGGCACTCGGTGTTCCTATGACACTTAAGAAAATGATTGTGACCATGTTATTCCTTTTGTCTCTCTTAATCTTAGGAATCTTTCTTCCCATTTCTCTCAAATTCTCAATACGTATTGAATTCAGTAGCTTAACACGGGCTTCTCTTCTGACCGTTGCATTTCTCGTAACCATTGCTTACATTATGGGACTGAGCATTGTTGCGTTCTTCGCCTCCTCAAGACTAAACATGCGCCTTTTCGAAATGTGGCAGAAAGAAGGAACTTCAATGCTTTTCCTAAGACTGACAATAACTGTATTGCTACTTGGCGGACTA
>JALTMP010000417.1 GCA_027001645.1 Candidatus Heimdallarchaeota archaeon
GGACCGAATGCTCTCAGAATTGCCTCGGAATCCTTCTGGTCCTCCTTCTAGAAGATAGCCTTCCTTTCTGGTTGAAGAGATCAATCCACCAATTCTGGAACTGGCCTCAATGATCAAAATATCACTCGGATTTACTCCACTCGCTTGAAGCCTACTGGCAACAGCAAGCCCAGAAAAACCCGCACCAACAATAATCGTCTTCATTTTTCCACCTCAAATACTTTGTGAGAACGTGATGTCAACTTTCTTTTTGTTCAAGTAAGAATCCAGTGCTGCGGCAACAATTCGCGCAAAAATCCTACCCAAATCCGTTGCAACCCATCCATTTCTTGTTCTCCTTACTAATCCTAATTCTTCAAAACGAGGGAAAAAGTGCTCTGCGTCCTCTATTACTCTTTGCCCTTCTTCTCCATGTTTTGCGAGAAGCTCTTTTCTTTCAAATTGAAACTGGCAAAGCCAAGTCATGATCGCATCTTTTCGAGCGATGTCCTCTCCTGATAACTGAATCCCCCGTATTGTTGCTACTCCGAACTTTTCAACCAGCTGATGATATTCTCCAAGTATCTTCGAATTCTGTGCATAAGTGCTTTGAACGTCACTGATCCCAGAATAACCAAATGCAACCAGATCTGTACCTGCCTTGGTTGTATACCCCATGAAGTTTCTCTGTAATGTCGACTCTTGATAGGCCTTCCACAGCTCATCATTAGGTAAGGCAAAATGATCAAACCCTATTTGCCGGTAGCCATGATCCAAGAGTTTTCTTCGTGCAAGAAGGAAAAGTGCTAGTTTCTCCCTTCCCTTGGGAATGGATTCTGGGGGAAACTGGCTTTGATGCCGAAAAACTTGAGGAAGGTGAGCGTAACTATACACCGCCAAGCGTTCTGGCTTTATTGACTTAACTTGTTCCAAAGTCTTAGCAAAACCATCAGGTGTTTGATAGGGCAAACCATAGATCAAATCGAAATTAGTGCTGATTACCCCTTGTTCTCTGGCGTATTCCACCAAATCTCTCGTTTCCTCAAACGTTTGAAATCGATTGATTCTGGCTTGCACAATAGGGTCAAAATCTTGAACACCAAGGGACAATCGATTGAAACCATTCTCTATGAGCACATCAATATGTTCCTTTGTGGTAACAGAAGGATGAATCTCGATCGATTTTTCAACATCCTTTACTGGTTCAAAACGCTCATCTATAAAGGACAGAAGCGATTGCAATTGATCAGGTGATAGATGTGTGGGCGTGCCTCCCCCGATGTGAAACTGACTATAGCTTGTCCGATCTTTCAATAGTTTAGCAATAGTTCTTATTTCTTTGAATAGTGTTTTCAAATACTCTACAGATCTATCTCTTCGGCGCGTTATGTATGTATTACATCCACAGAACAAGCATCTTCTTTCACAAAACGGAACATGAATATAGAGGCTAAGTGGGCCTAAAGACTCACTAGCCTTCTCTATTGTCTTCAAATACTTGTTGGGTCCAAAGGAAGTAGTCCAGTAAGGAACTGTTGGATAGGACGTATATCGAGGCACTGGCTTGTTGAATTTCTCGATTAGCTCAACGGTTAACTCTAGTTTGTTCAAAATTGGTCACCTGCGTTTTTGACTTCCTCAACCATGGCACGCACATTGTCTATCGGAGTTGTCTTGTCAATCCCTTGTGAAAGATTGAAAATGTAGCCTGGAATTTGGAGCCCTTGTCGCAAAACCTTCTGAGTTTCTTTTTTCACAGTGGCTTGATTGCTTAGTAGGACGGAAGGATCGAGATTTCCTTGTAGCCCTTTTTCTTTCCTCAAGTGCTTACGTGCTTCATCCAAGGTTATTGTATGATCGATACTTAAGTGAGTAAAACTTATGGAACCCATAGATTTGATCAGATGTCCTGTCCCTCTCGCATAATAAATTCGAGGAACATCTCGGACTTTCTTTGATGACAATACCTTTTCAGCAAAGGGTTTTGCTAATACCTCATACTGTTCTTGAGACAAATGGCCTGCCCATGAATCGAAGAGCTGTATCGCGTCGGCTCCATGTTTGATTTCTGACTCCAATTGGTCTGTAACGATAGTCGTAATCATTTCGAGTAGTTCGTTGTAAGCTTCAGGGTATTTGAAGGCAAATGACTTGGTTTTGAGAGCGTTTCTAGTGGATTTTCCCTCAATCAGATACGAAGCAATAGTGAAGGGTGCACCCGCAAATCCAATTAGAGCCTTGTTTTTG
>JALTMP010000418.1 GCA_027001645.1 Candidatus Heimdallarchaeota archaeon
TACGTGCAAGATGGGAAACAAGATTCCCTCCAGATACTTCGTGGCAGATCTTCAAAGATTGTTCTTGCGAATTTCAGATCTTTTCCCTTGGAATTCTGAAGCTGACCCAACATGGATTAAACAATTGGACCGCAAGAATTCTCCGCATCTCAAGACCATGTACATTTGGGGCATCTGTGATACTATGACTCAATTATCGAGCGTATGCCGAGAACCAAGCATACTCTCTGCTCTAGAGGAGATGATTTTATGGCTTCCCGGAAAGATGCAGTCAAGGTTATTCAAGAAAATAACTGCTACGAAGCTGAAATTTGGTAATGGTACTATTGATCTTGAAGAGGTGCTAAACATTACAGAAAGCATTCTTATAAGCAGAGGAGATATTGAATTCACTCCTTTGGATGTTGCGGAACTACTTGCTAGTAGCCTACTTGCTATCCTTGAAAAAAATCTTGAGCTTCAACGATCTCGAGCCAGAAACCAGGAAGACCTCAATGAAATTCGAAACTTTGTTGGCAATGCTATTGACCGAATTTTTTACATTTTTGCCGATTTCTTAAAGAGAGGAGAAGTTGCGCCCTCTCAAGCTCAGATTATTATGGAAAATATTCTCACAGCGCTTTTCCACTTGTTGCTTCGAGGATCTCCCGGACAATCTCTGATTCCTCACTTCATTTTACCTGATGGTTTTACTTGAAGAATTAAGAAATGTTTCTTGGATACCTAAAGTTCTTCATTCTTTCTTTGAGCCAAAAGGCTGTTTTCCTCGGTTTCCGCTCAAGCGTCGCATAGTCTATCTCTACCAAACCAAATCTGGGTTCGAATCCTTCCGCCCACTCGAAATTATCTGTAATACTCCAATAAATATACCCTCGAACGTCATATCCCTCTTGAATTGCTTTTTCAACTTCGCGAAGATGCGCTTCAATATACGCTTTTCTAACATTTTCATCTAGTGTTGGGACACCGTTTTCCGTGATCACGATGGGTTTTCCAACGTCTCTAACTCTTTTGATTGCTAGTCTGAGTCCTTCTGGGTAAGGTACTTGACCCATCTGAGTTGTGAACTCATGGGGCTTAGCCATGGCAATAAATCCCGGCTCAACGATTCTAACATAAGATTTTGTGTAATAGTTGAGGCCAAAAAAATCGATACTCCCTTTTAGGAAGCTGACAGGTTGAAGTGATAGTGGTAACTTTCCTGTTTTTAGTGCTCGTAGCGTAATCTCGTTGAACATATAGTCAAAAAACCCAGCTAACAAATTCTCGGTGAAGCTCCAGCGTCTGTAGGGATAAAACCACGTAATATTTTTCACAATTCCAATCTTGCTATGGGGCTGGTATTTCTTAAGAATATGATACGCAAACCCGTGAGCCAGCAATATGTTTCTCATTGCCTTAACATACCCTGGAACATCGAACGAGTTTCCGGGCGGGAACATTCCAGTAAAGTATCCCATCGCAATTACAACGTTGGGTTCGTTGATTGTATTCCACAACATGACATTCTCAAGGTTTCCAGCAATGACATTAACATAGAATTTCCAGTGATCCAGATTCCTCTTATTTACCCATCCGCCTTCATTTGCTATCCATTTGGGCAATGTGAAATGATGAAGTGTAACCATTGGTTCAAGCTTATACTCTCTGATCGTATCAATGATCTTTTGGTAATGAGCTAGGGCAGAATTATCAACCACGTCTGGCTTAGGAATAATACGAGACCACTCTAAGGAGAATCTAAATGTATTCATTCCAAAGTCTTTAGCCAATCTAATGTCTTCTTCAAAACGATTCCAAAAATCAGTCGCTTTTCCAGATTTATCTCCTCGTTTTATTCTTCTGGGAAGCATTTCAAAGTGATACCAATCGTTTCTAACATTGTTCCCTTCTGACTGGTGAGCAGAGGTTGCTACTCCCCAAAGCCATTTTCCCAAAGGATCAGAATATTTCACAGAATGAGATGTGAACTCTTCCTTTTTAGGATTCTGGATATTTTATCCTTTTGGTATTAATAAGGATCTACGATTCACACCTCTATTGTTGCTAGCAAGCTTTCTGTTGAATGATTAGTAATCCGAGTATTGCTGTCTGAAAAGTGAAAACTGAACCTCCTCGGAAAGATACACATTGCAAAAGCCAGTCAAAACTATACCACGTGCTCTATCCCTAAATTTAAGTTAGAAGTTTCCGGTGCACACTTGGATCAAGAGCTGATAATG
>JALTMP010000419.1 GCA_027001645.1 Candidatus Heimdallarchaeota archaeon
GTCTTTCTCCTCCTGATAACTGCGAGGGAAAAGAGTCGAGTCTATCACCCAACCCTACTGCTTCTAGGACTTCCCTAGTTCTTTCCTTAATTTCCGAGCTACTCAGATCAATTAATTCTGCTGCCAATTCGACATTCTCACCCGCGGTGAGCGTAGGAATTAGGCTGTAAAACTGAAAAACAAACCCAACATTTTGTCGCCGAAATCGGGTCAATTCTTTTGGGGATAGCTCATTCAAGCGAATGACACGATTTTCACCAAAGTCCACTTGAACTAATCCTGAATCCGGCTTATCAATTCCTCCGATCATGTTCACAAGGGTCGACTTTCCAGACCCGGAAGGCCCCATAACAATGAGAAATTCTCCCCGCTTGAGGTTCAGAGAAACACCATTCAACGCCCTAACAACAGTATTCCCGAGTGAATACGCCTTGTGCAACTCTTGCACAACCACAATATTCTCATCGCTTCCCAAGAATATCATCCCTTCAAAACTATGAGCCATACAATTATTGTGAATTTTAAACATCTAGAAGGGCGCAAATTCAAAAGTGACATCAAAAGTGAGAAACATTGACCAGTCACACGATTTTCTGAGCAAACATAAGGAATCCTGTATGGGCTATCATCCGGGTAACTGGTCTGATCGCATTCTTCTTCAACTGAATCGGACGTTCAATTACTTCAAGTGCTTCAATTTTCTCGAAATCTTGCTCCAACAACCCCTCGTAAGTCCTTTCAACTTGATTGTATGTTGGAACAAAAATCGCTATTGTCCCACTTGGTTTGAGCAATCTTTTGGCTTCGCCAAGAGCTCGCCACGGCTCACCCATGTCAAGAATAACAGCGTCTACTGAAGAATCTTCGAGAGGAGCGGGTTCTTCCAAAATATCTTGCAAGTAATGTCTAATATTCACCAGCCCAAGCACTTCGTGATTACGCTTCGCAGCATCGTGTGCATGCTCTCGGACCTCAAAGGTGTGAACCAGCCCAGTCTCACCAACTGCTCGAGAAAGATAGGCCGTCAAAGAACCACTGCCAGTGCCGGCCTCAACAACAACATCTCCCGGTTTAATATCACTATACGTGATGATAATCCCCGCATCCTTTGGATAAATGATCTGCGACTCATGTTTAAATTTCATCACCCACTCCCGAAGCCTTGGACGATAGGCAATCACTTTCTTGCCAGTTCCTGACTTCAAAATCGTGCCAGCCGGCTTTCCCACTAATTCACCAAGATTGAAAATCCCGATATGAGTATGAAGTGTTTTGCCAACCCGGCTAAGCCATTCTTTTCTACCCTTGTAAACTAAGAGAACTGGATCTCCTTCTCCAAAATACGCCTCGGTCATTCACACATTCCTCTCGCGATGACGCCTTGCCTCAACTTACTTCTCACTCTCATCCAAGGCTGACTCCTCGCCAGCTTTTGTGAGTAGTTTCTTCAAAGCCTCAGGATTGCCATACTTGATGTACGCAATTTTTCTTCTCTCCCGAATTCTTTGAGTAATGATAATGTCATACAATCCCAAGGCAAAACCAAGAATGGCACCACCCATGACCAATACAAATGTCCATACTCCACTCAAAGCAAAATAAGAAGAAATAAAGTATCCCGCCAAGGCAAGACCGATGATCAATACGCCCATCATCATGGGACCGGCTGCTTGAAACGCTTCCGTTGCATCTCGCGACATGTTTCTCAAAACCATTACGCATGCTCTCATTATTAGCTATTGGAAACGTGCAAACAACTGCGACTTACTTCTCAAGCATGTCGAAATTGCACAAACTTCTCTGATAGACGAATAAGTCCGCGGTCTTTGATAGAAAAAGAGAAAAAGAAGTAATCAACACCTCCTAGTGAAAGCTGAGCCGCGGGGGTAGCCAAGTGGCCAACGGCGGCGGACTCAAGATCCACGGGCGTTGTGACGCCCGTGCTGCGCCGAGAATCCGATGAGAAATCCGCTCTCATAGGAGTTCATGGGTTCGAATCCCATCCCCCGCACCAAATCCTCTAGAAAATTTCCTATAAGTTGATTATCAGCTTGATTATTGGTTTTACAGAATTCTTGCTTAATACAAGTCTCGGGTAAATTCTTACTACTTGTTTCTAAAAGCTACGTCATTAATTATCCTCGCCAACAGATTACTTTCATCAGTCATGTCTTCAGTAATGAAATCATGGATCTCAACAATCCCGTCGG
>JALTMP010000420.1 GCA_027001645.1 Candidatus Heimdallarchaeota archaeon
CTATATGCATCGATAAACGGCCTTGGGGCCTTGTTCACTGTATTCCTTGCGGGTTACCCACATCTTTGAGAAAGTCTTCAATGATGCGAGGATAGATCCACCAATCCACACACTGTATCGTCTTTCAGGAGGAGCAACAATTTTTACATCCATTGATTCAGGAACAAGTGCAACAAGTTCCTTGTGGAGTCGTTCCTTCAAACCTGGAAACATGGTGGATCCACCAGAAAGAACGATGTTGTTGTAGAGATGCGGACGCAAATCGATGTCACAGTCTTGGATTGCTTGATAGATCAACTCATGCAGTGGGGGTTCTTCTGAACCAACTGCTCCAGGGTTAAAGAAGAGCTCGGGAGCTAAGAATCGTTCAGCACCAACGGTGATAACCTCCCCGTCAGGCAAGGTGTATTGCTTTTCAATGGCAGAAACCTTGTCTGCTAGGGACAATTCTTTGTCAGGATCAAGAGCAACATAACAGAGTCGCTCCTTGATGTCACGAACAATTTCTCTTTCTGCGCTGCTGGTCAAAGAGTATCCTCTGGTTCTCAAAAGTCTTCGCAGGTATTCGGTGATATCTCTACCACCAATATCGATCCTGCTGATTGCGTGGGTAATGGCGAACCCTTCATAGACGGGAACCACGTGTGTAACACCATCCCCGCTGTCGACTACGAGTCCGGTGGTTCTTCCAGAAGCATACAAGGAGAGAACTGCCTGCATGCTGATGTAAAGGGCTGGAACATTGAATGTTTCAAACATGATCTCGGCCATTTTCTCTCTGTTGCTGAGAGGATTCAGCGGGGGTTCGGTTAGGAGCACGGGATGCTCTGAGGGGTTCACACGGAGGTCGTTGAAGAACGTGAAGTGCCAGATCTTTTCCATTGCATCCCAGTCGCTTACTTGTCCGTGTTCGATGGGGTAGAAGAGTCTTAGAACTCCTCTGAGGTTTAGGGCTTCGTCTCCTACGTAGTACTCCCTCACATAGTGATCCACATCAGTCATGATCCCGGTGTACTTGGGATATCCGATTAGTGTTGGAAAAACACTTCGGGGCTGGTCTTCACCAGCAAATCCGTTTTTGGACAACCCGGTTCCATTATCTATTACTAAAGGTCGAGTGGTAATGTCCTCGCTCATAGTTTTCACCTGTCTTTTCCCACATCATGCTCCAGACCCGACACACAGGGATGCTTATTGAATAGTATTGAAGTCACATCATGGATCTGGCGCATTTCTTGTGGTTTCAATGGTAAAATTACCGACGTCGTATTAATAATTTTTGGGGAAAAAGAGCCATATTATGTAAGATTGCAATAAGTGATTATTGAAGAGTGGGTTTGGGCATATTGAAGAATTACATAAAAAATTCAATAATAGTCAATAATCAACTATCCTTAAGATAAACACGAAGACACAATTGATAAAGTTTATTGCAAAGCGTTGCAAGCAATCCCCATAACCTTATCATTACCATTATGAAACACAGCAATAAGGCGAGAAGGTTTTCAGCAAATCAGGCATTATGCCTAAATTCTTCCAATAATGTATGGAAACCAAGACGACTAGTAAGGATTTCAACTACGCTGGTATCTAGCTCACCGATTCCAAGTCTTAGGCCTTGCAACGCACCAACAACACAGGCAAGGGTGTCTGATTTCCCATGAAATCGAGATGCACGATTAATGCTTGCTAATAACGAATGATCATAGCGTAATAAGATAAAATAAGTTAATCCAAGAATTTCTGTAATCCCATTTCCTCTTCCTAGGATAGAAAGAAGAGAATGATCATCCCTTAAGCCGCTTGATAATGAAGCAAGTCTTTCTGCTTTTTCAATGATTTGAAGTAGAAAAGGATCAATATCAATCTCATAAGATAGTTTTGTTGGCCATTCGGAGGGATGTATTTTATTTGCACTGAATTTAGTAAACAAGCCTAAGATTTGTGCTGCTTGAAGAGAACGAGAATCCTGGTGAGTGATTGACGAAATCGCTCGGGAGTAAACTTTTATTCTCCCAGTATGGTCCTTGAAGTACCACCCAATAGGAATGACCCTTACTCCCAAAGATGAGCCAACAGGTATAGTTGCCCCGGTCTGAGACCAATGTCCACCTTCTAACCAAGCCTTAAAACCGATCAGTGAAGCAGGATCAGGGAGTCTTGTTTCGCTAGAAGCTACGAGCCACTGTTCAATTTGAAATCG
>JALTMP010000421.1 GCA_027001645.1 Candidatus Heimdallarchaeota archaeon
GTTGTCAAAAGTAATGGAATTACTAGGTTGTATTTTCGAAGAGATCTCGAAGTAAAGATTGCATTGAACCAAGAAGTAATTTTTGTTATTTCTTTGTTATAAGCCTTTGACTTCCTTCTCTTTGTTTTTCTTGCTTTCATGAATACAAGCACCTCCATAGTAAATTTAGATAATATTGACCCTTTCGAGTCGCTTTTTGAGTAAGAATGGAGCGATATAAACCGCAGAGCCAATGAAAAGCTTTGATACTGCCAATGCTCCACTTATCGGATTGATGATGAGGATTAATTCAGCAATGAAGGAAAACCCTATGTTTCCAAACACCCAAGCCACCATGACTACTGTGAGTAAGAGAAAATATGACTTTGGCCAGTCGATGAAGATGGCATATCCAATGTAGAGGATTCCGAGAACCAAGAGCACTGTTAATGCGTGTGATGCTAAAAGTAGTGCAATGCGAATCCCGTTCACTCCAATACCGTATAAGAGCAGATCACCCACTAGAACCGTTGCTAAAACGTAAAGACTGACTGCAATTGCACTTGCAACACTAACAACAATGTAACTAGCGATAAACAAGCGTTGCCGATCTAGGGGGTAACTCCACAGCATTTTGAGATGCTCTTTTCTTATCATGCCATAGATGGCATCAACTGCAATGACTACTGTGAGTACTCCTAGTTGATAAGCGAGGTTGAACCATTCTATTCGGTAGTAAGAAGGTAAGCCAGTGGCAAGCAAATCTGAAACCCTCGGAACGCTCCACGTCCTAGAGGCAAAATAGAGCCAAGTTCCTGTTGCAATCAGCAAACCATAATTTCTGTTCCTTTCCGATAGCAAATAGAGTTCCAGGATTGCTTTCCAATCATTTTTTTTCTCATGGCTGATGTCATTGAGAGTTTTTTCTACGCGTGTCTGGTTCAAAGGGGTATTTCTGGGATCGTCAATCCATAAAGCGGGATATTTCAAGCTTCGTATTTGATGGGGTTCTTTTCCTTGCCTATTTCCTATTGTTTCTGGTTGCATTGGACGAGTTGAAGCCTTCGCCTTTTTTCCAAGGCCATTCTCTTCCTTGTGCTTACGCGCCCTCTTCTTAGCAATAGCGAAGACACGCACTAAGATCCACAGTAATCCTGCAACTGATAGGATGAAGAATGTTTTCCTTATTTGTTGCCATCCCGATTTTTCATTGATTTTGATAACGATACGAGACTCTATACTGATGACCGGGAATATGGGAAACTTGCTCGAGTTCAGCGCTTCCATAGTATATGCTTGAGAGGGAGAATAGGAGACATTAACTGTTACTAACATGGGATTTGTTGCCTTTTGCTCGAAGAGAAATGGTTCTGTGGTAAAATCACTCACCACGCTCAGATTTAGTGGGTTGTCAATTCTGGCAGGATTGATCACCGCTTTGACAACCTCGACATTTTTGACCCCTGTGCTCGAGTTTTTCAAGCCCTCGGCGTGGGTTCTTTCTTTGCCAATGTGCTCTTGAATCGTTACCAAAATGGCCATGGTAAAGTTACTAGAAACCTCCAATCGGAAGATCTGCTCAGGGTAGAGATCATATTGCTCAATAAAGCTAATCTCCTCAGTGTTGTCATATTGCAAGGGCAATTGAGTGGACGTGGAAGGATAATTCACCAATAATCCGGCGAGCATCAAGAATAGAAGCAAAGACACTAAAAAAGTTGAAAGAAAGTCGACCTTCACGAACCCACCTTCCTTTTCTTCAAAATGGATGTTCTCAACCCGCTAAATCGGAAACGCCATTGTCAGTAGGGGTTAAGGAGATTTCTGCACCTTCCACCGATCCTACGATTTCTAGGAATTTTTCTTCCAGCAGAGACCTATAAGGAGCAAGAGAGCTTCCTTGTGGCAGATTTTCCTTGATCTTTTCCACGACTAGCGGATCTGAGACCCAAATGACTAATTCATTAAGTCCTTGTTTAAGAATACGGACTCTTTCAGTACGGGCTTTAGCATTCTCGCGATCATCAACAACATTGAATGGTTGTATTGTCATGAGCAAATCTTGAAGTGGGCCACGAAGAACATATTCATGATGATGGCTTTGCAACAGCTCACTAATGGCTCCCTGAACTCGGATCTCTCCGTTGTATAAGATGGCATAATTGTCACAGAATCGCTCCAAATCGCTGAGAACATGACTCATTACAAGCACTCCCGTCCCGTGCTCCGTGGTGATCTTTTTCAATAATTCAAAAACCACGTTGCGATAGTGAACATCAAGATTTGCCGTTGGTTCATCTAAAAAGATCAATTTGGGCAGTCCAATCAACGCTTGTGCAATGCCAAACCGCTGTTGTTGCCCTGCGGACATGTGCTTGACCAGTGCATTGCGCTTCTCTAGTAGTCCCAGTAATTCTAGCAAATACATTGCTTGCTGTGTGGCTTCTTTGCGTGTCAGCCCCCGCAATGTGCCTACCCACCGCAGATAGCTAAACACTTCTGTCCATGACGGAAACTGAGGGTTTTCATGTAAAATGCCCACTTGTTGAAGCACTTGCTTCCGATACTTGTTCACCGAGGTCCCACTTACTAGGATCTCTCCCTTCTCGGGTTGCAGGAGCCCTAATGCGAGTTTTAGCAATGTTGTTTTCCCTGCACCATTTGGCCCGATTAAGCCAAAGAAATGTCCTTCGAATTGCGCAGAAAAATCATTAAACACTCGTATTTTCGGGGAATAAGAGAATGAA
This sequence comes from Candidatus Heimdallarchaeota archaeon, assembly GCA_027001645.1. Classification (GTDB taxonomy): domain Archaea; phylum Asgardarchaeota; class Heimdallarchaeia; order Heimdallarchaeales; family JAJRWK01; genus JAJRWK01. The sequence goes on from JALTMP010000421.1 coordinate 2,727, forward strand.
ACATCCCTAACAGCTAATAATTCCATATCCGTTTCCTCTTCACCTAATTCTTATCAATCTAAGTAGTTATACTCTGACCATATCATTTCATTTAACATTTTCTAATTCTTGGCCAATGCGGAATGTATTCCGATTGTATCTATACTCTTCGAATACCATTGGTCGAGTACACTATAGTTTTCACCTTTGTCAAAATCATGTTCGACTCTTATTTCTTGAAAGGATGAATTGGCAGAAAGCTTGAATTTGGCAGACACATATGTTTTCAAGCTATCATTGTAAATTCCTTTGACAACATCAGTCGTCTTTGCTAGAGCCCAATACCAATGACCAGCATCTGCAAAGTTAGAGCCCAATACAGATACAAGAAGAGTAGGAATACCGATCGATCTTAATGCTCTTTTCCTCACCATCTTTTTCACCTTTTAGGCTATTTTTCACCTATTGCAAGCACGCGATGAGCAAGCAAATTGATTCTCATAAAAATACATATTAATTTTCCGCGCAGAGCTATATATTAGGATTTATTTTACCTTGATCATTGTTGATTTTTCAGAAAGAATGAAGATAATTGTTATTATTTGAAGCTTATCAAAAGTGAAGGCAAACTCTTCTCTTCATCAAATCTGTTATGCTTCGATGGAAGCAACTTGCTGAGCCCTTCAAGTCCTTGTTTCACAAAAAACAATTTAGTGGATGAATAGTAAGAGCAAACCTAGGCACAAATCCAAGTATTATATTCTTGTATCAGAAACAGGAGCTATGGTCAATGAATACAGAATTTAGTAAATATTTTTATCCACATTCGAATTAACGAACAAGAATGAATCATGGCATTGATGCGAGCAGTGGTTCTTGAAAAAACAGGTTCAGCAAAAATGTTGAAAACAAAGATGATTCCTCGCCCAGAGTATATCGATGAGGAACAAGTTATTGTAAAGATGGCCTATGCAGGAATTAATTATGCTGATATTCTCTCTCGTAAGGGAATGTATTCTTGGGCTCCGAAGCGACCCTTCACACTGGGGCTAGAAGGAACAGGGGTAATAGTCAAGAAGGGGGAAAAAGTGGAAGGGTTTGACATTGGCGATCGAGTAATAGTCGGAACCCAATCGGGGACCTATGCAGAATATGTTAAGGTTCATTATTCTCGGATTTTTCCTGCCTTTCCGAATTATTCCTTGAAGGAAAACGCGGCTGTTGCAGGCTCATACATGACTGCTATGGTCGCATTGAGAGAAATGGGCCGGGTGAGAGAAGGAGAAACAATTCTTGTTCAAGCAGCCGCTGGAGCGCTTGGTATATCCACTTGCCAGCTCGCAAAAGCAATGGGACTCAAGGTCGCAGGAACTGCAAGTAGAGCGGAAAAAATCGATTTTTTGAGAGAAAAAATCGGAATTGATCTTGCAATAAATTACACTACCCAAGATTTCGTCCAAGAAATAAAAGAATGGACAAGGGGTAAAGGGGTGAATATCGTCTTGGAAAGTGTTGGTGGAAAGGTCTTTCAAGACTCTCTTAGAGTGCTAGCCCCAACTGGAAGAATTGTTTTAGTTGGAGCAACAAGCATCTCGTATTCCAAGAAAAACCCTCTCTCACTATTCCGGGCGTGGAAACAAATTCCTCGAGTCAATTTACTTAAAGCGATAAGAAGAAGCTACGGGGTTCTGGGCTTTCATCTCGGCTGGCTCCTAACGAATTCTAGAGAAATTCTTACCCCAATCATTGAAGATCTTCAAAAAATCATAGTCGAGCATGATATTCACCCCGTAATCGACACGGTCTATCCCTTGGAACAGGCTTCAAGCGCCCATCAAAGGATTGAGTCCAGAAGAAATATTGGAAAAGTCATATTAGCAATAGACGAAAGTGTAGGGTCATGAGTAAGTTTGAAGGAGTTGCTAAACTCAAGGATTTTGTGCCGAAGCTTCCCGACTATGTTTGGCTCTTAATTGGCTTGGTTGTTTCCTTGTTTTTCCAGTGGCTCTTTTGGCCAATCACGAGGGAAATGGAGCGGCGAGGGTATTCCATTGTGGAATTCGAGCTTGCATGGAAGAAGGCAACTATGGATCAAATTCTTTCCGCGTGGGATGGGATACTAGATGATGCCATTAGAATGACGCTACTTGATTTTGGGTTTATCCTTGGCTACACCATAGTTATCCTTTCATTGCTTAGCATGGTAAATCGTTTTCGCAAGACAGGGTCAGGAGTACGATACTATGAGGCATTGCAGATACTCGCCATTGTCGCAGCGATTGCAGACGTAATCGAGAATCTCTTTTCAATTTATATCCTAAGTTACCCCCATTCATACATTGGAATTTCTGTACCCCTCATGAGCCTAGTGTCAACCATAAAATGGGCAATAATCGCCATAATTATTCTAGCCTTGCTAGAAGGGTTAGTGAGGGGGATAGCAGAAAAGATAAGGAAGTTTCAAAGATAGAACGGAAACGAAATACAGAGAAAAGCGTTAGGACAAGAGAAAACGTGAGTCGCCCTAGGGTTTCTAGGGTTCAGAGCTCGAACATAAATTCTCTAATAAGAGCTCTCTGATCATGCTTTTTCCAGGGCTCTTTCTTGGTAAGCACTTCTCTCGTTAATCGCTCAATTGCATCATTGATAGCGGGCATTAGCCCAAATCCTTGACCGTTGGATACAAAGAGATAGCCTTTGTCTGTGTACACGCGTATGCGAACTTGATATAACACATGAGTGCGGAACTTATTTTTGTCAAATGTTTTAACATGAACTACAACTTGCCCATTATCGCCGATGGCTTCTGAGAATTTCTGCAAGAAGGTTGTTACCTCGGAAATGGTTCGGTCGAGATCCACTTCATCCAGCTCTTCGCCAACAACTTGAACAAAATACCCTGATTGGGATTCGGGAACAGTGAGTGGTTCGAGAAGGTCAGTCAAGGTGATAATGCCTTGCAGATGGAACGGATCACCGATAAGCACAGCATCTGTGTTTCGCTCAACCATTGATTCAACGGCATCTTTGATCGTTGAAGAGCTGGGAATGATTGGCAAAGGTTCTGTCATGAAGTCAGAAATCAATTCCGAGTACGGGTCGAAGATAAGACCTTCTGGGTTAGTAATTCGTTCGCCACTGGGTTGTCTGAACAATAATCCGAAGATATTAGTTGATGAAATGGTTCCGATCACTTCGTTTGCTTCGTTCACTACCGGAAGGCGACTCACATTGTAAGCACGGAGTAGTTTGACAGCAACCGCTAGGGTGTGAAGCTCAGAAACAGTCTGCACATCTTCTGTGGCGTAACTAATAGCCGTGTCATTCGGAGAGGGAAAATATTTCTGGACAAGATCCATCGCATGAACAATTCCAAGGGGCTTTCCTGTTTTTTCATCCTCAACAATGATGGAATGGACTTTTTGAGATAGGAGTTTGCTTGCGATCTCTTTGATAGAATCCGTGGGAGTAACAGGCTTAATGCGCTTTACCACCTTGTTTACTCTTGTTTCACTTTGGATTCTGCCCTTGCGCCCCAGTTCTCGCAATGACAAAACACCAACGTATTCTTTCCCATCGAAAACTTGGGCTTCCTCAATCCCATCGTCAATTAGTCGGGGAATGACATTGAAAAGAAATTCATCAGCCCGAACCTTCATAAAATTCTGCCTAATAGGTGCAACCGTTTCTTCTGCCATGAGTGATCACCCACTATGCTCAAATAAGTATCCGTTCCCTAAAAAAGTAATCCTCCAAAACCCATTCCTTCGAAAGATGAAGCCCGAAAACAGAGAAAATGAACATGAAATAGTCAGAACACGTAAAAACCCATCCCATCCTTCCACCATACCAGAAATCCGAGTGAAAAAACGTTCAGAAGCCAATTACTTGTCAATGACTAAATCCGCAATCACTTTTCCTCCAATGGTTTGGTATGTGGATAATATGGTAGAATTTACCGTCTCAATACTCTTCTCCGATACATTACAACCAATGCCAAAGCAAGAGGTCCGAAAAGCAAGTATGTCAGATATACAGAGAGCATCCCCTTCTGAGTAACTTGCCGGGGATTCTGTAAAGCATCCAGATCAAAATTAATTAAATCGATGTATGTTTCAACATTTTCCACACCTAGCAGAGGTGAGAGAGTAGCTATCTTTGCTCCAGTTTCCATCGCAATTTCTTCAACAGTTTTTGCTTTGGCTTGCTGATAGCTTTCCACGATTAAAGAGACATTCTCCCTTTTCATTAGTTGAATTATGTTTGCTATATCGTAGGCTGAAGGCTCACTGCCTTCCTTTGTCTCAATAATCGCGATGCGCACGAAGCCCAGTAGATCAAGCAAATAAAAGAAGGCAGGGTGATCAACAACGACTTTAGTACCATTGAATTCGCCGCGTAATTCATCAATTCGGTTCAACAGGGCATTGATCTGCTGACGAAATTTTGCGATGTTTTCCGAGACAGTTTCGTTGTCCATGCCCGCAATACTAACTAATCCTCTGCTAATTGTTGTTGCCATTGCCAAAGCATTGTTTGGATCCATCCAAATGTGATCATTCACTTCTCCAAGCAATGGATCAAATTTTCCCATTGTAGTAATATTCCCTGCAAAAATGGTCTTGGCTTTTCTTTCGGGGTTATCTTCAAGGTACGACGTCAGCCATGACTCAAGCCTTGGCACCCCCATGGCAACAATAAGATCTGCACCCGATAACGCCAGAAGATCACTACTGGTTGGCTCATAACTATGAGGGTCTTCCAAGCCGCTGACCAATGAAGTGACTTCCGCAGCATCACCGACCAGACTACTGACAAAGTCTTCAAGTATACTAAGAGTGGTTACAACGCGAATCTTAGCCTGATCAACAGATATCTCTTGATTTCCTAATGTATCTAAAGGAGAGAACGTCGATAGTAGAAGAATGAAAGCCAATAATGAAAAAGACAAGCTGTTTTTTATCACTGTGCGATTTGACAATTTGATTTTCACCACTTTACGAATATTCGTAAAAATTTATAAGGGTTGTTATTTTTATACAAATCATGGAAAAAAAGCATGAGCGCCGACAAATTGATAGGAACAAAGTTGATTCTCATTTAGACAACAAAAACATTCAAAGCATAGCGACGGGGCTCGGAGAGAAAGATATTACAGTACTGACTTTTCTTTACGAGTGGACGCGCCCGATCAGAGTCGGGGACATAAAAAATAGAACAAATATGCCCCATTCAACACTTAATTCTGTTATTAAGCGGTTAATGAAGAAAGAGCTTGTAAAATGGGATCGATACGGACTAGTTGAACTGTTACCGGCTGGAAAAAAAATTGCAGCTCACGAACTAAAGCATCACGTGATCCTCGAGAACTTTTTCATGAAATTCTTGGGAATGCCAAAAGAGCAGGCACATGTTGATGCAATGCAAACCGCGGGGTGCTTGTCTTGTGAAGCCATAGAGCGAATGAAGGCAATGGTGGAAGACGAAGAAAAAGCACCTTGCGGTACAAAGATCAAGATAGACGAGACAATAGAAACTCGTGCTTAAGGGAGGAGATTGTGTAATGTCATGGTATAATCAATTATTTGAGGGAATAGATTTGTTTATTTCTTCCCTGGGTCAGTCATGGTTGCAAAGGGCTCTAATGGCTTCGATTCTGATCGGCATAATGTCTGCGATAATCGGAGTGTTTGTGATTTTGAGAGGATTTGTTTTCTTGGGAGAATCTATTGCTCACTCAGCATTTGCGGGTGCGGCCTTAGCTCTTCTTCTTGGAATCGATCCTTTGCTTGTTATTCTTGTCTTTGGCGTGGCAACAGCATTGTCTATTGGAGCGGTGAATGAAAAAAAAATAATGAAGGATGAGGTGGTCATAGGGGTGTTTTTCAGCTTTTCAATGGCGCTCGCGATCTTCTTCATCGGCCTTCTTCCAAGTTACTCGGCTAGCGTAGAGAGCATCTTATTTGGCAGGGTCTTATTGATTACAAGGGAAAATTTTGTCTTGCTCCTAATATTCACAACTCTCGTAGTTAGTGTTGTTTTCCTCGTAAAGAAAGAACTGTATATTATCACGTTCGATTCTGAGCTAGCAAAAGCAATGGGTATTCCAGTTAGATTCATGGATTACCTATTCTTAG
>JALTMP010000422.1 GCA_027001645.1 Candidatus Heimdallarchaeota archaeon
CTTTATATCCCGGGTCCCAAACTGCTGTATAAATTGTTGCTCCCATTCTTAACAGAGAGGATCTCGGAAAGACTAATCCAATAGCATCGAGGGGAATTTCGATTCTCTCTCTGTAACGCACCACGTAGGAGCCTATTGACAAGTTGTAAAACCCTTTCGTGTTTGGTTGCAGAATGTTTTTTTCAGGAATCACTCGATCTGTGCTTCTTACTCCTAGTTTTCCTGTTTTTTCAAATGACTGGATGTTTTGTACAGTTAGGTCCACTCCCGCCGGTTGAATCTGGTCTGATTCCAATTTGCTTATCCATGCAGGTCCGTTCCTTGGAAGAATGATCATGGTTGTTTCTTGTTGTGAACACTAAAAATTGTTAACCTTACTTCCTGCTTTCGCTCTCGACAATTTTCTGTGGTTTAATTAACTACTACAAGCTATCAGCAAACACATAAAGATTGCAAGTAATTCTCAATCATGGAAGCTGTAATTCGCAGGGAAGTCCTCATTAATGCTTATACGCATAATGGGAAAGCAGATGTTGGTTCCGTCATGAAAAAAGTACTTGGGAGTAATCCCGAATATCGTTCCAAAAGCAAAGAGGTTCTTGCAATTGTTAAGAAATTGGTTGCTGAGGTGAATCAGCTTCCTTATGAGCGAATCACTCAATTACTTCAACAAGAGTTTCCCGGCTCTATTCAACAATTAGAAGAAAAGAAGAAAACGAAGACACAAGAGAAGAAAAGGGGTCTCCCTGACCTACCACAAGCAGAAACTGGCAAAGTTGTACTTCGCTACGCTCCGGATCCTTCCAAATACCCACATATTGGTCATGCTCTTAATTACATGATTAACGAACTCTATCGGGAAAAATACAAGGGAAAGGCGTTTCTCCGATTTGATGATACAAATCCTCAGAAGGTAGCCACTGAGTTTTACGACGCGATCAGAGACGGGATGGAATGGGTCGGTTGTAAATGGGACAAAGAAATAATTGCCTCTACAAAGATGGAGTTATTCTATGACTACGCAAAAACACTCATTTCCAATTCTCACCTGTATGTCTGTCAATGCGATATCGACACTATGAGAAAGAATCGAGAGCAAATGGTTGAATGTTCGTGCCGAAATCGATCTGTTGAAGAAAATCTTGAATTATTTGATCAAATGGTTGAGGGGCACATTCCCGTCGGCGTTGCAGTTGTGAGACTGAAGGGAGACATGCGCTCGAAAAATGCTGTTATGAGGGATCCCGTTATGTTTCGACTTATCGACCCTCAAAAAACACCTCACCCGATAGTGGGCGATAAGTTTTGGTTGTGGCCAACTTACGATTTTGAGTCTTCCGTCCTTGAAAAGGAGCTTGGGATTACTCATGTGCTCCGGTCCGCTGAATTTGGCACAATGAGAATAGAGCTTCAATCTTACTTGATCACTCTTTTAGGAGGTCACCCTCCTGTTTTTCATCAATACAGCCGTTTTAAGATTACGGGTGCAATAACTAAAGGACGAGAAATCCGTGAACTAGTTGAAAGGGGTATCGTAACTGGATGGGATGATATTCGATTAGTTACCATCAGTGGACTAAAAAACCGTGGAATTGTTCCAGAAGTAATTAAGGACCTAGTACTCGAAATTGGCATTACCGCCACCAACGCAACAATTGACTGGAAAAAGATCGAGACCTTCAATAGAAGGCATCTTGATGAAACTGCTCCTCGGTTATTCGCTGCTCTTGATCCTATACGAATTAAAGTGGACAATTCTCCTGTTAGCAATATTGTGCTGAGATATCATCCTACGAACGATTCTCTTGGGGAGAGAACGCTCAGTTTAGGTGATGTCTTCCATATTTCAAGATCTGACATCTCTTCACTCTCCTTGGGCGATGTCTTTCGTCTGAAAGATCTGTTTAACGTAAGAATAACTAATATCACGGACACTATTGTTGAAGTAGATTATGCGGGAAAAGAGCTAATTCCGAACACTAGAAAGGTACAATGGGTTCCTGAACCCCATGCATTGTCGCTGGAATACACGATTCCCCACTCCTTGATCAATCCAGATGGCAGTATTAATGAGAGTTCATTGGAACTCAGAAACGGGGTGATAGAAGATAGTATAACTGCTTTTGAGGAGGGGTCACTCTTTCAATTGGAGCGAATTGGATTTGCAAAATTAAATAAGAGAC
>JALTMP010000423.1 GCA_027001645.1 Candidatus Heimdallarchaeota archaeon
ATTTCTTCTAATGCTTGACGGATGATGATCCGAGTGAGGATGTGATATGAATACAACTTCGCATGATGGTTTTCTGGTAGGATCTAAGACGATCCCTGGTATCTCTCGGATTCCTATTCCTTGGCGTGTACGAATTGGGCTAAGCAAACATGATTTGATTTGCCAATTTCTTTATATCATTGATTTTATTAGCGATGTCAATGGGTATGCAGATCCATTTGGATACAAACTTTTTCATAGGAGGTTTCCATCATAATCCGCAATCCTTTCAGCGATTTGCTCAAATCGTATCCGGCCTAGGATATGAATTATTCATAACCAATTATGTTGAAAGAGAGCTACGGTGGTACCTTAGACGTTCAATTTTGCCACACGTAAAAGTGATTAGAGTCGGGGAAAAGGAGCTTACAAATTTTGAAGCAGAATCCCGTCAAGTTGTCGGATCTCTACCACAGACTCCCGACATGTCAGTGATATTCGTTGCTCATTCTCGAGGAGGAGTGATTGTTTCTTCAGACCTCAAACTAATTCAAGTGGCCGAGAATCTCGGTGTTAAATCAATGGTAAATTCAGCATTTGTTCTCGGATTACTCGAAGAGGTCACCGATCCTGCCGATAAAGAAATTCTCACTGATCTTTATGAAAGACTATTCGCAGATGAGGTGTCCTATTCAGTCCGCTCCAAAGATGTGTATGACCCTGTCATCCGCATTAGGAAAATCATGGATTCAGCAATTACTGTCCTCAGCTCACACACCAATAAATCAAAGCATGAAGAACTCGAAATTCCCGAGGAAATTCCCGAGGAAAGTTCTGATATTGCAATCGAGCTAAGGGAACTCGTTAAGGAGCTGAGGACGGATCTTTCAGAATATCTTGCAGAGGCGGAAAAAGGGAATATTGAACCGCTTCATAAAGAATTGAGCATAGGGACGTCCAAACTACTTGACTTACTTGTTGAGTATCATACTCTCGGGGCACCAGCTAGCTCCCCCTTATTTCAAGAAGGGATTTCCACCCTAGGACATCTCTTTCTTCTTCTTTCCTCTTTGGAAATCGCGTTGCAAGATCCGTTCAACGCGCTGAAACGAAACGATGAACTCCTTATGCTTATGCTTCAATCAGAGCCTTTGACAAAAATGCTTGAATTAGAAGTCCATCTTCAAAGAATTATTCTCTTGCTTCTAAATAAGAAACTTGACCGCCTCAGAGGGTATTTTACGCCCGCATTCATGCAGAAATGTATTGACTCTGAGAGAAGTGACGTGCAGAATCTCTTGAATGTTGTCTCAGTTCTCACTATTGTCTTAGCAAACCGTAAGCCAGAAGTCGTTGCTATTCCCAAAACCTATGACGATGTTGAATTTGTAATGCAGCTGGGTTTTCAGTTCTCAGCAATTGGCAATTTGGAAGACGCAATGCTTATCCTGGAACAAGCATTTCATATGGCTGTTAATGCTCAAATGATAGGAGTCGGAATCGCAATCATTGAATATATGGCCCCAATCAATCTAGCTCTCGAGGGGCGCTATGATGACAAGCTAAGGGAACTCTACGAGACCATTACAGAAACAGATCCAAGCTTCTCTGGATATGACATCGAAGACCGCATCTCAATCAAGCGTCAGGTTCCAGAAGAATTCATACGAAAGAGATATGTTAAAGCCTCATCTCTTCACCCCGAATTGACGTCTTGGCTTGATGTACTGGGCTCTCAAGAAATCACGTTCAAATCACTTGGAAAAGTCAAAGTGATTAAAGCAGTTAACTGGAATGTTGGCATTACCATAGGCATTATCGATAAACAAGGAATACTTCCTTCAAGAATTGGCGTAGGTTCAGCAATTAAAATCGAATCTGGTAAATTCGCAAGCGTATTGCCACCGAAGACTCTAGTAGAGAAGGCCGGATTAGACTTGATCATTATTCCACACGAGTCGGTTCCGCTTCGCATTTTTGTAAGGAGAGCAGGCGTTGTCTCCATTGCGTCATCTAAGGCAAAGCTCATAGCCTATGATCTCTAGACTATTGTTAGAATTGGGTGGCACGTGATGCAAAGAGAACCATCAGTCTTCTTCCTTCAAGGTTTCACAGGCATTGGTCTCGTAGGTTATCTCGCAGTTGAGAATCTATCAAAAGAATACGAAGATAGAATCCAAAAACTTGCGACTTTCCCTGATTTTTTTCCAAGAATTCTAACCGTTGAACAAGGAAAAATGAATCTTCAATCTGTCAAATTAGAAAAACTTCAGCATGACGGGGATATCCTTTATCTCATTTATGGGCCCCAACCTGACAATGAAATAATGCTGTATCATGCCGCTCAGACCTTGCTTTCAGAGATCTCTCGATTAAATGACGAAACTCCAATAGATGTTTACTTGTCTTTTGGGGCCTTTATGAGAGATTTCGAAATTCCAGCCCTCGAAAACGAAAAAGAAGTTGAAAAGGTCAGTGAAGAAATTCTAAAAAAAGAATATTCTGGAAAAAGGATTATACGTTATGCGTATTCCGGACTAGATCCTTCCATTCTTGTCAAAGTCAAAACAGAAGAATTTGAAGTCCTCCCAAGTGAGGATGGGGTAATCTCAGGGCTAAACGGGTTCTTGCCAGCCTTCGTTTCAGAAAAATTGAACGTTCCTGCAGTTTCTGTAATGATTGAAACATCAATTATTCGAGAACTCCAGATGGCTAATGACCCCTTATCTACCTATTTTGGCCTTTGTGCTTCCCGTATTGGAATTAAATTCATTAATGAAGTCTTTCGCCTAGATATTTCAACGTCAAGAATAGAGGAAATGATTGAAAAAATATCTCATGACTCTAAGGAAGAACTGCAGATGCTGATACTCCAAGCTTCAAAAGCCAAGAAACTACGAGAATCGGGATCAACGGACACTTCCCAATTTCTTTAGCACAATTCCTTCTGGACTAGAAAAACCACAATGATAGTTTTGGCTAGAAAATCTTGCTTCTGTTTGAATCTAATTCTTGGTCTTGTGGTCTTCCTCTCTCTTTGTTATCGAGCAATCACGGTCCAATTATAGCGCTGGACACTATCTCTTTGCTTTTCTTTCCACATCTCGAAATGAAAGCCAATTGTTCCGCGAATCCTTCGAAATATTCTTTGGAGATAAAACAATGTGCTAATAGAATTAAAACCTTGGGAATCATACTAAAAAACTAATTTAGGAACATTCATAATAAAAAATGTAGAAGAATCTTTGGAGAAAACGCGCGAAAATGTTTGCAAATCCAGTTAGGCTGTTCCCGGGATAAAACAAGGATTTCATCTTCAACAAACTTGAATCTGCTTCAAGACGATTGGAACGGAGGAAATATATTGCATGATAAGAAATAAAAAACTCAAGAAAACTCTGCTTTCCTTTTCTCTCTTGTTCTTACTCATAGCCATATTCTCGATACCTTCGAGCTCTCAATCCGTTTCCTACGAGTTAATCCTAAATGCTGAAAACTCCCAGGTCGGGAGAGGAGATGACCTTCAGATATATTATGGTATTAGAGAACTAGCAAATGGAGAATCTAGGTTTATTCCAGGCATCAATATCAACTTTACCTTGGAGTTCCTGAATGGAAGCAACACGAAACTGATCAATGAATGGAATCTTACTTCAAAGGACACCCTTGCAAGCTATCTCATTAGTTTTCAGTTTCTTCGGGATGTGGGACAATTTCGCCTTTCAGCGATCGCCTCGTTCAACAGTACTAGCTTGAATAAATCTATCCAATTTGAGGTCATTGTTCAGCAATTACCCAAGGTAAGCATAATCAGCCCTCCTGAGATTTTCCTCCGTCCCAATATTACCTCGACCATTGAAGTTACGATTCTAAACCTAGGAGGAGTCACTGCCAGAAACATTTCTATCGACGTATCTGTTCTTGATTCTTTCCCCCCAATAATTGTTATTTCTGGCCTTCCTAGCCAAATTCCTGAATTGGAGCCTTCACCAATTGAAGAAGTCTCCAGCACCATCAATATTACCACATCCGGATTCGGTGAAAACATACTCCAAATTGTAGCAACATACAGTGATTTTGACGGAAACACCTATATCCAGCCTTTCACAGTACGGATGATCGCTCTCCCATCCGTATGGGTGAATCTTCGCTCTTCATTAGAATTAATTTCTCAACAGGAAAACCAAATCGAAATTGAAATAAATAATTTCGAGCCTACCCCTATTCAAATCTCCATTGAAATGTTTTCTGAAAATATTACCTTCTCACCTAACGTGTTTACTAAAACATTGCGAAATAATAGCGTGTCAAGTTTTACCACAATTGCAAAACCTCTAGTCTCTGGACCAATGATATTAACGATCAGAATCAATCTCATCGAGACCATTGGAGATCAAGAAATCCTTATTGACCAGTATAATTTTCCTATAAATGCAGTGCCACCCCCTCAAGAAAAGGGAATCTCAAAGATCTTGAAGATCATTGCTCAAAGTAGTGAAGCTATGATCCCGTTGCTTATGGGACTGGGACTCATTCTTTTTGGCTTATTCTTGATAGATCGATTTTACGGCTTACGCCACTTGATAGAGCAATTACTCCCAATATTCATTCCTATTTCTCGCTATGGAATGGCCAACCATCCCTTTACCTACGACTCGAAGACAGTAGTTGTTGATGGTAGCAATGTTGCGTGGGAAGAAATCAATTCTGAAGGAAAACCTAAGGTAAATAACATCAAGCGAATCGTGGAACTACTTTCATCTGCCGGATTCGAGGAAATAATTGTTCTTGCTGACGCCTCCCTAAGACATCAGATTGACAACCCCAAGGAACTAAAACGATTAGTAAAGCTTGGCTTGGTCAAGTACTTGCCAGCGAAGGTCAAAGGTGATCAGCTCCTTCTTCGCCTAGCTGAGGAAAAAGATGCTTACATACTGACGAACGATCTATTCAAAGAATACAGGGACATTTACAACTGGATCGACAAACGAAGAATTCCATTCACAATAATAAATGGAGAAGCATACCTACATCCAACATTCGAAAAAGGAGACACGGAATTCAAACCCGGACAACTCACAACGCAAGGCTAAACAATCCGATCTTCAATCGTTTGGAGTGTTTAAGTGGGCTTCTCATTCACATCATTTTTTTGGTAGGATTTGAGAAAGTAAAACATCATCTCGAATCTCTGAATCAAACGCTAAGGTGTAGATTATTGATAATAACATGGCATCAGGACCTGTGAGCATTATGCTCTCCACACCATATAGGTCATTGATGACAGGATCAGAAACAACAGCAGTCAGCTTTCCTGCTGGCACTATGCAAATCGATTGGTTTGAAGGAGCAAGGTATGCCTTTGCATCATGGATTGATATCTTGTATCTGTTAAATTTGCCCTTGATGAATACGACACCATCTGCAATATCATGTTCCACGTTATATTTGTTAAGAATCAAGCTAATGTAATCCTCTCGAATCAGTTGCCAAATAAGCTTATCTCGAAGTCTCAAAATGTTTCTAGAATTCAAGTAATGCAAGAGTGTAGCACTGCTGACTTTGAACTCCTTTTGAATCCCTCTAAACCTCAAGATTCTGCTGATGTTTCCTTGCTCAAGTATTGTTTCTGGATCATTAAGAGGTGGAAAAATATGTTCAATGTCATAAGAAATTCCTTGCAATGCGCGGGTAACATACTCGATTTTTTTCTTCTTAGGTAAAATTCTAGAGAACACATAGAAACCGTTGACGCAGAGGAATGCAACTTCGTTCATCATGAAGGCATATTCTTGAATGTTATCCGTGCTCACCACAAAGTGTCCTGTGACTTGTTCCCTATCAGCGATTTTTTCTCCTTCTTCGATAACCTTCTTTTCTTCAACGCCATTTCGGGTTTCTGCTACCAGCAGGATGTCTCCTGTCTCCTTAACCACTTCTCTGATTTCCCCGATCCATTGTTTCGCTCTGACGAGAGAATCTGGGTTCCAAGCCTGGTAGAGAATAATTGCGACTCTCGTTCCCAGCAGTGTCAAAGCTCTGATAGAGCGAAACCGATCATTTGAGGAAATATTCCAGATAGACAAAACAGCTCGGATATTTCCAATTTTTTCCTCCTTGCTATATGTATCCAATCCGATGGTATCGTAAAAACTTCGGGCGAATTTCCCCGTCATTAGGTGAAACATGGGGGAGTTATCCGAACGAATGTTACTCCCAACTAAGACAATCTTATACGTCCGAACAGATTGGGTAGATGCATCAGCAAGGGGAAGGCCCGTCATTTAAGAACTAATATACTAAACGATTGCATTATTTATAATTATTCGGCTTTGAACTGATTGAACCGATGTGAGGCAAATTCTAGTAGTCGCTTCTTTTCAAAAACTAAATCACATTGCTTAATCACAAAGCTACACGAACGAGTTTTTCTTATGAATCAATCTATCAGCACTAGTTACTTCTTAATAACCCAAGTAACTAACATAGTAATAGGTAGTCGGAAATGAGTTGGGAAGAAGAACGAGAATACTTTTTGGCAGAAATCCATACTTCCGAGGGACAAAAGGCCCTCGTTCAAAAAGTTTCAGAACTGGTTGATTTATTGGCAACCGCACAAAAAGATTTACGATTAACATTATACCTTCAAGCGAAAGATCTTTTGGAAATTGCCTTTTATAACGCCCGAGACCGCCGCTTTCTCACCTCATTGGCAATGGAGATAATCAATATTCTAAAAGGGGGAACAAGCCCTGAACTTGCAAGCCTTCTCATTAGATTATTGCAATATTTTCCAATGAATACAGAGGTAGTTGCAAGAGAAACAGTTAACATACTTCTCAAGTACATGTCAAATGACAATCCTTGGATAACCGGCATGGTGGCCAGAGTAGGATATTATCTCGCTAGTGATCTGCCTGCTATGTATCATCAGGAAATCTATTCAAAGGTAGTAGAGCAATATGATCCTACCTTTCCAGCATGGAGAAAGGAGCCACTTCTCCTATTAATGGTCTCCACACTAACTTCTGAAAAGAAAGAAGACTGCAAAATGCTTGCTGAAGAAATTGCAAACATGCTGAGTGAACCCGGAAAAAGGGGGCGCAACATTCTCTGGGCGTCATTATTGTTTCTGAGAAAAAAAGAAATATGTGGCTCCTATTTGGATGTCTTTGTCCCAAAGGCGCTTAAAAGAGCAGCCCAAGAAAAATCTCCCGAATTCATTGCTCAATTCCTCATTCACTTAGAAGATTTTTCAGATGATACTCTTCAAGAATGGAAGGACCCAATTATTGCAGTGCTTCAAGCTGCCAAAATGACACAAGCCGTACACACTAAGCTCATAGAAAACATAGGTCAAAGGTTAGGGATAATTCTTGGGTAGTCAATAATCATTGATTTGAAGAAATTCAAATTTCCTTGGGAACATCGCTTTGCAGATAAATGAGTAATTTAACACTCTCTTGTGGATCCCGCATTAGAACCTCTAGTCGCTACCCTTGAGGGAAATCCTGACGCCAATATGCGCGTTCAAGCAGCTTACGACATAGGCCAAGCTGGAGTCTGGGAAGGCGTAAAATACTTGAAAAGGGCTTTGGAAAAAGACGGAGCAAGTCTGGTCAAGGTCGCAGCTTTGATTTCACTTCATCAGCTCATGGGAGAAAATGTTCTTGAAATTGCAAAGGAGTGTGCCGAGAACAACTCCGATAGAGATGTACGCTTTGCTGCCGTAGAAATTTTAGGAAAATTATCTAGTGAAGAAGCAGTGCATATACTCGAAAATCTACTCATGAGAGAAAAAGACCATACTGTAGAAGAAATGATAGTCCTAGCAATTGCTAGGAAAGGAATGAAAACGAGCAAAAAGCACGCGATTATGCTTTTGAAAGATCCGAGATCATCGCCACGAATCAAGGAACGAGCCGTAGAGTATTTCATCAACACGGGCGACAAGGACGGTATTCCATTAATTGAGGAGTTGAGGAATTCTTCATATCCATTTTTGAGGTTAAAGGCATTGCTCTATTTAGCATTACGAAGAGACAAAACAGCGATGTCTGAAATACAACAATCTCTTGATGAGATTCAATCTGATTTTGTTGTGTATGTAAAAGGTCAGAAATTCAGGGGATTAGAGGGCGTAAAGAAACTACTCAAGCTAGAATGATGCTGCTAAGCTACTATTGTCGCTAACTCCTCTTTCGACAATCTAGCAATCTTTTCCAAAAAAAACACTACAATGATAGGTTTTCTTTTGATCACGTTTCAATTTCAAGATTGCCTTTCAGTCGAAAGAAATGACCCTAATTCCGGTAGTCATTCGATTACCATAATTGGACGAAACCCGCGAGTAGGGGGGTATGGCCAATCATAGTCGCGCTTTAGACTTGCCAATGCTATTATCGCATTTACTTCAACTCCTAGGTCTCCCAACGTCTTATTCAACGCAAGTAATGTGGTTCCTGTTCTGACAACGTCATCTACAATGATTGCTCGATTAATCTTAGATAGTTCGTGTTCGTCGAGAAACAAGGTTTCTGTGATGATTGAATTGGAGCGTTCCAGAATGATCGGTATTGGGTTTTTCCAGGCAAGTGTTCGATGGCGGCGAGCATACAAGACAGGTACGTCCAAGAGAAGGCTTGTAGTAACTCCAATAGGGATCCCCTCTGTTTCTACAGTGATCACACCATCAACATCTGCTAGCTCGGGATGTTTTCTAAAGTATAAGAACAAGGACAGCAATAATTTTCTGGTATTTGATAACAGAGCGCCGAGAGAAAGAACCAATTGATTGCTAGAAGTTT
>JALTMP010000424.1 GCA_027001645.1 Candidatus Heimdallarchaeota archaeon
GATGTGTGGTACAATCTAGAAATAAGGCACAATGACGCAAAACTCGTACAAGCAAATGAGTATCATATGATGGGTGCGTATCAAATCATTCATTCCCTTTGGGAGAAATACCAGACCAAACCCGGAATCATTGGAGCTGGCCCTGCTGGTCAGTTACTGCTAAAAGGTGCGGGGATCTTTGGCAATAACATTGAGAACAATGATCCCGGAAGATACGCCGGAAGAGGCGGGCTAGGCGCTGTTCTGGGTAGCAAGAGGGTTATTGCCATTATCTCCGATGACTCAGATGGTGGTGTCATTAAGCCCATTGATGAAGAGAAATTCAAGGCCGCATCCAAGGCCTTAACTGATGCCTTGAGGGAACACCCGGTTACTGGAACAAATGGTGGCTTGCAAAATTACGGAACAAACATCTTGCAAAACATCATTAATGAAGCTGGTGCCCTTCCAACTCGAAACTGGAGATACGGGCACTTCGAGGGTGCAAGCAAGATCTCTGGGGAGGCAGTTCACGAATTTGTGGATAATATGAAAGAAAAATTCGGAGACGAGGCAGAAGCTACTTACGCTCATCCCTGCCATCCAGGCTGTGCCATAAAGTGTAGTAATGCAGTTCCGTACGAGGAAAACGGCAAATTGCAAGTCTCACCATTGGAATATGAAACTGCTTGGGCTCTCGGCACAAACCTAACGATTGACAACCTCCGCCATGTCGCAGAACTTAACCGGTTGTGCAACGATCTTGGTCTAGACACAATTGAGACTGGCAATGCTTTAGCAGTTGCCATGGAAGCCGGAATCATCCCGTTTGGTGATGGTGAAGCCGCGATTAAATTACTCAAAGAAGTCAAAGAAGGCACTCCTCTTGGAAGAATCATTGGTTCGGGTGCCGTAGAAGTTGGCAACCTCTTTGGCGTTGAAAGAGTCGCAGCAGTGAAAGGACAATCAATGCCTGCTTACGATCCTCGCCCCATCCGGGGAATTGGTGTTACCTACGCTACGGGTCCAATGGGAGCAGACCACACCCAGGGATACACCATTGCTGCCGAAATTCTAGGAATCAAAGGAGAAGTAACTGATCCCCGGGATATTAAGAAGGCACAGCTTTCTCGTTTGTTCCAAGAAACAACGGCCTTCATTGATTCATCCGGTTATTGTCTGTTTACAGCTTTTGCAATTCTAGACATCGACTCTGGCTTCAAGGGCTTAGTTGAGACCGTGGAAGCCGTCACTGGAGAAACCATTGGTCTGGAAGGAGTTGCCCCTTGGGGTAGAAAGATCTTGAACACAGAGATCGAATTCAACCGAAAAGCTGGGTTCACAAAAGCTCATGACCGCTTGCCAGAGTTCATGAAGAAAGAACCCTTGCCACCACACAATGTTGTCTTCGACGTTCCCGACGAAGAACTAGACCAAGTTCACGAAATGTAAGCAAGTTTTAAGCTGTGAATCTGTGATCTACAAAGACATTTCTCCCCTCACTTCTTCTTGTTCAGAACTCCTACAAACATGGGAGATCTGTTGCTCCTAATGATCTCACCCATTTCCCACCCCGTGTTTTTGATCACTTGCTTCATTTCTTCTATGGAAACCATGAGATAGTCAAACCAAGGCGTCGCATACTGCAAATACCTCGACCGCATCCGAACTGCTATTGGGAATTGCCCGCGTTTCTGCTTTGTTTCAACATATCTTTTATGATGTTCATCTCTTGTCTGGTGCGGATCTAGGCTTTGAGCAAGAATAATTCCATTAGGGGACGTAATCTCATAAAGCTGGCGAAGTATCGCTTTTCCTTGTTGCATGTTTTGTAGAAGCCCAAAATTATTTCCCAAGAGAAGAATTGTGTCAAAGATCCCGAATTCCTTGTCTATCTCTTCTATCCCCATAACAATGGCTCTTTTGACACCTCTTTTCTTGCACACCTCTATCGCTTTGGGAGAAATGTCAATCCCTGTACACTCGACACCTTGTTCTTGCAAAAAAAGCAAGTGTCTCCCTGATCCGCATCCGATATCCAGAACATTTCCCCTAACCCTTTGAAGCGCTTCTTTTTCGTGCTCCGGCCACGAGTCGTAAGGGCTAAAATAGGGGGCTACACTATATCCTTCAATATATCCATCATCCCATTCAAGCATGGCAATTGCTTCTCCAAACTTCAGGTAATCTTGCAAAGCATTTCCTAGTGCATCTTCATGAGGAGCTAGCATTCACTAATGTTTCCTCAGTCTTACTTTTAAACTAGGTATGTCCTTCTGATGCTTTTTATGGAAAAACTGGTTGAGCATACGGCCCCAATCTCTTCATCTCTTCAACATGGTTTTCAAAGACAAAATATTTTTTCCTCTTGCTTTTTGGTTGGTCTTGTGCAATCACCAATAGACCTAAACCGAACAGCAATAGATGTTGCTGAAAGCCATAGCGCTTTAAAGCTCTCATATTCTCCCTCTCCTATCAAGCTAGAGAACAATGGGTGGACAATCATTAATCACTGTGAAGGCGATTCTAGCTTAGTCTTTGAAGGGAGGAGGTATGCCCTTTCTCAATTCCATTTTCATGCTCCGAGTGAACATACAATTGATGGTCGTCATCTTCCCTTTGAAATGCATCTTGTTCACAGAACTGAACAAGGGGAGTTGCTTGTCATCGCTTTGCTTTTTGACCATGGGGAAAGAAACGAGTTTCTCGCTACCCTCTGGGGAATATTGCCCAGCGTGGGAAAAACTGTAGAAACTCAAGAGCAAATCAATCCGGGCCAAATAGTGCCCCTCATGTCAGGTTACTTCTTCTATAATGGGTCTTTAACGACGCCTCCTTACACGGAGAACGTGAAATGGATCCTTATTGATGAACTTCTAAGCATATCTGAAGATCAAGTTCGTGTGTATTCCGCAATTTTTGGCAAACCCACCAACAGGCCCACGCAAGAAGCAAAGGATGCTCGCATCAAATATTATTCAAATGGAGCTAGAACCAACGCCAGTACTCGAACAATCAGCAAGCTGATGGAATTATGGACATCTCCGTTTTCAGAACAGAACAAGAAAAAGTTCTCTAGAAGGAGAAAGGGAGAGGATTATTAGATCCCTATTTTCGGAAAACTTCCACAATCAAGTCTCTGGTCTTCTTATCAAGCTTCTTTGAAGGCTTAGCTCCCGACGCGATAGACGAGTAGGAATCGTAAAGTAGGACGTTGAAAGTGTTGCTGACTGGGCCAAACATGATATTGACAGGATAGCCTCCAATGAATAGGAAAATGATTCCCATGATTATCGCCCAGATTATACGGGCTGTTTGATCGACATTTTCTAATCCCGCAACATCTGCAAAGAAGTAACCGTAAATGGCACCGGCTATCGCTAAAAGAATAAATGATAGCCATTTTCTTAAGGCATCAATAATCTCGAGACCCACTGCGCCGCCTGCGGTAGTAATGAATGTGCGAAACACGGTTTTCGTGGACTCCTTGAATGCTCCGGTAACGCTTCGCATTCTCTTTACAACAACGATGACGAGGGTATATTTTCCTAAGTATTCAATTGCTCCAGCGACTGCGGAAGATACAGACGCACTTGTAGAAAGACCTCTCCCAGATAAGAGCCTAGTAATAAAGCCCAATGAGAAAAAGCCTCTAGCACTAGACAACGAACTCGAAACTCCTGAGGAACGTCTTCGCTTAAACATCCTAACAAAAGTCATGAGAAATGCATACCGTGCAATAGCTCCTTTGAGCTGTGACACTGTTTTAGATGCCTTGTCGTAGTTCGGCTCACCCTTCTCATTACTATACCAGTCATGAGCATAAGCAATGTTGTGAGCATCGGCAAATGCTCTAGCTCCGTTTAGGGTAAATGTGTAAATCCAAGTATGAAGAGGAACCGTGAACGCAAAAAGATACGGATGGACCTGGAAGGAAAAGTAAAACACAGGTATTATTCCAAGCATCCACAAGTTTCCAGCAATCACCACAAGAATCCCCGCATAAAGCTGAGGCTTAAACATGGAAGGATTTGATGCAACAACTTCCGCTGCTTTCTCAACAAGCCTTGCGGAAAGACGGATCTTTGATCTTGCCCAATAAATAAACGCGAGCAAGCCAACCCCGAATAGCCCCATGTATAAGGTATTCGTGTCCTGATCATTTTGCAGATAAGCAAATATAGAAAACGCGATTATCACAAATGGTGTTGCCCAAACAACGAGTAGGATTACTTCCTCTCCTATTTTTGCAGTTAATACAACTTGAAGAAATCCTACTAATAAGGCTGAAAGAAATAATCCTATGAGTGTAATTACCAAGGGCTGCCCAATAGTTGTGATAAAGGCTTGAGGATCGCTGCCGATGAATCCTCCTGTGGATTCTGCGACAGCTTGAAATTGCTCTGACATAATAATCATGAGTGCTCCGATTAAGCCAAGGCCCGTGATTATGCCCCAAGCAATTCGGTAGAGATACAATTGTAACAAGTCTTCTTGATCTGCCATGCTTAATCATTTCCACTAATGTGGTTTTCTTATAAATTCCTTGTTCGCAAAAACGACTTGATTCGAAAATTGATTTTAGCTACTCGCTGGAGTTATCAAGCAGTAGCGCAAAAACGATCTCCTCCTCATGATTTGAAGACAAGAAGCCAAGACGCAATTCCATTCTCGCTTTTAACAAACCTTGCCAATATGATCTCCAGATTGATGAGGTTCTCGCATTCCTGCCAACTGAAAAAGAAGCTATCCCTCATTTTTCACACGCCCAATAGGTTTAGATATTTCAAACAACATAAGAAGAATTACGAGGAGATGACATGGCATCAGATCATGTTGAAACCGCTCGAACATCTAAAGAGCTGATCACAAAGAGAATACGTTTCCTTCTGGACCAATTTGAACCAAGGAACAAGGAACAAAAGCTCATTATTCAACGAATAAAGGAACAAATCGATGCTAATAACCCCGAATGGATACAGACACTTGTTGCAAACACTAAGACGCTCTTGTTTCGCAATAAGTGTGTTTTCTGCGGATCAACGGATGATCTGGGTCCCACAAGGCTAGTGCCGAAGGCTAGAGGGGGGCCTGTCCAGCCCATCAATCTCGCTATTGTGTGCAGTCAGTGCTCAACTAGCAAGGGTGAAAGAGGAGCATTCGAGTGGTGGGTTCGAGAAGAAGGACATACTCTCTCTGTGCCTCTTGAAATCCAATATCTTGCAACCCTTTACGTCATGCACAAATCTGCCAATACCCTTGAAATGAATTTTTCAGAATTGCACAAATACTGTGATCACTGCAAAGCACTAAATGCGTGTCCCGGAGAACTGTCAACTCTGTGCGTTGAAGGAGTCATTGCCTTGAGGGTAAAACGATGAGATACAAATTGTTGCTCTCATAACGCATCAATCAGGATTTCTTCTGAAAAGCTTGAGGTGAGTATTCCAATTTATGGGTATGAAATCTCTTTGCATGATTTTATCAACATAATCCCCAGGTAAGCCACTGAGAAGCAAGCCCGTTCTGAAGACCTTCATGCATTCAAAGCAATAGCGCTTCTTCGTCTTAACGTTGATGTAAAGCTGCGTCTCCGTTGCGAGTTTTTGGCAATGGTCACAATAATTTCCCATTCGGATGGTTCTTAGCTCTCTTTCAACACATGCGGGACACATGCCCGGTGAAGGAATCGGTTTTCCGCATTTTTCACAAAAGAACGGCCTCTTCACAAAGCATCCTCTCTAATCCCTGCTGTTAGTGTTAGCCTTGAAGCCGAGTGACAGTCTTTGCCCATTCTCTTATTTTTTTTCCTCATCCTAAACAGGATTCGTTTTGGGATGGATCGCGAATGGTATAAGGAAAGCATTATATTCCGTTTGTTGAAATCTCGCATTTAGAGGGATGAGCCGAAATTGTCTTCTTACTTTGGTAGATATGGAGAAAACGCAAGTTCATTGGTTGCACTGCTTGCTGTTTCAGTCACGTTGAATATTGGATTCGGAGTCATCGTTCCATTCATTCCAACATTTGGTCTGAAGATTGGAGCTTCAGCGGTTGAGATTGGTTACATTATTTCGGGATTCATGGTCGGGCGCATGCTTAGTGCTCCTAATGCTGGTGCTCTTAGCGATGTCATCGGGAGAAGAAAAGTAATGCTGTTCGGAACTCTACTCTACGCATTTGTAACCATCGCTATGGCCTTTTCAAACAATTGGGTTATGCTCCTACTCTTCAGAGTCATTGAAGGCATGGCTGTCGGTGCAGTTTGGCCAACGGCACAAGCACACCTCATTGATATTGTTCCCAAGGATAAAGTTGGAGAAGCAACTGGTCTTTATGCGGCCAGCTTTTCCTTGGGATTCTTCGTCGGGCCACTCTTAGGCTCCGCAACATATTACCTCTCGATCTACTTAGGGTATGACAAAGAGTTTGCAATCGTCTCCCCATTTTTCACGACTGGCATACTTGGGCTTCTTGCGTTTGCTGGCCTCTTCCTATTCGTGCACAACGTTCCTGAATTCGAGCAGCAAGCCAGATCACTATCGGAAATGAGTCAGGAAGAAAAAGACGCCCAGCTCGCAACCAGTTATGGTATTTATGGAGAACATTTTAACTATAGCCTGGAATACAAGAAATTCTATTCCATCTCCTTAATCAATGGAATAGGTGTTGGCATAATCATTCCTATCTTTGTGATTTACTTCGTCGATAAGCTAGGTTACGACGAAGGAATGATTGGGATTGTTATCGGGGTCGGAGGGGCAATAAGCATGTTTCTAAATCCCTTAGGAGGAGTTATGGCTGATCGCGTAGGAAGAAAACCAATCATGTATGTAGGCTTATTACTAATGGCTACGGGCACCTTTTTCCTCGGATTTGTAACAAGCCTCATTCTAGCCTCTGTACTCTTTTGGTTGAGAATGAGCGGATTTGGCTTTTTCTTCCCCGGTCTCAGATCACAACAAGCTGACGTCATTCGACCTATCGAACGAGGGAAAATCTTTGGACGCATTCAATTCGCGTTCAATACCGGGGGACTAGTTGGCCCAATTCTAGGTACGTGGCTCTACCAGCACTTTGAAAACGACACATTCCGATTTCTTGACACTGTTTTTCAAGGAGGAGCCGTTCCATTTGCGGTTACAGGCCTAATCTTGTATTCTATGTTGTTACTAGTTTGGACTCTACATGCCCCTCAAATTGAAAAGATCTAGAATCACAATTCACATTCTCTCTCAAAAACGCTATTCGCACTCACGGGTTTTTGAAGGGTAAACTAGGGGGACCAGAAGTTATTTGTGTAGCATCAATGGATTAGTACTGTGCATCCACTTCCTTTGAGCGATCCATGGACGATTCCCACGCCTCATGAGAAAAGGTTATTTCACCATCACTTTCATGAACTAAACTACCTTGGAATCATGTTCTTCTTGCTTTTAGGGGCTGGCTCATGGGTTTTTGCTCTTTTCCAGTGGTCTGGATCCTCCGGGAAAGTCACGCTCATCTCTCTGTCATCCATTCTTGTTCTGTTCTTTGCTCTCTTTCCTCTTCTCATCAAACCATGGGAAATCATCATCTCAAACAAGCGTGTGATTTTGAGAAGAAAATACTGGGCCAGTGCGAAGTTTTCAAAGGTGATCAGCATACCCTACTCTCTTTTAGAATCAACTTCGATAACTCCCAGAGTTAAGATCGTGCCCGTGCTGATATCCATTGTTCTAATACAAAACTTCTCTTTTCCATTACTTGAATACGCAGTTACTCAGCAGATCTCCGTTCCTGTTCTACTCCGATTATCGCTCTTCGTTTTGTCCTTTTTTGTATCGACAGGAAACATCGAAACAAGGATCAATGATGTTCTCTGGGACATTCTTCAGCCAGTCATACCTATCGTCTGGACCGTGGCGATTTTTTCTCTCGTTCTTGGGTTCCTACTCTTTTTGTTTGGAATGCCAAGAAGAAATGAGATCACCTTCCGGCTAGGTAGTGGACACGAGATTCTGTTACAAACAGGACTCACGAAAGAACTTCACCGCTTGCTAACCGCCGCCGGCCGGAATCTCCGATTCATTTGCCAACACGATTCCTTGGGGTGGCACGTTCCACTACTAGATGGAGAATTCGTGAAATGCAAAGCAAAAACCGGACTCGTCAATCGCTGGAGCCAAACTCTTGGACTGGTATCGCTTGCTTTCTTTATTCCAGCCCTACTACACACGATTCAAGTCTTTGTGAAACCAACCGTCGAGAACATGGCTATTTTCCTGTTCCAGTCGCTAACTTTCGCTTTCATCTATCTTTCTATTCGCTTTGCAAAGAAATACACATATGTTACGGTTACCAATAAGAGGTTACTTTTCCGCAGAGAAGTTCCAACTGTTTCTGGCCTATGGGGAAAGAGAATATATGTGGATGAAGAATATCCCTTATCTTGTATCGTTGGCTTTCAAGTGAGCAGCTTTAGCGGAATAACTCTCCCAAGTATTTTCGCTATCTTCGTACTTTTATTTTCTGGTGTCTTCTTTACTTTCCAATATGGTGCTCCAATCTTCACGATCACTACAACGATCATAGCAACAGTCTACGCACTTATTGCTTATCGATCCTTCACAACACTGAGATTCCATACTTCTGGTGGCCGCATTCAAGTAATCAGTTACAAGCTCCCTGCATTCATGGCTTGGATTTCTCACAGGCTTGAACGACTTCCCAAAGTGTACCACACCCTCTTTTCGAATGTCATTAACGAAGAAGAAATCTTTCACATTTTGAATTCATTAAGAGATGTTAAAAGC
>JALTMP010000425.1 GCA_027001645.1 Candidatus Heimdallarchaeota archaeon
GCGAGTACCCTTGTGATTCCCTCAATGATTTTCTCGGTATTTGGAACATGGTGAAAGGCCAAAGTCGACAAAACCAAGTCAAACTTTTCTGGGATTTCCAGTTGTCTCATCTTTCTATTCAATTCTAAACTTTTAGCAATTTGCTCCATGTCTCCAATGATGCTGGTATATCTTATTCCATTGTTTTCAGCTTCTATCTTTTTTTCAAAATATTCGAGCATTTTCGGGGTGGCATCAAGAGCAAATGCTTTGGAAATACCTAGTTGCTTTACAACTGGGATTAGAAATGTTCCCGTTCCTGCTCCTAAATCTAGAATTGCGGCATCTTGGTTTTTCGGCATGCCAAGCTCGGAAACAATTTCTTCTATTAACTTGACCAATCCTTCTTTTCCAAAATAGCCCTCCACGATCTCATCTCTTTGCCTTGCCTCCTTGGTGAAATGTTCCAGGTTCTTCTGGTAGAGTTCCTTGGTCGTTAGGCCAAGCTCTTCAAGAATGTGTATTTGGATTGTCTCGCTTTCTGTGGCCATTATGAGAAGTTCAGTTTTCTAACCAATAAGTGATGTGAATGGAGTAAAGTTAGTTGCTAGCTCTTCGGCTGTGTTAACTGAAAATTGATCGTTAATGGTTTGTCATTATTCTTGTACCGCCGAGCTTTTGCTCGAAGTATTGCTTGATGTTTGAAATGAATATCTCCTGGCTTGGTCGGATTAACCCAAGCCTTCCTAAGGCAATTCTGAGAGCAATAATCACTTTCCTTGGAAAGGTTAATTCTGAGTTAATTTTCAAATAGTCTTTTTCATTAGTGGCAAGCCCTTCGAAATACTCCATTAGCTCCGGGTTGAATTTTACGGCATCAAACAGCAACAATAGCTTGGCTAGGATCCTTTCCAAATTCTTTCTTGCAAAAGCCATGTTGGTCATTACAAGTTCCATCATGGTTTCTTGGTAATCATCAGCAAGTGCGGAGGGCTTCTTGGCGTCAACTGCTTGTGTAATTTTTTCTGCAGCCACTTTTCCACTTAATAATGCCCAATGAACCCCATCACCACTTAAAGGATCTACAAGCCCTGCTGCTTCGCCTACAAGTAAAACATTTTTGAGAGCGATCTTATCAACCGTACCCCCTAGAAAGATCTCACTACCTTGAAGGTCTCTGATTATTTCTAGTCTTTGTTGTTTTTTGAGCTTGATTCCTCGCAGCTCAAAAGCATATTTTACAAACATTTCAAGAGCTCGCTTAATTGACATTTGTCGAGGGGGAAAGTAACCTGTTCCTATGTTTATCCTGTCTTTCAGGGGGAAAATCCAATCATATCCATTCTGATTGATCGCATAATAAATCTCTATCTGGTTTGGCTGAATCATGAAATCCTCAAGAGGCATTCCTAATTTGCTTTCGTGGATGTACCCTCGAATGGCAATCACTTTTTCTCCCGGTTTTCTTGGCTTAACAAGACCAACGGATCGACCAACAATCCCTTTATTTCCATCTGCTCCGATTATTATTTTTCCCATGAAGGAATTACCCTCTCTCGTCTCAACGAGTCCAGAATCAATTCCATTAATTTTGCTTACAGTCACTTTGGATACTTTTTCTCCTCCAAAGAACTCTGCTCCTTGGTTCATCGCTCGCTGTAACAAGAACGCATCAAGATTTTCTCGAGTAATAGTGTATCCTAACGTCCTTGGTCGATAGAGGAAGTAGATTTCCTCCCTTGGAGATATTAGGTTTACTCCGTGGATTTTCCTCCCGATAATCCTTTCAGGGATTTTACAAT
This sequence comes from Candidatus Heimdallarchaeota archaeon, assembly GCA_027001645.1. GTDB lineage: Archaea > Asgardarchaeota > Heimdallarchaeia > Heimdallarchaeales > JAJRWK01 > JAJRWK01. The sequence continues at coordinate 1,782 of JALTMP010000425.1, forward strand.
CTAAGGTTTCAGAAGCTCCGATTGGGAAGCCATCTCCACATGGTTTTTTTCTTGGAAACTTTTCTTTATCGAGTAAAGCTACGCTAAACCCTTCTTTGGCTAAATAATAGGCCGCATTGGAACCCGCCGGCCCTGCACCAACAATTACCACATCAAACAAATTATCCATTCTCTCGTGCTCCTTTCATTGTACTAGGAAGCCCCCCCGACCTTCCTTTTCCCGAAGAATGCCAATTGTAAAGATTTCAGATTTGAAGTTATGAAGAAGATGAGTATCAAAACCAATTGATATCCAATTATGAACCCCACATCTTTGATCCAATCTGATCCCGAGAAATATGTTGCTCTCAGTGCCATTCTCACCAAGTAATTTCCAGGCATGTATTTTAGCCATGCTTCATCGGCGCGTTTTGAAAACACTGGATTTTCCAAGAAACCAATATCCATAAAAGCTATCGTAAGGATCGTGTATAAACCAATTTCCTTAGATTTAGAGAGATTTGCTACAATTAAGCCAAGAATTGCAAACGTAACATTTGCAAGGAACAAGCTGAGGAAAAACCCGATTTCTGATTTTGGTTCTACCCAGATGAATGAAATCATAGTTACAACCACTGCTACAACAACGCTAATCGCAAATGTTACCAGCAAATACGACAAACTTAGCTTCCATCTGGGATAACCAATGACTTGCATCCGCGGAATTAATGATTTCAGCTGGAAACTTAACAAGAAACTTACGATAGAAGAAACAAAGGCAATTGCTGTAAGAGAATACAATATTACCGTGATACTTTCAAACGTTGGGGCCGGTTGGGCAAACGCACCATCGATAGCGAGATTGTAAGTTCCTTCCGGCGAGGTAGTAGCCGCTACCAAAACAATTAGGATGGGAAAGAATACTATGAGAGCCACAGCTGCTTTTTCTCTTGCAATATTTCTCCAACTTGCTAGAGTTACTTCTCCTAAGTTACCAAAATCGATTCTCTTTCTCGGCCCCTTGGACTTAATTAATGCAATAAAGCTCTGAATTAGGGGGGGAGACTGAGCAATGGCGATCAAGAACGCGAAGTATGCCAGCCCTAGTAAACTCATCCACGCCAGATCATAAAGGGAAAAACCAACAAACGAGGCTCTCAGCAATATCTGCATGGGCCAAAATCCTGGAACTGCATAAGTCCATTCTTTCAAATAAACAGTTCTTCCTAAGGGGTTAGTCAAGAGCATTAGGTCAATAAATGAAAAGAGAAGAATTATGAGAGTACCCTCAAGAATTCTGGGGTAGACTGTTCCAAGAATATGCCCAATAGCTCCATAAATAATTGTGATAAGTAACAACGAAACCGCGAAACCAATCACATCTTTTGGATAATAGAAATATATTGACAATAATCCTGCAATAATCGCTGAAAGAAGCAATACTATAGTTAGCGCTATGAACGCGCCCAAACTTACCGTCAGCCTTGAAAAACCAGCCACCCTTAATCTGAGGGAAATTTTTCTGTTTTCAAAAGTGATTAGGAACCCAAACAGCCCAGCAGTTAACGCAATGGCGTTGAGCGCTCCTGTAACAATGTGGACATCCAATGTTGACTCTGTTATGACTTTTCCACCATATAATTTGAAAGTCATGGGCATTTCCGTAGTGATCCACCAGACGACCCAAATGAAAATGATCGGCAAAATAAAACTACTAAAAAAGACAGATTTCCGCCTAATGATTGAATAGAAGGTAGCCCAAGCAACTGTAAATATGCCCGGCTTTTGCCGCGTCATTTCCTATACCCCCCACAGATCAAACAATCCTTTCCAAGACAGTCTTGTAGCCTTCCATCCACCAAGTGCAAGGATCTCGTCACTTTTTCTCCATCATCAATCAAGTGGCTGACTACAATAATGGCCTTGCCCTTTTCTCTTAACTCGGTCTGGATCTCCCAAAACGCCATGAACGAAGAATAGTCCATTCCTTGATATGGTTCATCTAGAATCAAAATGTTGGGATCTCCAAGCAAGGATATTCCAAAATTAACTTTTTGAGCGGTTCCCCCACTTAAGTGCTTAATGAGGGTATTCATATAAGGGGTAAATTGAAGTTTCTCACCAATTTCGTAAGCCGCTTCAATTGATCTTTCTCTTGAAAGATTCATTGCTCTACCAAATACTCTGAAATTTTCAAGTACCGTAAGATTCTCGTAAAGTAGCAATTCTTGAGGCGAATATCCTACTCTGCCCAATAAGTGGATTTCCCCGTCACGGGGGCGCAATAGTCCAACTAGAATTTTGAGCAGAGTGGTTTTTCCACTTCCGTTTTCTCCTGAAATTGCCACTATTTCCCCCGGAGAAATCTCCAAACTAGCGCCCTTTAAGACTGGTCTGTGCTTGCTATAACTGAAGTGAATATTTTTTGCAGTTAATATCTTGTTAGCCATTTTTTTCGCACTTCTCTAAGAATTTGTAATAGATAGGCCAGAATTTGACACGCAAAACTCTTTTCCCTTTTCTTATACCCAGAGATGTTATTGACCGCGGTGCCTGGTCTGGCCGAGGGGTGAAGGATCTCACATCATTGTCAAATTCTGACCTATCTGATATAGATATAACAAAATATGATATAACTGTTTCTACTCGTGATTACATCTAGATCAATTGCTATACGATGGTAATGCATGCAATCTCTGTGTATTTGCTACACTCAGAGTCTATTGTCTGCGGATGAGAATACTCAGGACGTCTTATGTTGTCTGCTGCCCTGCGGAGAAACCGGTTAGGGCATGCTTTTCAACCAATCATGCGAACTTTGCATGTGTTCGTATCTACTTTCTGCTCTCTTTATTTTGAGAATCATTTACGATCCTGCCAATGAAAACTGCGTCATTTTCCTAGACTGTGCTTGCAAAGGTATTTCTACTCAAGAGATGAAAACGGCTTGATGACTTCTGACCCAAGAATTCTAAATGGCAAGCACTTATCCGAATGGCTTGTCGACCATGAGTTTCGACCTAGGGTTGAGAGGATAAAGGAGGAATATGGCGCCACGCCGAGATTAGGGACGATTCTAGTTGGTGATGATTCTGCATCCAAAATTTATGTTTCAAATAAAGGTAGGCTTGCATCAAGAAGCGGCCTAGAACACGAAAATCTCCTCCTCCCAAGTGATTCAACCCTCGGTGAAATCCTCGACGCTGTACGTGAATGGAATGCCAATGATGAAATTAGTGGTATTCTAGTGCAGCTTCCATTGCCGGGAGACCTCAAGAATCACCAATCTCTTGTCGTTGATTCCATTAATCCTTTGAAAGATGTTGATGGCCTCACTCCAATCAATACTAGTAATCTCTATCGCGACCTTCCCGGACTAAGACCTTGCACACCAAAGGGCATTCTTCGCCTCCTTGAACATTATCACATAGATGTAGAAGGTCTGAATGCAGTCATTGTTGGGAGAAGTCAATTGGTTGGAAGACCCTTGGCGCTCATGCTTCTTCACAAGAACGCAACTACAACCATTGCTCATTCAAGAACAAAGGAACTAGCAAAACTTACAACTCAAGCAGACTTGCTGATTTCAGCAATTGGAAAGGCCAATTTTATTACTGCCCCAATGGTGAAAGATGGCGCAATTGTGATTGATGTTGGTATTAATCGGAATCGCGAGGGTAAATTGGTCGGAGATGTTGCTTTTGATGAAGTTGTTGAGAAAGCGGGATATATCACACCGGTTCCCGGTGGAGTCGGTCCAATGACGGTAGCAATGGTGGTTAGCAACACAATTGAAGCTTTCTTATTACAACATCGAGAGAAAGCTTAATTCTTATTATTGATACATGGTAACGAGGTTTCTTGGAATAAAGGATCGAAATCATTCCGCAAGATTTATACTGTGGTGTGATGTATCATTCTCGGATAGGTCTGAATCTGTACCATCTGTTTCTTTTGAATCGAGAATGGTTTAGTTTCGGAGATGCTTTATTTTAGCAGGTTCGGACCTTTCTTCCAAGAATTCTACTTTTAATAAGTGACTGGTTGAATAAGATTCAACTTCGTTAGTGGTGGAGGGGGAGGAAGATTTGCTAGTCAGAAAGTTTACGATTCTTCAGTCTTTTTGCCTTTGACACTGCTGATTATTTCTTGCTCTCTCTCTTCGTCTATCGTTCGTCCACAATTACGGCATACAGGATATTTCGTAGACGTATAATCGCCGCAGAATGGACACGGTCTGATTAGTTTTAGCTGCCTACGAATGGGGTTACGGAATAGCCCAATTAAACCAAATAAGCCACCTAAGCCACTTAGTAGCCATCCATACTGAGCAGAAAGCCTTTCAGCCTGGAATTGGAATTCTTCGAAGATAGACCTACTCTGAATCTCAAATATTTTTTGAAATTTTAAAGGACCATCATCTGAGAATAGCGTTTTTGATACTGAAAAGACCAGTTGATATGTTCCGGGTTCAAAATCGCTTAGAAGTTTGGCAGAAGAATCCACGCTCTTTTTCAATACCGCCTCTCCGGAAGCGCTTAGTCCAATAGCCATCAAATACGATTTAGGTCCTTTAACAAGTGAAACGTTGACCTTGGCAGTACTAGGAACATTGCCAAAGAGGTCTTCGAGGTTGTACCTAACAATGACAGAGCTAGTTCCTTCTTTAATGCTTAAGGCACTGATGTCTAGAATATTCACGAGCAATTCATTGTCAACGAATGGGACGAAAAACTCCCACCACAAAGGCAAGAACAAAGAATGCTCCACATAAAGCGTTATTCGATAGGAGGAGCGCCAGTTCTTCACATCGAGCTTGGCCTGGATTCTACCATTGCTTTGTGTTACTCCTGTTATTTCAGTAGGCAGTGCTTGATCTTGTGCGAGAGAAAGAGATGCGTTGTCAAAGGGTTCTGCTGTTATCGTGTACTGTGCGCCGCTGATCGGTGTTCCTTGAATGTCTCTAACGGTAACTATCAAGGATAGTTCTTCTGTAACTCCTCTAATTACTCTAGTTTCGCCAGAAGAGGACGTGATTTCAGCGTCTATATTGATGTTTCCTAAGACCAGAACATCGTGGTCAATTGCTACAATCTTGTTGTTCCACTCATCTGTGAAAGTAAAATACTCCTTCACAATTCCGTTCTGGTCAACTTCTGGGGTGATGTTGAAGGTACCACTGGTGAAAACCGGAGTTCTACTCCAGTTGATTTCTCCAGGAAAGATTTCTCCATAGTACTTCTCTCCCGTTGAGTATACCCCCGCCTCGTAGAATAAAACGCCGATATTTGGCGGGAGATCTGTCAAGATCCCCACTCCCCATGACCTGTCGAACAAAAGGATGATCTCAGCATTGATTGGATTCCCTATTTCTGTCTGTGCAGTGGCATTAACCCAAATTTTAGCTTGATTTTGGAATTTCAAGTATCCCATAACGACTGCATTTGTTACACCCCAATTCAATATAGGTATCTCTTCCACGAATGGGATAAACCCACCTCCCAAGAATCCAGCATAAAACAATGCCGTCCCGGGATCCCATTGAGTCGCAAGATATCCTCTTGAACGGTAAGTCGATTCTCTGCCATATTGACCTGCTTTTTGGCCAATTGAGGGATCTTGAGACACAATTGGTAACCTTAGTAACTCTTGGGAAATAAGCATGGAAATAAAATTAAATTCAATATTCTCGAAGGTAATTATATCCGGATAATCGGTTTGAGTAGTTGTCGTAAGATCGACATAACTTCTCAATGCATTATTGTCATAGCTCATGATGTTGTAAACACCTGCCAGAATATTCACAATATCTCGGGCTAGCTGTTCCCTCACAGTAGTCTGTCTAGTAACATTTGCTGAATTACGAAGGATCTTTTCTAAAGAAAATAACATGAGCAAAACGCTCGATATTCCACGAAGCGTTGCAATTTTTTCAGGAGAATACCCTGCGGCAGTCGTGTTATAGAAAAATAGGGAGTTAACCAGTATGGCTTCATCGCCTGTTTGCCCTGTCGTGTTGTATTGAGGACGAATAAAATTGTCGTATGCGTTGACAACCTTGTCCTCATAGCTGGAACCTGTGAGCAATTGTCGCACCGCTAGTGCGTGAAAGTACAAGCCTGTTAGACGAATATTTGTTTCATAATTGGGATATACTGATGTGTCTGCGTAGAAAAGCCCATCAGAGTTATTGTAAACCCACATTGGTATGATCAAGCCATTCGTTGTGTTCACTAAAGCTGTTCCTTCTAAGCCGATGATCGTGTCAAGTACTGTGTTTCCTATTCCCATCAACTCGCTTGGCGAGAATCCCGTGCCGAGTGAAACGCCAGTCTTGGTAACAAAGCTTGCTAATGCATATGCGTCGAGAACAAAGAAGAGATTTGCCTCTGGGTGAACAATGAATTTCGATCCCGATGCAAATGTGGAAGTTGGAAGAAATATCTCACCTCCATTCCCCGTTTCTAAACTATTATTCAGTTCTTTAAATGTAGAAATCACTATTTGGGAGCTCTCGGTATCAACAGAACCATTTTGTAAAAGATTTGGCATGATGTAATAAAGGGCCATTGTTTCGGCTAACGCTTCGCCACCATCTTCTATCCCAACTGGGTTGAACGCGCTAAAATTGAAGCTATAAGATTGCCCTGACGAATATCCCGGCACATAATTTGACAATAAGGTATACCACGCACTTTGAAAGTAATCTTCAAATTTCGTATCCAAGGGCAAAATGTCGTAGAACTGCTGAGAGAGTTGTTCATGTCTAATTGTTCTCGCCGAAGGCAGAGAACTCATTGACAATGGCCGTGCAAGGGGAGCAGGATCAACAGTTGTGAAATCACTCGACGGCCGCATCACCGAAGCACTTGTACTGGAACCAGTCAATAACATGGTGACCAAAATCACTATGGCTACTTGAGCGCTCCTAATGTTCTTGTTTCTACCAAGGACTGATCTGAGAAACATGGAAATACATTGATCGTTTAGGTTCTTAAACTCTACCAG
>JALTMP010000426.1 GCA_027001645.1 Candidatus Heimdallarchaeota archaeon
TCATAGATCGTCCAATTTTGAGATCATCCATTGACGTAACGCCAACGAGGTGAGCCATGGTTCTTAGTCCATTGGGGAATTCACCAATGGCAACAATATAGGGAGCCATCGTTGAATGGGATTCAGGGGGGACATGAATGATTGTATAGCTAACGAGTTTCGCCGATGTGTCAAGATCGATCTTTTCCATGTCTTCGCTCAAACAAATGCATTCTTCTCTTGGGGGGAAGTATTCTTTTCCACAAGCTTTGCACTTGGTGGCAAAAATTTTTCCTTTAGCCAGGGCTTCTGCAAATTCCCCAACTAGGGGAACGTAATCTTCAACTGATACGTAACCGAATTTTGTCATTTTACTTCACCTTACCTTCCGTAGATTATGATATTCACAAACTGACCACTCTGACCCACGTTGTGGGATAGGCCGATTTCTGCACCGGGGACTTGTCGTTCCTTTTCGACTTCTCCGCGCAATTGGTGGAAAATCTCGGCACCTTGGGAGACACCTGTTGCTCCAAGGGGGTGACCCTTGCTCTTAAGGCCACCATCCACGTTTACTGCAACTTTGCCACCGATGTAGGTTTGCTTGTCGAGTGCAAGTTGTCCTCCTTTGCCCGGCTCGGCAAATCCTAGATCTTCATATGCGATGATTTCAGCAATCGTGAAGCAATCGTGAACCTCGGCAACATCAATGTCGTTGGGGCCAACTCCTGCCATTTTGTAAGCAGTTTGTGCTGCTGTCTTAGCACCCCTTAGACTTGTTAATGTTTCGCGCTGGGCAATTTGCATGGTATCTGAGCCAGAACCAATGCCTCTAATATACACCGGGGCGTCAGTGTATTTCTTAGCTAGATCAGCTTTTGTAACGACTACGGCTGCGGCACCATCGCTGATAAGGGAACAGTCAAACAGATTTAGCGGATGCGCAATAGGGTGTGAATTCATTGCTTGTTCCAGAGTAACTTCTTTCTGAAGGTGGGCTTTAGGGTTTCGCGCACCATAATAATGGTTTTTTACAGCAACGGAGGACAGCATTTCTCTCGTGGTTCCATATTTTTCCATGTGTGCTGTGGCGAGAAGTGCATAGAACCCAGGAAACGTGCAACCAAACGGATACTCCCAGCGGATGTCTCCAGCTCTTGCCATCAATTCTGTGGCTTTTCCGGTGGTTACTGCAGTCATCTTCTCCACGCCAATTACCAGTACCGTGTCATGTAGGCCGCTTTTGACAAGGCCATATGCGGTCTTGATAGCTGCTGTTCCTGTAGCGCATGCTGATTCCACGCGAATCGTCGGTTTACCCACGAGACCGATCTCATCAATGCTCACTGCTGCGGGTGCTCCTTGACCATTGAATTCGTCTCCTGCGACACCAATAACGGTAGCATCGATGTCTTCTTTTGAAATGTTCTCAGATTTTGTAAATAATTCTCTAGTAGCTTCAAACACCAGATTTCTCAATCCGGCGTCTGTTCTTTTTCCGAACTTAGATTGTCCAGCTGCGACGAGCGCAACATCATGATTACTCATTATCTATCACCTAGTAGTTAGAACCTTTTAAAGTGGAAGGAAAAGCTAAAATCATTTTTGGCTGATTCACTCGCCTGTGAAGCGTGCCTTTCTCTTTTCAAAAACTGCTGTAATTCCTTCCTTCAAATCCTTGCTTTCAGCAAGCTTAGCAACAGCTTCATATTCTTTGGCATTGCCTTCCTCCAGAGGTACATCGTGGGAAAGATTCGCAATTATCTTGGCTTCTTTGAGCGCGAGAGGAGCGTTTCCGGCAATTTGTGCTGCGATGAAAACGGCAGTAGATTGCAGTTCGTCATAAGGCACGACTTTATTGACAAGACCGATTTTTTCTGCGTCCTTTGCGGGGATATGTGCTCCAGTAAGAATCAGTTCTTTGGCTCTTCCAAGACCAATAATGCGTGGTAGCCTCGTGGTTCCTCCCCAAGCAGGGATTAGACCAATAGCTACTTCAGGGGCACCTAGTTTTGCTTCTTCCTGAGCAATGCGAATGTCGCATGCTAGGGATAGTTCCAGACCTCCTCCCAAGCAGAGACCATTGATGGCAGCAATAATCGGCTTGGGAAAGTTTTCAACTCTACGGAACAGTTCTTGGCCACGTTTTAGGAATTTTTGAACGGTTTCAGGATCGGCAGTGTTTACAAATTTTAGGTCAGCACCGACGGAAAAAGCCTTCTGACCATCGGCAGTAATGATCACTGCTCGCACTTCTTTGTCTTGCTCAGCGACGTCTAGTGCCTTGTCGATTCCCTCGAGCATGTCGAGGTTGAGCGCATTAAGCGCATCTGGTCTGTTCAGAACAATCTTTCCGATGTTCTTTTCCGTTGACAAGAAATGTCCTTCCTTTTTGAACAATACAATTTCGCTGCTCATTGTTTTATGTCTATGAAATATCAGTTAAGAGTTTTACCACGAAAATTTGGAAACTTTGAATAAACCAAGGAAGGGGGAGAGACAGAATTCTATAGGCCAAAATCACTCAATTTTCATAAGTCGTTATTTGGAGTATTCATAAAAGCCCTTGCCAGTCTTGGTTCCTAGATGACCTTCTTCAACCAATTTTACTAGGGATTTAGCAGGGGTATAACATGGGCCAAGCTTGGATTCTAATGTCCTCATTGACGCTAGGGCTACATCCAAACCGACCATGTCTGCGAGAGCAAATGGACCAACGGGGAAGTTTGCCCCAAGGACCATGGCCTTATCAATAGATTCCTTGTCAGCGACGCCTTCGTCGTATAGTTTTATCGCTTCATTAAGAACTGGAACAAGAATTCTATTCACAATGAAGCCGGGAGAATCCTTGGCAATAATTGGTGATTTTTCTAGAGAAACAACAAACTGTCTCGCTGTTTCAATGGTTTCTTCACTAGTTTTCTCACCAACTACCACTTCAACGAGCTTCATTGCGGCAGGAGGATTAAAGAAGTGAAGACCTATCACTTTGTCAGGTCTGTCCGTGGCAGAAGCAATTTCCGTGATGCTTAGAGTACTGGTATTTGATGCAAGAATTGCATGGGGCGGAGCATTTTGCGAAGCTTTTCCAAAAACTTCTTTCTTAACATCCATGTTTTCAAAAACAGCCTCGATCATTAGATCTGCGTCCTTAACTGCTTCTTCAAGATTAGCAGATGTGGAGATATTGTTGAATAATTGCTCCCCTTCCTTCATCGATAATTTGCCTCGTTGAATCCCGCCCATGATTTGGTCGCGTAGGCGATCCATTGCCTTATCCAACATTTCTTGCGAAATATCGTTCATAACAACCTTGTACCCATGGGCGGCACTTACATACGCAATGCCCGAGCCCATAGTTCCAGATCCAACAACTACAATTTTCTTTATTTCCATATACGATCACCTTTTGTAAAAATAGTACCCAATATCAGGAACTGCAATTAGTTATTCAAAACGAGTATTAAATAATTTATCCCCATAAAATAAGCAAAAGTTCTGTCATGTGCATTGCTCATGGACATAAGTTAATTGGATCGGAATGAGAATAATTGGAAGAGGAAAGCATTACCTGATCTAAAATGTCCCCCCATCTCTGGGCGTTACATTATTTAATTCGACGCTTTCTGGCAGTGCTCAATAGTCCAAGAGTTACGATGGCCATACTTCCATAGATCACTGAATCCCAAAGGGAAAGAGAGACGATAGGCAATTTAGGACCTTGTGCTTGTCCATTCCGCGAATCAGAAGAATCTGCGCCGGAAAAATATGTTGCTATGATCCAAGAAGTTCGAGAGAAAGTTCTTGTCCTAGTTTTACTTGAATAAATGGTTTTATGTCGAACCACGACGCGGGTCAATTCACCTTCAGGCTGAAGGAATAATTTCTCGGGAAACTTTGCAATCACATTTTCCATGGTCAGGCTGGTATTGTTGGATGATGAAAACAGAATGTAAACATATTCACCGGTTGAATGAATGTCTTCGGCAAAGATGGAGGTAGAGGTATCATTTGCAAAAACTCCACTCCATCTGACAATAGGCACGTATTTGAATCCCCCCAAGATTGAATCAATTCTTAATTCTAGTTGGATCAGTTGACCATTTACGGCGAGCAAAATATCTCCGTTGCTCAAGACTCCCAGACCACCCAAAGACGCGTTTTGGCCAAAATCATAAAGAGTAACGTAGGACTGTGGAGTCTGTACTATTAGTCGCCCGTTTGAATCTCCGAATATAAGTCCTAGAGAGGGAAGGAAGCCGACACTTTGAACACGAGAAGGCACTGGAATCATTGAGAAATTCTTCAAAGAGACGTCCCTATAGAAGAGAAATGAAGAAGAGTTCATTGTTTCATGGTAGATCAGAAGCAAGCCAGAACCATTCCATCCAAGATCGGTAATGCTTGCCCATTCATCAATTGTTGAAAACTCGGCCCCCAGATAATCGGTAAGATTAGGGTTGATATTTCCTTGATAATCCAAGTCTATGAATTCGGTCTTACTAGTTTTAAAGTAACTTAAAGAATCGTTGGATTGAGCGACCCAAATTCCTGTGCTATTACCAGCGATTCCAGTCGCTCCGGAAAAAGACATCAGAGAATATTGTTCGAGGTTGAGCTCTAATGGGAATGGTGGAGAATGAGTGGAAAACTTCCAGATTGGAGAGGAGTATCTCAGGGAAGAATTTTGATCCTTAAGAGAGACCATCCAGTAATATGTGGTGCCAGGGGTTAGAGTAACGGGAAACCAACTTTTGTAGCTATTATTTGAGAGGGGATATGCGAGGGTAAGGTTTTGAGTGAGAAAAGAAAGCGCAGTAGGAGAAGGACCGAGTGAAACTTGGATCTCATAAGAGGAAATATTGGGGGGAATTGAAAAACTCCACGAAAGGTTAAGATGAACTGGTAAATCTTTTTTCCCGTCGAAAGGTTTAGGATCAAAGAAATAGGTTTCTGAAACAGAACTATTAGATGGAAGCGACTTTGAAAAGAGAAACATAGAGAAGAGAAGTAGAGAAATCAAAAGTATTGAAACCATTCGTGCCATACTGCCTTCACCGTTCTTCCAGCGGCTGAGGCAGATATAGGGATTTTTGGATAGATTTTTGTAGATCCAAGCATGCTTCGGACAAATTTAAGTATTTAGGGGGTGCGCAGAGAGGGGGAAAAGGTTTTGATTCGAGACGTCATAGTGGCGGGGATTGTTTGCCTTTAGAGTTACTTATAATCTATTCACTCCAGGCGAGCATATCCATGAATTCGGGAACAGACATTGATTCAAGCTTTTCCTGGTCTTTTAGAATAGCAAGGATGCGATCGATTCTGTGTTTGGGAAATCTGGTTGCCATGTTTTTGATAAATTTCTTTTCGAGAAGGGGAATTGCCTCTTGACGCCTACGGCGGTGACCTATGGGGTAGTACACTTCTACTTTTTCAGTTGAGGTTCCGTCTTTGAAGAATACTTGAAGAGCATTTGGAATGGCACGTTTGTCAGGATCATGGTAATCGATTGTGTACTGAGGATTCTCTCTAACAATCATTTTTTCTCGTAGCTGATCAATGCGAGGATCTTTTGCTCGATGATCTTCGTAGTCGTCCTCTGTAAGGTTTCCGAATATGAGGCCAATTGCTACCATATATTGCAAGCAGTGGTCTCTATCGGCGGGGTTGTGTAATGGACCTGTTTTATCAATAATGCGAATTGCTGCCTCGTGGGTCGTGATTTCTACATGTTCAATCTCATCAAGTCTGTCTTTGACAAGAGGATGGAGAGCGATAGCAGCTTCAACAGCTGTTTGAGCATGGAATTCTGCAGGAAATGAAACCTTGAAGAGAACGTTCTCCATAACATAGCTCCCGTAAGGCCTTTGAAACCTGAATTTTTCTCCACCCCATATTCGATCATAGAAACCCCAGTTAGGAGCTGTGAGAGCAGTGTTATATCCCATCTCTCCCCGAACGGCTTGGAGAGCCAGGAAAACACCTCGACTCGTAGCATCTCCAGCAGCCCAGCTTTTTCTCGACCCGGTATTTGGAGCGTGGCGATATGTTCGAAGTGGTCCGAGGTCAACCCAAACATTTGAAATAGCATTGATCGTTTGATCCTTGTTTGCGCCAAGAAGCAGACATGAAACAGCAGTACTTGCTAACTTTACGAGAAAGACATGATCAAGGCCTCTTCTATTGAAGGCGTTTTCTAAGGCCATTATTCCCTGAATCTCGTGGGCTTTGATTGCTGCCGTTAAAACATCTTTCATTTTCAGAGGGGGTTTGCCGTTAGCAAGATTCTTGCGAGAAATGTAGTCTGCGACAGCAAGTATTGCTCCTAGATTGTCTGAAGGATGGCCCCATTCTGCAGCAAGCCAAGTGTCGTTGTAATCAAGCCATCTTATCATTGTGCCGATATTGAATGCACCGGTAACAGGATCTAGCTGAAATGGAGTTCCGGGAACTTTGCAACCATTTGGAACCTGGGTTCCTGGAACAACGGGACCAAGCATTTTTGTGCACTCAGGAAATCTTAGGGCAAGTATCCCACAGCCAATGCTATCCATCAAGCATAGCCTTGCTGTATTGTAAGCTTCGTGTGAAGTAATTTCGTATTCAAGAACATATTTTGCAATATCAACAGTTTCATGATCTGGTGGCTCTCGTACGTTGGTGGGACGTGAAGAAGTCATTAGCAATTTCACCCAGAATTGTATTAGCGTTGATCAATAGTGACATACGCTCTCGGACTTGGTCCCGTGTAGTTCGCTCGTGGCCGAATGAGTTTATTGTTGGCCCGTTGTTCGATGATATGAGCGGCCCAGCCAGAAGTTCTGCTGAAGACAAAAATTGGTGTGAACAGCGGTGTTTCAATTCCAGCCATGTGGAATGCGGTTGCTGCAAAAAAGTCAAGATTTGCGAAGAGTTTCTTCTCTTCCCACATTAGGTTCTCAATGGCTTCTGAAATGTTGAAAAATTTCATGTCGCCTTTTTCTTCACTCAGTTTTTTTGCCCAGGATTTTATGATTTCGTTCCTTGGATCTCGGATTTTATAGACGGCATGACCAAATCCCATGATCTTTTCCTTTCGGGACAGCATTTCTTTTACTTTTTCAACGGCTTCTTCAGGCGAGTTAAAACTACTTACCAAATAGTATGCTTTTTCATTTGCACCGCCGTGAAGGGGCCCTTTAAGCGTACCGATAGCTCCTGTAACGCAAGAATAAAAGTCAGACAATGTGGAAGCACAGACTCTAGCTGTAAACGTTGAAGCATTGAATTCATGTTCAGCATAGAGAATTAATGCTACATCCATCATTCGCTCTTCGATTTCAGAGGGTTCTTTTCCTGTCAGCATTTTCATGACATACCTAGCATGTGAGTCCTCATCACTGGAAGGCGGGATTGGTAATCCCTTATTTGAAAGGTGCCAGTAACCGAGCATGGTTGGTAGCGCGCCTAAAAGACGGACGGCAGTTGTGTACCCAGAATCACCTTCGGGTTCTGGTTCGTAGACCCCAAGGGTAGAAACAGCGGTTCGCAGAATATCCATGGGATGTGCAGTAGGTGGGAATTTGGCAAGCATGTTTTGTAATTGCTCGGGAATGGATCGGCCAGCCCGAAGTTTCCCTTTCCATTCTTCCAATTGATTCTTAGTAGGGAGTTCCCCATGTAAGAGGAGATAAGAGACTTCCTCAAAAGAGCTCTTCTCAGCCAAATCTTCAATGCTATATCCACGATAATGCAAGTCCTTTCCCTCTGACCCAACGGTGCAGATCGCGGTGTCAGCGGCTTTAATTCCTCTTAATCCTAGAGCAGTAGTCGTTTCTTTCTTATCAGACATAAGCCATAACCTCTAATCAGTTCGTTTCCCAAATAGCTCATCAAGGAGCTTTTCATAGCTATAATAGTCTAGCAGTTCATAAAGTTCTTCCCGGGTCTGCATTATATCAATAACGTCTTTTTGAGAGCCTTTTTCCCTAATGGTTCGATAAACAGTTTCAGCTGCCCGGTACATTGCGCGAAACGCGGAGAGGGGATAGAGAACAATTGAAACCCCAGCAGATTGTAATTCAGATGTTGTAAAGAGGGGTGTTCGACCAAATTCGGTAATATTTGCAAGAATTGGAACGTTAACTGCCTTAGCAATCGCTCGATAATCATCTAGTTGCTGTAGGGCTTCGGGGAAGACTGCGTTTGCTCCTGCCTCCACATATGCCTCTATGCGATCAAGAGCTCCGTCCAACCCCTCTTGGGCGAATGCATCGGTTCTAGCCATGATAACGAAGGAGGGGTCCTCTCTTGCGTCAACTGCTGCAACTATTCGATCAACCATTTCTTCTTTTGAAACAATCTTCTTATTCGGTCTGTGACCGCATCTTTTTTGCAATTCTTGATCTTCAATGTGCACTCCTGCTACCCCGATCCGTTCTAGCTTCCGAATAGTTCTAGCAATGTTAAACGCTCCCCCAAAACCAGTGTCGATATCAACCAAAAGAGGCAGATCTACAGCTTCTGTTATTCTACTTGCGTCTTCAGCCACATTATCGAGGGTTGTAATCCCAAGATCTGGTAACCCATAAGAAGCGTTTGCAACTCCTGCTCCCGACAAATAAATAGCACGAAAACCAATTCTTTGAGCCATTTTGGCGGCTAACGCATTAATTGTGCCGACAAGTTGCAAGGGTTTTTCTTCCTTCAATGCTTTCCAAAACCTCTCTCCAGGGGTTGCTTTTGATATCATCACAAGAGGATCATTACTGAGAATAATAAAGGATTGGAAAATGCAGAAGGGGAAAATC
>JALTMP010000427.1 GCA_027001645.1 Candidatus Heimdallarchaeota archaeon
CTACTCTTGCCATTATGTCCTGCATTTCCAGCAAAAGGCCTATAGCACAGTTTTCAGGAAGCTTTGTCTTTATCTGGAGCTCTATCACATTCTTAGCTCTGCAACGCAATTTATAATGCTTTCCAAAGACTTACCAAAATGCTTAAAAACCCTGAAAGTCTCGGAGTTTCTGCTCTGATGCCCGGGTGGTGTAGCCAGGCCTAACATGCGGGCCTGTCGAGCCCGCGCCTCGGGTTCAAATCCCGGCCCGGGCGTTTCTTGCTTTGGTTTTATCTCCATCCATGACTTCCAAGAAAAACTCGGAAACTGGATGAATTCTTTTCCGGAAACTCCGAGGGAAAAAAGAACCGGCAGAAATTCTCGCTATAGTCTTCATTGTGGAAACAGTGAAGGGAGGTGAGGGCAGAAATGCCAGATGAGGCAAAGAGGCTCGTCTTACAGCCCGTGACCTATCTCCTCGCGTTCTGCCTTGAGGAGAGAATCAGATACGTTCTGAAAAACAATTCAGTTAGGAATAGTTAGTGGATAGTTGTGAGAGATGTTAATCTGGACAACCGTATTTGAAACCCAAAGTGTGGTTGTGTCGTTTGGGTTGTCTGAAATTTCATCAGAAACCCGGACTTTTTTAGAGCATCTTGAGAAATTTCCATGTAGAATAACTTGTATTTTCATTTCAATCAGATTATATACACCGACTAGCCATCACTGCCATTAAATAGTGAGTTAAATTTTTTACCCCCATATGAAAAGAAAATTTTAAAAATGTATGGTTCGATAGCTGAAAAGAGTGGCAAACTTGTACCAACCAAATTTGGTAAAAAACTGGTGGAGGTTGTAGTATAAATGATCCACATCTATCAGGTCTTAGGAAAGCTTGGAGATTATATCGACAAAACTTTTTTAATCAACGGTCAAAAGTTTAAGACTTTTCTGAGTTCCGACGCGCTCAGGAGGTATCTTGAAAAAAGAGAAAAAGAAGTACGGATTACCTTTTTCATTCCCGAAAGCCTGCTTGTAGCTAAGGAATTGCGGGACTATGAAAATTTTCTTTCAGAAAAAGGAATATCTGATTTTGAACTGGTCAAAATCCCCTCTGTTGGGGAATACAGTTCCGATGGTGTGCAGAGATTTTTCATTTCAAACGTGGATGCAATTATGGTTGCAATACTCCTTAAAATCGTTGAAGATCGCCCGGAAATATTCTACATTGACATCTCTACCGGCCAGAACATCTATACAACACAACTTCTGGAAGCGGCAAGAAATTATTTACTTTACAGAAATTTGGAGACAATTTTGCAGAGTGAACAGGTTTATAAAGCTTATGTGTGTTTTGTCCCACCAATAACTCCTGATGTTCAGGTTTACAATGTTGAAATTGAAAATTTGATAGTAAATACCTCCTTCACTTTGCCCGACCTTGGTGCCAAGTATGTTGATAAAATTGAGTATTCTGAAATCCCAGTAGATGTAAAAAGAATGCTTCAAAAAAGGATGAAAACACAGTTTAGATTCAAAAAGGATAGTGCTCTGAAAATTCTCCTGGAGGAGCTGAAAAATGCCTACAATGCTATAAAACTCAACATTCCTTTAACGTTTTATCAAATCCTGAGTATGGAAACCGACCCCGAGTCAGTAATTGGAGACTTCATAGAATACACTAAACGACTTTTGGATCCTGTATACAGGGAAAATTACTACATCAGATTACCAATAAATGCCAGACAAATTGTGAACACCTTACTTTCCATTTCTCTCTATAGCAGTATCAAAAAATTCAAACATACATTAACAGAACCTGAAATTGATGAAATAAGAGCAAAATTCGGCGAAATTTATGGCAATAAGAAATTAGGGTTGAAATCTAACAATTATTTCTTGGACAGAGATTTGAGAAAGATAAGGGAAATCACTTCAAAGAATAAAAGTTGGTTATCTCGAAGAGGAGAACTGCTGGGGAAATTGAAATCCAAAGATCCCATTACATACTCTCCTAAACCTTTTGATGAAAGAAACTTCTTTGCTCACAGTGGGTTTTTGGACGATTGCACGATTGTATCAGATAATGATGGCAGGCTATATGTTAAATGGGTAGAAAAAGAGATTCCAAGAATAAGGAAAATTCTTATAAGGAATTGAAATATCCACAGAGTTGCATAAAAACGATCTCGGACTTTTAAGCTGCCAGTCGTCAATAAAATCTATCAAAGGGGTGCATGCACTACTCTTGAATGGTCATAAACACCTAAAATGAGATTAACAAAAACTATTAGTATTTTGGATTACTGTTTAACGTTAGTATGCCCGCAATAGCTGTTTGCGGACCACCACATTCGGGAAAAAGCGTATTGATCGCCAAACTTTATGATTTCCTCAGAAATTATTCTGTTTTCGTTCAGCGTGCCTGTCCTGATGGTGAAGGACAGTGGTCCGCAGAATCTGACCCGGAAATTGTTAAAAAAATCAGAAAAAAAGGTGAATTCGATTACGAATTCATAGGATCCCAAAATAAGTCTATTGAACGATTAAAAGAGTATTTTGATGTCGTTCTTGTCGATTTTGGCGGTCTCCCAACTCCAGACAAAGAGAGTTTGTTGGAAATTTGTGACTGTTACATCTTACTTGATAAAATAGGTGATCCGCGAACAAGAGAGTGGAAAAGGATGCTGGAGAAACTCGAAAAAAAGCAGGGTCTTTACTGCATTGCGCACCTTATAACTAAAATGGAAGGAGAACCGAGAATTATATCAAGTTCTGAAACTTTTAAAGCTATTTTGGTCAATATGGATCGGTCAGGTGTACCGTCTGATACTTTGTCTGTAATTTTACTACTTGCAGAATTTTTAAAAGAAAAATTCAAACTGGAGGTGATTTCATTGACAAAATTTAGCTGTAATGTCCTGGATTATGGAGACTATTTATTTGTGGACGTATCCATAGGAGGCAACACTGTCATGTCGCCAGATGAACTGGGAGATCTTCTAAATACAGTAAGGAAAATTGTTGGAAGCAAATACTATGGGAAGGGTGTTGTGATTAGCGGTCGCCTGCCTGTATGGGCTCATTGTGCCCTAACTCATTTGTTCCATGCCAGTAAATTTGTAGCGCATTTTGACCCTCGATTTAAAGGTGGTGTAGTTGTTGCAGCACACGATGGGATGTACAGGGTGGGTCAGATAATCCCTGTAGAGATCCGATGATACCGTCTTAGGCGTTATCTGGTTACCATATTGGATAGTAAATTGCATTTAATAACTCCAAGTCCTGAGGTTCTTCCGCCGCCCACGTTTGAGTACTCTCCAAACCTCAGGAGTTTTGCCGTCATTCTGGCGTGCTGCTCCGAGTACAGGTCTGCGGGTATTGAGAAGTTCGCCCACCCAGTGAAACCGGCCGCCCACTTTCTCCTTTTCAGCAGAACCTTTTCGCTCTCTATCTTCAGCCCGGAAACTGCGATGCCTCCCTTATCAAGCCACGACCTGTAATCTACCGGAACCTTCTCAATGAACGCAGAATAGAGTCTCGCCAGACTTCTGAACATGAGCTCTGGCAGTGGCATGGGAACGAATCTGTAGCTGTTTGAGGGCATTCTGAAGTAGCACGGGGATACGAATTTCACCCTGAATTTGCCGGGCAACTTCCCGTCAAGAGATTCGGCGTCCACGTATCTGACCTTTACATTTCTGAGCGGGTTTTCCACGGCAGTGAAGTACACGCTGTCGGCCGAGATAAGGTAGTCCTTGAGCGCCTCCCCTATTTCGGGGACAAAGAAGGTGATGGAGAAGCTGTAGCTCTTCCCCTCCTCAAGGCTGTTTACCGGCAGGCCGTCAAGCATCACGGGTGTGACAGAAAACGGAGCGATGCTCCTGCTCGAGTGCAGTCTTTCGGCAAATGCTTTGTCCATTCTGCCCAGTACCCAGTAAACAAAACCTCTGACAAAGGCTCCAGAATACATCCTGAATCTCTTGCTCTCCAGTGCTTCGAACTCAATCGTGACCCTGACAAAGTCAGTCATGAATGGCAACCCAGCCCAGAGGTTTACTGTCAAACGTAACTCTCCTGGTGAGAGGGAAGTTCCTGCTGAATCTTTTTGTCCTTGGATTCCTGCCGAGTCCGAGTTTTCTTCTCATTCTTTCAAACTCTGGATGTGTTTTGAGCAGCGTTCCTATGGTTGATGAGTACCAGCCCGTCCCCCATCCGATCCTGAGAATCAGGCCCCTTGACTTCAGCACCCTTCTGAACTCCTGCTTTGATTCTTCAGGATAGCTGCGGTTTGTTTCCACTCTCACAATCTCCTCTGCAAACTCCCTCGACGCATGGATTATGTCATCAAGATCCAGCCGCTGACTCAAATATTTCAGCGTAAATCCATCAAAATCAACCGCAATTTCAGCTGTCTGTCCGCTATCTATGCATTCTGCAAGCACGCTGAAGCTCCTCATCCCCAGGAATTTTACTTGGTAAACGCTCCAGCTTTCGAAAAATGATGAGTCACTCACTCTTAAAACCCTCAGCAGATCGTTTTTTGGATCGCCCTCTTTTGTACCTTCCAGTATGGCTTTCCTGAATACTCTTTTTTCGAGCCAGTCATCTACTTTTTTAAAGTCGATGTTTCTGAGATTTTTGAGGTAGTTAACTGTCTGCTCAAGCAATTTCCCGTCCTCTTTAACAGCCTTCCACAGCAGTACGGTCCTAACTGCTCCCTTTACTGACGATCCGGGAATGTAGGGTTTTCCACGACTTTTTATGTGCATCAGAATCTCCTTCTTTCTTGGTGGTCTTCCAATCAGGTGAACCTCGTGCATCTTTATGTTTGACAGATCTCTGATGTAATCCATTACAGAACCAACGCCACTGCCAATTTTTCTCGCCACCTCTACCGCATCAAGTCCCTTCCTCTCAATTTCTTCGAAAAACTTCATTGAGTCTATGAATACGACCTTGTCTCCTTTAACCACGAAATCGATGGCCGAGTATTTCTCCCCCGAACCTACGTGAGTGGGTGTGAGAACCTCAAGCCTCATCAGCAATCACCATCCTGATCAGAAACGACTTACCATTCACCCAAACATCGTGACCGACAATGGATGGCAGATCGGTGTAGGTGGTGTTGAGATTTACCAGCTCACCCTCATCAGCGCTCCTGAACACCGAACCCTCAGATGCCATGATTGTCTTGGGTTTACGAAGGGTTGCGTTTCGGGTGTTGATCCACCCTCCCCTCACAACGGGCTTCCAGTAAATGACATTTTCGAGGTCTTTCGGGTGGGTTAGAGAAAGAGTGATGTAGCAGTCGCCTTTCTCCCTGATTTTGATTTTATCTTTCTCCATTTCAAATTTTCCAAGCCCCCAGGTTCTCTTCCCACCGATTCCCTCATCCTGGAGGTATTTAAGAGCAGTCTCCAGCATCCCGTCCTTACCATCCACAAGGAAGTACAGGCCGGAGTTTTCTGCAAACCTCAGCGCCGTCAGATAGTAAATTCCGGAATTTGATGTGGTCCGATCCAGAACCACCTTTGGGATCTCCACCTTGGTTATGAAGTCCACTTTACTCTCAACCTCTTCTGGAATGTCTCCGGAAATGACCTTCTCGAAATCTCCGAGGGTCAGAAACCTCCACTTTTTTTCAACCGGCAGATGTGGTGCAGGCAGATAATACGTTCCATCTCTGAAGGGAAAGCATGAGCTGAACCTCAGCTCTCCATGGTGAACTCTGTTTACGAACTCCCCTACATCCTCATTCAGCTTACTGAGGGCGTTTGCTATCGCTGCAAACAGCGTGTCGGAGTGTATTATTTCTCCGGTTCTCTCAAGCCCGATTCCGGCCTCACCGATCCTCAGAGGTGTCCTGAAGTGGAGCTTGAACACCTTGAATGTCGTCATAACGCTCCCAGTACTCGATCTGCCGCCTCTTCCGGTCCCAACCCCTCGTCGCTATTCAGAAGACTTTTCTCACTCTCATCTTTCAGATAGTAATCCCTCGGCCTTTCCACGACTTTCGTGATTCTGAACTCTACCTTACCGTATCCCCTCGACCCAGAGCCTCCGAGGTAATCGTCTTCAAGCATTTTCATCAGACTGATGAGATTCTTGATGTCCTCCTTCTTTTCTTCTCCGTTTTCCACATTGTATACAATCTCAAACTCAAACTCTGCTTCCGGAACAACCCTCTCCATTGGTCTCGGATTTGCTGCGGACGTTATTCTATCTATGGCGGTTTCATACTTGATTTCAATGACCTCCTCCATATCCTGATCGTTGCAGAGGTGTGCATCTCTGAAAATCGTTCTTGACTGATAGTTCGTTTTTCCAGAACTTCCAAACAGCCTACAAATTTCACAGGTTTTAGCTTTGCCATATTCTTCATGTACATGTATCCAAATAGGGTTGTTTTCTGTTCCTATATTCTTATTTAGGAAATACCTGTTTCTATCTTTCTCATCTTTTGGTGGCGGGCCTCTTAACTCAGGAGGATACTCTGTGATTTTACTTTTTTCAAAGAGGCTCCTCAGCTTACCTTTCAGAGACGAGCCGGGAATGTATGGTCTGCCTGTGTTCGGGTCTTTCAGAATCGGGTTGTCTATTCCTCCAATCTCTATGGCTTCAGTCTGAGCACCGATGTGGAGTCCAGTTTTCAATCTTACCTTCCCGTTTATTATGATCTTGCCAAAAATCACCTCTCCCATTTCAATCCCTCCCTCCTAACAGCTTGTGATAGGCAACGACAGCCTGCAAAAAATCGTGGACTTTTTCATAATCTTCATCCTTTAACCTTGGAAGAACCTTGCTCAGAACTTCTGCCACTGGTTCGAGCTCTTTCCTTTTCTGACGGCCAAGTGTGTAGGCGAGTGTGTAATTCAATTTCACTATATCGCCTGAAACATCTTTTTTCTTTTTCGAACCTCTGTATATCTTTGCAGACATGTTGAGTATCTTTCTTATCTGGCTTGTGGTAAGACCCTTTACGACTGATTTAACTGCCACGGCAAATGCGAGCTTATTTATTTCCCATTCATCAAGTTCGAAAAAGTTTTCTGACTTTTTTTGAGGATCAAAAGCGCTGTAAATTTCATTGGAAACCTCGTATCTGTTTACGCCTTTTTTCTTAAATTCTTTCCCAAACGAAACGAAATCTCCATTTTCAAACAACCTCACGAACCCCATAGAATCAGACATTCAACCACCTCCTCTAACAGCAAGGTCAACAAACTTGAGCGGAATATCCACAAGGTACATGTCCTGTGGCCTACTACTTATAGTCTTTTCAGGATCTCTTGAGGCAAGTTTTGGCACAACGTCAATCAATTTCCTGCCATTTTCATCCACTCTGATCCTCGCAAGGTAGTATGTCAGGAGAACTGACCATCTGAAGCCGTTCGGATTTTTGAGATATTCTTTTCTTGCATCGAGAATCTTCCTTATGGATGTTCTAGGTATGAGGAGCTCTCGCTTCTCGCTGTCGTAAATTTTGGTTATGTATTCAGACCAGATTCTCCTGAACTCATCCCACCCATAGGATTCTTTAAACACAGTCCTATTACCTCTGTCTCTGATTCTCCGTAATTCCCTGTCTCCAAAGTGAATCCTGTTTTTCTTTTTAATCTCGATTCCGTTCTTTTCTGAAACTGTCTCTCCATCATCTTTTGCTCTTTCTTCTCTATCACCCGTGATCTCAGCCATCCTGTAAAGTGGAAACTTGGGGTCAAATATTGCGTAGCCCGCTGAAATTGTGATGTTTGGATTGTAACCCACATATTTTTTGAACAGGGCGCTTATTTCGAACGCAAGCTCAAAAACGCGATCCCATGCTCCGACAATGAAAAGATCATCCCCACCAGAGTACACAACGACTACCTCTTTCTTACCAGTAACAGGAGAAATTCGTGGAATGTTATCAGGAATGTGATCTCTCAGTTTTCCTTCAGCAAGCAATCGTACACAGTTCTTGAAAAAATGGTTCAGCAACCTTGAGACAGATGCAAATCTTGAAAAACCTCCTTCACCTTCAGGAATGCCTAAACTGAATATTTTTCCGAGATCATCGACGTCCATTCTCAGAACCGCGATTTTCTTTGCCCCTGTAGAAGATTCTGAAAGCCTGTCAAAGTCCTTTATCTCATCCCGGTATTTTGCGTAGTAATCACACACGTAATAAGGGATCACCTTACACCCCGGTACACTGACAAAACCATTCTTCCAGAAAACCGTTGAACCGGCAGGTATCTGGTCTTCACTGAAAAACGCATAAAATCTCGAAAAAGGCATTTGGTAACACGGAAGGTCAAGCTTCTCAGATGTCCTGACAAAACCCTTTAGTTTTGGAAGCTCACTCCCCATCTTTTTCATACTTTCGCAAATTGAGCAAACGTGGTCCCCCTCTACCATGAGTTCAGGGTTTGGAGCTTTGCATACGGAGCACTCGTTTTGAGAAACGTAATTTTCAATTGATCTCAATTCCGGTACATCGTCGAGGAATTTTCTCAGTTTTTTGATCTTTATTTTTTGATTAATGGCATCCCACAGCGGCTGGTCATTTACTCTGAATGTCTGCAACTCTTTTCCACCAACCTCGATGAAGTCGATAGCAAGGTACAGTCTCCCCCAGAACTTATCAAAAAGCCATTTATTGGCCTTTGCAGAGATGTCTTTTACTGTCTGCTTTGCTTTCTCTGTATTGGGTGCGAGGATGTAGAACCTACCACCG
>JALTMP010000428.1 GCA_027001645.1 Candidatus Heimdallarchaeota archaeon
AAGAGACTTGTACTTTTCCAAGAGTTTGGGGTTAAGCTCTTGATTGATTTTTCCTTTTTTCTCAAAAACCCCTAATCGATAAACATCTAGGCTGAACGTTGCTATGAACTCCCCAGAACTGAATTCAGTTTTGTATGGTAATGGTTGGTCGTCGGGCAGATGAACATAGCCTTCGTCGCTTGAAACAAAAGTTAGCTCAGGGACTCCCCGGAGAATAGAGGTTCTCAGGGGAGATGGCCTAACAAGTTGTTCATCAGGAAGGTCAGGTCGCAAGGCCACATCGGATTTTGATTTTCCAGAAGCGTACATGTATCCAAAGATGTCATCTTCTGGGCAATCAATAGGGTCGAGGTTTGTGGCGATTTTGCTAGTGTTGCCTTTTTGGTTTCGTAAAACAGCTACGAGAGGTGAGGGGGTCCAGCCATTAAGTTCAACCGCGGTATTACGTAGCCATCGTCGCCAGGCTTGGGAGGAAACATAGGGGATCTTTTGGTTTTTCCAGTATGATTTTACTCGCATGAAGTTCTTGTCCTCTGCGGCAGCAGATATTCCTGCGCCATTGAGAAAAGCCCCATCGCCGTGTATTGCGAAGAATCCGGCGACATGTGTTACTTCTCGGTTAATGAGTTTTGCAATAAATCGATTTTCCATCTTTTTCACCTTTTTCATTTTCTTTTGGAGGGGATACTCATAATCCTTCAAATTCAACAACGTCCCTTGGTTCAAGGATCTCAAGGTCATCAATATCAAGATCTGTAGCAATGCCGATGTCGCTAGCGTCTGCCTCCTCAGCGGAAGCAATTTCGGGAGTAATACCTAACAAGGTGGGAATCGTTTCAGTAGAGAGTTGCAGTAAGTAGTAAAGGTACAGTTGTAGTTTGAACCGTAAAAGAGACCAAGAGAACTCATATGTTTCGGTAACTCCATCCCTCATCCATTTTTGTTCAGTGAAAGTTAAGGGGTCCTTTTCTAAGAAGCGAAGCTTGAGTTGGTCGTAGGAGATGCGTGTGAGATCGTGGAGGAGAATCTTGATCGATCGTTGAACGCCTCTCCTTTCAGCCAAGTAGCGAATATATGCGTTTGTTTCCTCAATGGTGGTAGTGGACAAGCCGAATGAATCGCTTAGTATTTCGAGATTAGTTGTTTCTAAGGGAAGATTGGTATCGGTGTACTTCTCAATTTGTCCCACATCCTGAGAGGCGTCAGTAGCAAGGTAGAGGCCGACGCGAAGAGCATACGACAGAAACAAACTAACTATTGCTTGGTTGCTGGCAATTGACAGCAAAGAAACATAGGTTTTATAGATCACGGGGTGTTTTCTTGCAGTCAAGAGAAGGATTCGACGGAGCTGGGAGAACGCGAAGCCGCGTAGATGTTTTTGGATAAGAGAATCGTAGGACTGGTTTGTGTTTAGAGAAGCGTTGTACCACTCCATGAGTCTAAAGATGGTGGCGACCCACGATTTGAGGGGACGAGGAATCGTTTCATCATTGTAGAATAAGTCAAAAGAATAATTTTCCACTGCGATTTTGTTTTCTGAGGGAAGAGTTATTGTGGAGGAGGAATTGTTGAGTTTATGGCGAAGCACAAATTTGATAATATCAATTGAATTACGCGTAGGAGTCGATGCATGCATGAAATATCGGTTTTTCAAGAGGAGATGAAAAACTAGTAAGGAGTTGAGGGGACGTGTGTTGTTTAGTAAAGCTTCGTTAGCAGAAGAAAGTAAGAGGTAGATAAGATCAAAGGATTTTCCAGAGGCAAGTATTCGTTTCAGGTCTTCTTTTTTCTTGGTTTTGTAGACGTGTTCTGCAAATTGATACAGAGCATACAATTGCCAAGGCTCCCACCCTAAAATATGTTGCTGATACCCAAAATAGAATTCTAGCGAAAGAGAAGGAGCGTTTTTCTTTGTGTTATAGAACAAGGGATAATCTTTTTGTTCGGTTATTGACGGGATGAGATGATTGGATGATGATAGGAGTTTGCGTTCTGCTACCAAGCAAGCTTTAATTTCTTTTGACCTGCCATGAATAATTTCATATGTTATCCAATTAAGAGCCTCGTTTGGAAGCGAAATAAGATCTGCGTCTGGATTATTGCCGGAGTTAGAGAAGAACCAGAGGTTTAGAGAAAGAGGTTCGTCAGGGTGCTCTTCCCGGTAATTGGCTACAGTTTCGAAGAGTGTTGACAAGAGATCTGCAAGGTTTTTCTTTCCAATGATTTCGGCTTTTTCATTCAAACTCTTCGACCTTAGCTCGTTTACATAGTGGTCTACAAGAGAATACACAAACTTGCGTATCAGGCCCATGCTGAAAGACTGATAAACAACAAGCATTTTGCCAAAAATGCTAGTTGTATAGGGGAGATACTGAAAAAGAAACAGAACAAGCGGAGAAATGGGGAACGCGCTTGAAAGAGCAGGGAGGGATTGTAATTCAGAACCTAGCGAGCCCAATAGCGGAACCCAATTCCTTGTTGCCCCCGATCCAACCTTGACATCAGTTTTTTCCAATGACTTGTTGATTCGCCACTCTGTTCTTCCAAAATCGTAAAAGGTCGGCACGCCCGTAATAAGACAAGACCATGGCGAGGAATGGCCATCTTTGCTTTTCAAGACCTCGTCATTATATATTCCTACGAGAAACTCCAGCATGTATAATTTATGCAATTTTTCGATGAGGGGGCATAAAAGATCATTACATCCTTTATCCTTGAATGCGGGTTGGTTTAAAGGATTGTTCAGAAAACACATCGTGTATGATTTTAACCGTACAAGATCCTGGGCAAGAGTTGTCCCATCCCCATAGAGTGTTATTAAGTCCCCGAGCGTCAGAGGATGATCTGGAAAAACAATGGATGAATGCCCGCTATTTTTGATGAACCATTCAATGGCTAGGACGCATTGTTGGAGCAGCGGGTTAGCAAAATTAATGGAGAGAGGGCGTTGAAGTATTTCGGGATCCATTTCAGAATAAATTTCCTGCAAGTAATCATTGACTTCTTTTACAGATGCGGTTCTTACTTTGAACGGATAGTCCAACGAAATAGTCGATATGTTAAGAGACATTATTATTCACTCCTTGAATTGAGCTTGAAAAGGGGATTGCATTGAGGAAAGAATCTATGGCTTTTCCGGGCGACATGATTTTATAGACAAAATCGGAGCTTTCGTGAAGAGAAACATTGTCTAGTGATTCTATTTCATCTTGGTTTTTAATGAATGAAGAGCGGATGCCAATGTAAATATCGCTTACAAATTCGTCAGGGGGAGCGGAAGATAGCCTTTCTTTTAGGCTTTCCACGTTAAAGCGTAGCTCATTGTTTTGTGCTTCAACTAAACCCATAAACCACGGATTGCCGCTTTTCTGCAAAGATAAAACAACAATTTTGGGAGAAAGGGCTGATAAGTATTGGGTTGACTTTGCCCCGCCATTAAGGGATTTGAGTGCTTTGAGGAACAGTGTCGCAGCACTCGCTCGCCTTTTCCCCAGTGAATCCGATGAGAGGGCATATCGTTTAAGGTTTCGTTCTTCTTTGATTAGAACAATTGAGCGATCGCGAAGATAATTGGATTCAAGCAAAGGGTCTAGCTCTATGAGGTCAGCCTTGTTATCAAAGACTCCCACCCGGTGTAATTCTAAAGCGGCAGTGTATTCGTACAGTGCATGGATGAATTCATTGGAATAAGGGAGAGGTGTATCATCCGGCAGATGGATGAAGCCATTGTCTCTACTGACCAGTGTCGTATTAAGAACGGGGGACATTATTGTTGTCCGAATGGGGGATAATCGATTTACAGAAACTACTCTTGGGCGGTCAGTGTTTTGATTCTCTAAGACAAGATCTTTGTGATTTATGAAAGGATGCGTGTATCCAAAGAGGTCGTCTTCGATGGAGAGGACAGGATCAACCGTGCTAAGGCCGAGCCGTGAGCTAGCAGTTTGAAAATTGTCTTGTACTCTGTCGTAGTAATTGGGGACGGCATCATCACTAAGGTTTACCAAGGTTTCTCTGAGCCATTTTCGAAGTGCTTGTGCGGAAACATACGGGAGACGTCCATATTGGGGGTGATTGTAGGATTTTACCCTCGTAACATTGTTCCGATCGTCAACTCCTTCCCCATTTAAGAAGCCATTTTCAATTGAGACCCATACCTCGGACATAAGAATTAAAGAATGATTTATTTGTTGCACTGAATAAACGCACCTCTAACAGATCTTCAAGTCTAGTAAGGGGTTTTCGCAAGAGAATTTAAGTATTTATAGCGTCGGTGTTTCACGGCTCACATTTCCTTCAAATTTTTCTGTTATCTTGCAGTATTGTGCGGAAAAAATCAGCGCGAGGAAAAAGAAAGCAGAACAAGTAAGGGCTCCAGAGTCACAATTCCGTTTAGGGAAGTTAAGCGTGGCAACTCCAGATCGAATTCATCACCTTCTTTTTAAACTGCTTCATTTAAGGTTAATGTGGTGTTTCCATCTAGAACGGTTTAAGCACATAGTGTTACTTCTTGGCGGTTTTCTGGCGCAGTTCTACTAGAAGTTCCCTGTCTGTGGTGTACTTCAACGTTTTATAAAAGCCAGGGAGCCGGAGAAAAGATCGAGGGGTTCCTTTTTTGAGCAAGAAGGACGCCACTAGCTTGTTTTCAGCCCCGAAGTGTAGGTATGATGAGAAAGGGGGAAATGTTAGGAATGCGTGAGATAATCCTGAGGAAGCAAGCAGAAGGCAGACGTCCCCATTTAACAAACGGAAAGAGAAACGAATCAGAAGGAATTTTTTCCGTGACACCGTTATCCGGAGAGATTCTCTATTCTCAATTGTTTAGCCAATGTATGGAGATTTTCCTTGTTCAAAAGGTCTTGGGACAGATACTTTTCAAGAGCACTATAATCATCTGGACAGAACAAGGAGAGGAGGATTTCTAAGAGAGTTGTAAAAAAGTTGAGCATGTTGTTAATTTCATCTGGTTTGGGCACGTAGAGCCTGTGGACGATTTTGTTTCGTAAATCGGTGAAATGCTTTAAGCCCCCGATTTGTTTTTGTAGCTTTGAGTTAAATAGGGAGAGGAGGACAAAACTATCGGTGAGTCCAAGAACAGGGGGAAGGTCGAGGTTTTTGTTCTTGATCTTCTTGCTTGTTGCGACCCACTTGGCTTGGATTTTTTGGAATTCGGCGTTTTCGGGGAGTAGATTAAATGCTTCAAGGAATGCCTTGTTTTCTTTTAACGCGTGGTATTCAGGGTTTTGCCGATTGATGCCCAAAACTGTGAATATGTGTTCGATGATTAGCTCGAGTGCGGAGTAGGACGTGATTGCAGCATTTATTCGGTCTTTTTTTCTGAATTGTCGCTTTGCCTTATTCATTATGTCTACGGTTTTGTACCAGGTGTTTTTTTGGACTAGTGCCAGATAGTCTAACCATTGGTCAAGGACGGGGAGGATGACGTGTTGGGCGTGGTGTCGGAATTTTGTTTTCACGTAGGTCTTTGCTGTAGAAATTGATGTGATTGCTTCATCGTATTCGTAATGTTCCCATTGTTCGAGTCCGGTGACGAGGGTAGCGAGAAAAGTGAGGCATAGCGTTTTCTGATCAATTTGAGCGGTTAGTTGGTTGATGGGGGAGAATTCTTGGTTTGAGAAAAGAGCGAGAATCTGCTCAAAGATGCCATCTGGAAAGCTTGTGGTGAGATGCTCATGGAAGATGATTCGTTCACTTCCGGCGACTGGTCTTCGGGCAGTGGAGTCATAGTGTTGATAGCTGACGTAGAGGACTGAAAGATTGAAGTTTTGGGCGACGAGGCCCTCAATGAAGGGGATGATTTTTGTTCCCCCAGTGGCGTCGATGACTATTTCTGTTTCCTTTATTCCCTTGTCGATGAGGTGTTTTATTGCCCTACGAATCTCTGAATAGATCATGATGATATCGTCTTTTTCGACTTGGAATTTCATGAACTGATCCAGGGGATAGTTTGTCATGGAAATGACTTGAGTGATGGTTTTTTCTGATTCTTCAGTGTGGATGAAGCACACATATTCGGGGTTTAGCGCGAGAATTACTCCCGCAATGGGATCTGCAGAAAACCCGACTGTTGAGATGAGGCCCCGGGGTTTAGCTTCTTTGAATGTGGTTTTTGCGTTGTCAATGAGGGCTTCTTTT
Organism: Candidatus Heimdallarchaeota archaeon; assembly: GCA_027001645.1. Lineage (GTDB taxonomy): Archaea > Asgardarchaeota > Heimdallarchaeia > Heimdallarchaeales > JAJRWK01 > JAJRWK01. The sequence continues at coordinate 6,157 of JALTMP010000428.1, forward strand.
GTTAGGGGCCATAGGTTTTCAAGTTCGAATTTTTTAATAGATTGTCTGTCGGGCTGTCGCTGGAGTAACGATAAGTATTCGTTCCATTTTTTTCGAATCAGTTCTTCAGATATTTTGGAATTGTGCATGATTCATTACCCTATAACTATTGTTTTAGAATTTGTCTGCAAGGAGGGGAGAGGCACTCGCATGGAGATCGGAGTGATAGGAGGGTCATGCGAATGTCAGTTCTGCCCAGCCAAGGGGGTAGTAGAAGATTTTTCCTTTCGTGTCTTGACCACGAGCGAGCCATTTTGTTTTTACTTCAGGGGTTCTTGATTTCGTGAGACGCCATTGTCTGGCGTATTGCCTTGTAATTTGTCGAATAATGCTTTCTTCTAGTTCTTTTGCGAAAGGCATTAGAGACGTTGAATGAAGACCTGAACCAAAGCCAACCCGGATCAGAGTGGATTCTGGAGAGGTTTTCTGGGGAATTCTGGCATTAATGCCTTTTTCCGTGAACCATTCGCGTTCTTTCTCAAGAAGCATCGTGTAGTGTGTGTCAATGATTTTACGAAGTTGAGGCAGGGTTAAATGAGTATTTGGATGGAGCTCAATGGAAAAGGCCAGGGTTTTTTTGGGCGCTAGACATTCAGCGAGCGTGCTTACTCCCTGTGTTTTCGTGCTTCTCCTTGTTTTAGTTGCGTTCTGAGAGGGAATGGCTTGCGAGGGCGAGCCCCCTCTTCGCTCTAAGAGCCTCACAGTAAGATTTGTTTTACCAGTAATTGGTAAGAGGCTTGTATCGGATACCAGAAGCCATTGCATGAATTTTTTCCCACTAAATGCCTTATCTCTCAGAGATTCTTTGCCGTGGAATCTTTTCGCTACATCGGATCCTTGTTCCAGCCACGCAAAGGCAAGGGAGAGAACAGCATCAAAGGATCTTTTCCCAAGGAAGTTCCTGGGGTTTGTTGTTAGGAGTTTTTCGAGGAATGCCTCTATTTTGTGTGATTCGTAGGACAGCTCGGTTAGGGCGTGGTGGATTACCGCAGACAGAATCGCTCCTTTAATGGAGCTCCCAGGGATGTATGCTTGATTTCTGGTTTTCACGTGTTCCCTATACTCTCGGGTTAAGGGGAAGTTTTCATTGGCGTAAAGCCAGTAAAGGGGATATTTCTTGGTAAGCGCGTGTAGTTTTGGATTCGGGGTTCGAGAACGGAATGATGCTTCTAGAAGATCGTAAAATTCCCGGAGCGTTCCTTGTCTTTGTGCTTCTTGTGTTATTTTTGCAAGGTCAGCACGGTAGATTTGGTAGAAGGTTTTGTATTTTCCTTTGACTTGTTTTTTGGTTTCGTCGATTACTAATTCGGTAGGTTGTATGGCTTCTCCGGTGCCAATATGGATTGGGCTAAGGACGCGTAGTTGCACAGGAATAGGTCGGGGGCGGTATGTTCGAATTTTTTCTCGATGCTGGCTCATGTTTTCACCTCAGTAGTTTGTGACTGGAGGAGAGGGATAGGAATAATCATAGCTCTACCCCAGACAACACTAGGATTTTCCTCGGTTCCAATAGACACATTTGTGCCAATGATTGAAGGGGGAGGGGAGGGGGCGGAGACTACGCTTCCAGAAGTAATTAGTCGGATGCTATTTAGAGAGAAGGATATTTCAGGATTAGCGCGATTTCGTTGATTAATGGGGTGATACTTGACAATCTGGTAGTGTTCGGGAAGAAGATTGAACTTGACGTCTGTTTTTGAAGGGATCCAGTGCGAAAGCAGAAGGTATGATTGGTGGTTTGATGCAGTGTCATTTGCCTGAGAATGGGGCGAGGGGGTTGTTGTAGAATGCACTTTGAAGGCCCCGTTACCAGTGCTGATCTTTTTTCCCAACCCGCGGTCCTGGAGGAAATAAATGCTTGCTCTGATTTTTTTGAGTATGGTATTATCTGATGTTTTTATATCAAAGTATAGCCCACCACTTTTAATCCAGAGTTCGGGGGTAAAGAAGAATTCTTTTGTCAGCTGAATGGTTCCTTCTTCAGAGACTTGTTTTAGTCGTCCGACTAGGTTGTGAGGGCGTTCGGATTGGAAAAATTGGAGCTCAAGTGAGACGTCGCCCGGGACGAGAAACCCGTTTGTTAGTTTTACACTGTCTTTTTCGAGCAACAAGGACTGCAGATGTGTCTCGTATTTGTTTAGGAGTTGTTCGGAAACATATCGGAGTTTCTTGATTTGCTTGATGCGAGAATACGCGGTAGTAGTCATTTGGAGGGGAATTAATGGCTTTGGGAGAAAGTAAAGGGGATCTTTGCTTGTTGTTTTGCTCCATGGAAACAAATCTGTTACCGCAAGGTCACTATTCTGAGCGAGATGTGTTGCTTCGTCACTGCCGTAGAGTTCTGAAACCCCATAGATGAGTGCTCTCATTAACCGGTGACTGCCAAATGTGTCGAGACTTATCCCCCCTGTGAATTCGAGGGTGAAGCGTTTGTGTTCCAGAGGTTCCACCCCCATCTAGGAATTTCCGTTCCATGGTTTTTTGGCTAGGAGTTCACT
>JALTMP010000429.1 GCA_027001645.1 Candidatus Heimdallarchaeota archaeon
GAATGAGCTTATTGATTTTCGCGATGACTCTGTTAGACTGAAGCGTTATTTTTCTAGCAAATTTTCGGAAGGCTAATGCAAACCAGATAACTAGGGGTGTGAAAAGCAAGGTGTAAAATGTGAGGAACGGGCTAATAATAATCATAAATACTGTGATTAGAATGACGATAAGGACTTGAGAAAGTAGTGTTGCTGTCAAAGAAACAACGCTACCGAAATCATTAGTATCACTTGTTACTCTGCTGACAATTTTTCCCGTCGGAGTCTTGTCGTAAAACGCCATATCTCGCTTGAGGAGTGCTTCAAACATGTCCTTTCTGAGTTTGTAAACAACGTCTCCTACGGCTTTTCCTGTGAATGACTGGGTTAAATAGTTGAACAAGAACGCAAGGATGTTCAAGATTATAAGCAGTATTGCTATCTGCCAGATCTGGACTTGGGTTATGCCCCTTTTTAGTTCATCCAGTGTTTTGCTAATATAGACGGGGATGAGTGTATTGCTTAAACTACTGAAGAATAAAGAGGCTACAATAACTGCCATTGCCCTCCTTTTGATCCAAAAATAACCAACGATTCGACGTAGGAGCTCCCAGTCTGAATATTCTCGGTCGTAATGTTCCTTATCCAATCCGCGCATAATCAAAGCCATTTTTCTCTACCTCACTTCTTTGTAAGCCTCCGGAGGGGGGATTTCTAGTTCATCAAATCGGGAGAAGATCATTCGATAAAGTGGTTCTGTCTTGAGAAGCTCTTCATGAGTTCCGGTGGCAACGAGCTCGCCTCTTCGGAGCAAAAGAATCATATCTGCGTGCCTTATTTGGGCAACTCGGTGAGTAATTAAGAAAGTTGTTCGTCCTTTCATCACTGTTCTAATTGCTTTTTGAATTTCATCCTCTGTTTGACTATCGATTGCCGAACTCGCATCGTCAAGAATCAGTATTCGCGGATTAGAAAGAATCGCCCTCGCAATTGCTATTCTCTGTCTTTGACCTCCGCTCAAGGTTATCCCCCTTTCCCCAATTATTGTGTCATATCCATCTGGAAGCGCCATGATGAAATTGTGTGCCTGCGCCATTTTTGCAGCGTTAATCATGTCTTCCTCCGTTGCTTGGGGATTTCCAAACAATATGTTTTCCTTTATTGACTTTGAGAACAAGAAAATATCTTGTTCTACAAGGCCAATTTGTGATCTTAGAGAATCAAGATCCCAGTCTCGAACATCGATCCCATCAACCAACACTGTTCCCTCATTTACGTCATACAATCTAGCGATGAGCTTTGTTAGTGTTGTTTTTCCACTCCCCGTCATTCCGACGAGAGCTAAAGAACTTCCTGCAGGAACTTTGAAACTGATATTATGCAATACTGGCTTCTTTGGATCATACCCGAAGGTGACATTTCGGAATTCAATGTTTCCCTCGATTGGTTTCGAAACGCCTTCTGGATTTTGATCTATGTCTGATTCTGCTTGTATAATACTCAGAAGGCGATCTGCGCTTGCCATCCCAATCGTTAGGACTGCTAATGCAAACACATTGATGAATGTAGGGAATCGTAAAAGGGCTAGGAGGCCCAAGAACGTTATGAGGTCTCCAAACGATATCTCACCACGTTTGAACAAGAAAAGCCCGTGTAAGAATCCAAGCGCAATAGCTATTCCTAGCACTAGTAGTGGCAAATATCTGGCCGTAATATCTGCTTGTTTTACAAAATAATCCCTGTAAGCTTTCACATTTTTATCAAACACTTTTCTTTCCTGATCCTCTTGTGAAAACGCTCGAACAATATGAATCCCCATCAACGTTTCGTTTAGCCTTGAGTTGATCACTCCGACTTGCCGTCGGAGCTTCATAGCAACGACAGACAGATTCCTATTATACCGTCTAAGCAAGAAAAGAAAAATTATGACGTAAATGAGGGGGATGATCAAGAGCTGTGGATGAAGCATCGCAATTAATGTTAAGGGCACAATTACTCCTATTGCTGATCTAAAAACAAGAGCGATTCCCGGGTTGACCATGAAATTGAGTTGCCGAACATCATTAACCGCTCGTGCCATGATATCTCCAACGCGTTGCCTATCATGGAAAGTTAAGCTCTTCCCGAGCAGCTCAGCATATAATTCCTCCCTCGCATCTCGTTCAAATCTCTGCGCTAAGAATTCGATGGCAAAGTTTGAAGTTAACTGAATGAGTCCTGCTCCCACTCCGAATACTAAGATGAGAATGCCCCAGTAACCGATTCTGCTTGCATCTGCGGTGTTTTCATATACTTCGTCAAACACATTGCCAATAAAGAAAGGCACTGCCCCCTGCATTGCAGCCCCTAAGATTGTTCCAACGAATACCCACAAGGGTAATAGTGGATACCTTAGTAGATGGGACGCAATCCATCTTTTTGTTCCTTTGCGATTATATTTTGCAATCTGAACTTTGAATTCTCGCTGAAAATGATCCACATAGAGACATGATCTGGTGTTTCCATAAATTTACCGACTGAGGAATAACAAAGTAAAGAATTCTACGAACCATTTGATATCTCGTCATCATGATGTTTCCTAAGACACGGGAGTTCTATTAGAAACGACTTGGACCCCTATCTTCTTATTTCCACCCTAAATAACTCTCTTGTGTCAAAGAAAAAATGGAACTGGAGCCAGGGCGAAGAAATCGGTCTAACGAAATTCCTATCTGCCGAATCTTTTTTGAAGGGAGAATACTCGAAAGACCGCCCCTTACTAATGGCAATTCTACCAACTTGGAGCTTTCCCTCCACCAGAATGAAACGAGAATCCTTCAACAATCCCGATGTAGCTAGAACCATCCATTCCTTTGTTTCCCCTGTTCTTGTTAACCCCGCGGAATTCCCCTCTCTTGCAAGAAGAGCTCTTGAAGTAATGTCTGAGCTTGCAGGAATCGCTTCGTTTCCTTCTATCATTTTCGCTCTTCCCGACGGACATCCTTTTCTCGCTTTTCATTACCTTCCTCCCTATGGCACGGAAAACAACCCCGGACTCTCTGATATCGTTATCCGAATTGGAAAATCCTTTGAGCACGTAAAGGAGGAAATTGAAAAACAAATCTCGGAATTCCCATTTCAAGCAATCAATTATCAGAGAGAGGCAGAAGATGATCTGACTCTTATGCGATATATCTTGACCCAAGTAGTTACAGAATACGATGATGCTAACGGTGCTTTTCCAAACAATCCGAAATTCCCTTTTTACCCCCTTCACTCATTCCTATGGGACTACTACACCTACACTGGTGCCCGCGTTCTGGGGCTGAAAATCACTCGCATGTTACATCGAATGCGACAACAAGGATTTGTTGATCCGCTACGCGGGGGGGTTTTTCGAGTCTCTTACAAGAAGGATTGGACTGAACCCTCGTTTGAAAAGCTCCTCGTTGATAATGCTTGGTATCTGAGATTGCTAGCTCAAGCTTCCTTTGCCTCCGAAGATCGAGCTGTTTTCTTAAAGGAGCTTAGAAGGCAGGCAGATTTTCTTCAGAAGGAAATGAAAGGGATCGGTAACTTCTTTGCTCGTGCCTTGCTCCCACACTCCGGCAAAGAAGAAGGAGATCCGTACTTATGGACAATCGCTGAGCTTCACTCTGCCCTTTCCTTTGATCAAATTGAAGAGTTCTTGTTTTATGCCCAAGCGAAAGATACCGGCAATTGTCGGCTTAAGGGAAAGAATATTCTTCGTTTCGATCCGTTCCAGATCCCTTCTTACCTGAGCATGTCGGAATTGGAGATCCAGACGAATATTTTCCATCCTTTACTGGATTACTTGGAGCAGAATGAAAGAAGACCACTAGTCGACTATCAACCGATAGCATCTGAACAAGCATCTGTTGCCTTGGCTTTTCTTGCAGCATATGCCGCGACTCAAGACAAGAATTTCTTATCCGTTGCTCGGGGCATCTATCAAGAACTCGTGGCTCGATTCTTAGATGGAACCAATCTTATTCACACATATACCCAAGATGGCAACCCCATTTCTGGAACTCCTGAGGACTATGCTTTATTTGAGCAACTACAACTCTATCTTGAATTAATTGGAGAGGTGACGTCAAGAATCGACGTCATGGATCAAGCATTCAAACTTTTCTGGTCTGATGATCTACGTGTTTTCAAAGATAGCTCAGTAAACACGTGGTTAGGGGATAGGTATCCCTACACAGACGAACTGTTTGAAGGTTTAAACCCACTTCTAGCTCTAACCTACGAAGCTTCTATTGGGGGAAATAAGGCACAAGGAACCAAGATACGACACAATGTGCTTACGAAATTCACAAAACCAGCTAGATACGAACTCGAACGGATAGGGGGTTTTGCAAAACTTGCCAGTCCTAGAGATATTTGGATTTTATCTGGTGCTGAGGATAAGAAATCACTTTCCCGTGCTGTGTTAGTGGGGGCAATGCCTACTACTTGGAAGAATGAGATGGCGTTAATGGTTTTTCATGACCCTGAAAAATCTTACATTGCTCACAAGACAACAGTTGAATCCTTAACTCTGCCTCTCATAGATCGTCTTCAGAAGATTAATCCCTCTTTGAAAACACAAGGCCATGAGTGAAAAAGCATTAGCTCCCTCCCTAAAGGAACCCAGGACCTCTTTATTCCTGCTCGCTAAATTAATTTATGAGTTCGAGATCCTCCCACTGCTCATACGGGTAGATGCAATATGTCTCATTAATGACATCACATGCGTGAATCTTTCCCTTGTACCAAACTTTCGTGGTGGCAATTGGTGGTGTGTCGAAGTCGCTAAAATTACCACCCTCTTCCGGACCCTCTTCGCCAAATAAAGCATCTTCTAGCATATTCAGAACATCTTCGAGTACATTGGGGTTCGGATCTTCGTCATCCCCAAACAACTCTTCTTCTAAGAACTTCGGGGGTTCGGCAGGTCTTTGCTCAAGACCCAAGTTAAAAGGCTCAATGTGGTCGTGTTGCTGTTCCTGTTGATCATGATACTTGTTTTTTAGAGCTTTCTGAACCGTTTTCATGAGCTCCTCGAGGTCTATTGGGTCCCAATGTGCATCAAAGTTAAACATCTATATTAACTTCGGATGTATTCGGTATTTAATGTTTTTAGGAAAATGAATCCAAAAGTGTTAGGACATTCTGAAGGATATAGAAACTGCTTTTTTTGTTTTTTAACGTCTGAATACTTTCAGCCACCTCTCTCTCCCTTCTAGACATCTGAATCGTAATTCTTCCTCTATTCTTTCGAGTGGATTCTGCTTTTAAACGACCAATAGGTATATTTCAAAAGTTTTCGTCAAGTTCGATAGGTAAGAATATTAGTAGAGCGATAAGCTAGTATGGGATGATATTGCGTGAGTGGAGAACGATCGTATCTTTACATTGGCGATGAACCGAAGGAAGGAGGCTCCCCACTGCTGATAGGAAACGGCTTTGTTCCTATTGCTTGGTTCACCCTCTTTACAATTGATCAAAGCATAACCCGCCAAGATGAATTCCCCGGAAAATGGCTGCAAGAGGGATCACAACTAGGAGGACAAGGAGCTGAGGATCTGGATGTGTTATTGGAATACATGCAAGAAACCATTGGTTTCCGCACTCACGCAGGCGAAGCACTGACTAATCTACAGCGTTTCCAATCTAACTTCTTAACCCACAAATATTATCGCGCTTATTTTCGGTGCCTATCCGTTTTAGAGCAGGAATTACACTCACTACCTTCCGAAGCCCCCGTTGTTGTTCATTTTGATGAACTCGTAAAAGGGCCTAATGACGAAGGACGAATCTATCGTTCTATCTTGAGAGACCTTTATTTGATCTCGGAACACATTTCAAACGGGGAGGGGAGCGACCCCGATGTGATTGACATTTTTAAAGACATTTTCCGCTCTTCCCTCGGAAATAGAAGGATTTCTCCAAGTGGCGTACTTTCTACAGATTTGAAAAAATTCCGTCCGAAAGATCTACTCCGAACAATGCTAGGAGAATTCTCTCCTTCTTCTGGTAAGTCGTTCAAGGATTATGGTCCTTTTGATCTTCGCTATTGGGTCCATGACTCACTAACCAAGGAAGACACTTTTCTCATGTACGAACTTAGTGTTATTCCAGGAGAACGCGCCAAAAAAGCCATAGAACAAGGCATACTCAATCGTGCTCTTAATAGTTTAATGGACGAATTTCTTTCTTATCTCACCATTGGTGAACCAGAATTATCTCTCAAGACTTTGTCAAAGAAACCCGACGTAACCAATCTTTGGAGCATCAGAGTAATGGTTCTGCGAGGCAAAACATATGTTCCTGCCACGATTCTTGCTCCAAGAAACGGATCAACATGGATTGACCGACTAACCTCAGAGGTTAAACTGCCGTCCGTTAGGGAAGATTGGAATTACACGGAGACTTTGTACTTTAGCTCACTGCGTGACTCTGGCAAATACAAGATAGTATTTTCAGGAGCCCGAGACATGGATGAAGTTAAGAAAGGCTATGTGCGCTGGCTTAGAAAGGCACGCTGGAGATACTTGAAGGCGTATGGATCAGAAGCATTCATTACAATGCTTGGAGAACACCTACTTAGGGTTGAAGACCCAGAAGAAGGACGAAGAATACTAGAACTATTGACAGATGTTGCGAACCTTGGTTTTTCTCAAGCGACCGAAATTCTAACTAGAGAAGACATCGTGGCAAGAATCCCCTTTTTCTTGCAGTGATGTCTTCTAGCGCATTTCTAAAAGCAAGCAAACTCAATGAACGCCACCTTTTTCTTCAAACAAGAACATTCAAATCTAACCGAGAGTGAGGTCAATTGCAGATGAGTAACGAGAGCTCTAAAAATTCGGCGAACAATTCTTCTACTCCCTCCCCGTCTCAAGACGATTTCGATATTGCATCGCCTGATAAATGGGGTGAATTTAAGCAGTTCTACGGAAAAGCCTACGCCATCATTGGAGTAGTTAATCCTCTCATTCTTTTCCTTTCAGTCCCCGAGAAAATGCCCTTCCTATGGGCTGTTTCGTTTTTCCTTCTTTTTGGGCTGATCTGGCCAATCACCTATGTAACCTATCCGGTTTTTATCATGTCCTATGAGAAGCAGTATCAGATAAGCAGTTTGGACTGTCTGACAAGCCTACCTTCATGCATTTCTTCTCATGGTAGCTTCGCGTGGAGGATTCTTCTTGTTTACTTCGCTTTCGTTTTCCCCCTTCTTGTCTATGGCTACTACGTTTGGAAACACTGGAAATTTATTCAAGAAGAAGTCGGCCGACCCGTAGGACTTATTTCCGTTGTTGACCGATTCGTAAGGTGACAACATGTTAGAACGACCTGTCCTACACTCGGTGTTTCTTGAAAGAAGTGAAAAAAACAAAGATACCGTGCGTATTTATTACAAGTGCAATGCTGAGGGTGTGGAAATCCAAGGAGTCGATGAAGGCCTTTCATGGGTTCCTGGAAAAGGAATTAAAGCATTCAAGTCTCCAAAAGCGGCAGAAGACGGAACTCCACTATTTGAGGCCATGTTGTCTATCGAGAATAGATGTGAATTTAGGGGAAGGAGCTGGCTAAAGGATAAGGAACTTTGGGAAGATGGCGAAAATCACGTTCTTGAACGAAAGGGAGCCGGGAAAGTATTCTTGGATGGAAAATTCATCGGCTCAGCTGATAAAGAAACAGAAACTTCTAAAGAACAGCCTGATCTATTGTCAAAACAGATCAAAAAAGCTCCTCCAGAGCTCAACATACCTGAACCCGAAGCTCCAGCAGATTTGTTCGCATGGGTAACTCGCGTTGCTCATTTTTTAGAAAAAGCCTCCACCTTTGAAAACCCAAGGTTGAAGCTATTGCCACAAGCAACAAGGGCGTTTCGCGAAATCTACCCCCTAACTCCAAGCAGACAATCCTTTGAATTTTTTAGAGATTTCAGTGCTGTTCTTCAAGACACTATTATGGCAATGCGAGAATATAAGATCAGAAAGCAATCAGGAGAAGCTGTTGATGAAAAGCCGTTTTGGGAAAAGATTTTCCAGTCTTTGAACGAATGGAAAGAAGCATGGAAATCTGCTACGGTTGAAGAGATGTTTCCTGAAACCGACCAGGAGTATGCAAAAGCAAAGATCGAACTGGACCAATACTTGCTTTCATTCTTGTAAACACGTATTCCCGTTCACCTAGAAGAATCCCTTTTATTTCGATGTCTCTTGCAAACGAATGGGGTAGAACAATTCCGAAGTATATTTCTCAAACGTACGGGGGCTCTTCCCATAGCGACAAATAGGTTTTGTTAGATGTCTTTGGGCGCTTGGAGGGGGGAGATAGATTGCAGGTAGGATTTCCCGACCATACCGCCTTATGATCGGTTTCGCGTTAGGAAATGATTTTTTGCATTTTTTGCATTTGAACCCTTGCTCTCTTCCCTTGCTTGTAAGATGTTTGCCACATATTGGACAAAGAGGATTCTCTTTAACTGTTTCCCGCTCTAAATGTAGAATCTTTAGTCTTTCAAGATTAACAGTAATTCGCTTATCTATCATTAGGTTTCGAACTCCTCCAGCAACCTCAATCTCGTCTCCTTGCTTTAGCTTTCTCACAATTGATCGCAATTGTTTGGAAGGCTCATAACACACAGTCCAGTACTCTACCTCGTTAAATTTGGATTGTGTGAGAAATCTGACATGCCCCCCTTGAATGTCTTCTGGGGGGGAACGAACCACTCCTATGTCCACAAAGGCTTGAAATGGAACTAGCTTGTTTGTGGCTAACTCTAAGTGTTGATCTGTTCCTTGATTCGTTTTAAATATCAGTCCTCCGACGATGGGTTCAGTGATCTCAAGATCATGATATGCTTCTAGCAAATCGTAAGGGTTTTCACCTCTCAAACCAAAAAGCACAGGATCTTTTCCCCTTGGCGCGATGAGTGGAATATCATTTTCCAAATCGTAACTGTTGAAAATTCTTGGGGACCATTTTTTTTCACAACGAAGAATAGACGATACTTCGATCTGTCTTGTCTTACCAATTTTCTCCTTCGCCCGATACGCAAGGAGCTCAAACGTGAAGTCCTTACTCAAATCTGCAATACATGCCCCTAACGCGCCAATCAAGCCACGCTTTGTTCCTTTGCCATGATAGCTTACAGCAACAGAGTCAAGAAGTTCTAAGGCCTCTTCCAACAGAACTACTTGGGTCATCACTTTGCGATAATAATCCTTGATCCTTCCCTCATCAATCACACTTAGAGGAACTAGCACAATCCCTGGATTGCGATTCAGTTCTTTTGAAGCAGATGGTAAGCGTTTTTTCAGTTCTTCAAAAACATCTTCTGCGTCTCTTCTAGTAGCCTGAAATCTAATGCTGACTCCCCCGTTACCTCTGGTTTTCCAAGGAACGTTGGGATTAAACCTGATGAGGTGCGGAAAATCAATGAGGCGAAGTGTTTCCTTAATTGAAACCAAAAAAGAGAACATCATCTCAGTGGTGCAGTCTCCCTGCAAGCTATCAGTGTCATCGATTCCAATGCTCCAAATCTGAGATACCCGAGAAGACGACATTTCCACTAGTGGATTCGTTTGCTCTGTATAACTGACTTCTTATTGTAAGGATGGAAGGAAATCCAAACCGTTCTGTGGAATTCTTGGCTCTTTGTGCTTTTTTCTTCAGAAATCCAATACATTCTTATTTTGCAGATCTGGCTAACTTGATTAATGCCTTCAACTCGTATTGATGCTGACATCGTAATTGTTGGTGATGGCTCCCATATTAAGAATGGTAGTGTCGTTCTTGAGAACAATAAAATCATCTATGCCGGGGAGCAAGAGCACGCTCCGAGTGCAGACAAAGACCTGTTTTCTCCAGTGGTAATGCCTGGACTCTGGGAATCGCATGCCCACTACACTGGAATCACGAAAGCGAATATTTCGTCAATAAGTGAAACTCCTCAGCCGGTACTGATTGCTCGTGCCACTTGGGATGTTAGGGAAACACTTGCCTCTGGAATAACAAGTGTGCGAGAAGTCGGAGGCTTTGGCGTGTACCTGAAAACCGCTGTGGAAGAAGGCTTTATTCCGGGACCTCGAATTTACGGAGCGGGAAGCGTGATCTCTCAAACAGGCGGTCATGGGGATTTCCATACAATGCCTCTAGACATTGTCAACCTAATGAATGACAGATCAATGGGTCTGGGCGAATTAGCAGATGGCGTTGCGGAATGCTATCGAGCGGTTAGGAAACAATTGAGAAAAGGTGCTGAAATCATCAAATATTGTGCTTCCGGTGGTGTTATGTCCATAGTTGACCACCCCATTCATCAGCAATTCTCCCCCGAAGAACACCGTGCTATCGTTGAAGAGGCTCTGCGTGCAGAATTAGGCGTCGCGGCTCATTGCCATGGCGCACCAGGTATACGTGCTGCGCTCGAAGCAGGAGTGACTACGATAGATCATGGGACATTCTTAGACGAGGACTTGGCGGAACTCATGGTTGAAAAAAATGCCATTCTAGTTCCCACGCTGTATGTGGTTAGACGATTAATTCAATTCTCGAAAGAACTCGAGCTTCCAGATTATGCCCTTGTGAAAGCAAAAGCAATTGAGGAACGACACAAAGAAGCAGTAAAAATCGCTATTAAAACAGGTGTGACAATTGCTATGGGGACAGATATTTTCGCCTCCGGTCCTAATGGCATTTTTCAATGGGGGCAAAACGCTTTCGAGTTGGTTTATCTCGTGGAATCCGGGATGTCTAATAGTGACGCAATAGTTTCTGCAACCGGAAATGGTCCTCTAACTCTTGGTCCACATGCGCCGAAATCTGGAGTGCTAAAAGAAGGCTACGACGCAGATTTGCTTCTCCTAGAAAAGAATCCACTAGACGACATAACCGTCCTAACTGAGCGATCGAATATTAAGTCCGTTATCAGAAATGGGCAAATCGTGGTTGAACATCCGGCTTCACAAACCCCTTGAATGGCTCAGAACTCTTTATTGCTCCCTATTAATGCCTCTCCGCCGGTAATATCCCAGCTGATTCTAGCGATTGGTGACACTCCCAAGTGAAGGCGGTCTGAATGAAACACAGCTTGGCCGAGCATTCCTACTGGATTCAGTTCCTCCTTGGTGATGCCAAGAATCTCTGCCAGTGCATTATCCTGTGTCGCCATTTCTGCGATTTTCATTCCCTTCTTTGCGATTTTAGAAATTGTCTTGGTATCCCGTTCATTCGTAAATAACGCAAAGTGCCTCGAAATTGGGAAAAACACTAATTCCTCATTCCGCATTTCTACTGCTGTCTGAATGCCTTCGACAAATGACTGCTCAAACAAGAAGTCTGAAATTCTGCTCCCTGAAAGATAGAACAAATTGGCTGCTTCGCTCAGCGGTCCAGCCACTGCTTGAATTGGCCATTTGTCGGCGGACTCTTCAAACAAAGAGAGCAATCGTTTTTCATCAACAGTCGTCACGATCTTATTTATCGGAATAAAGGAATGGGAGCTTATCAACAATCTCTCTCTTATAGAATTGCCACATTGGACACCTAATTGCCACTCGAGCCTTCCGACATTATATCGCAAAGGAAGCGATTCTTCTCCCGGATTCTTTGTTTTAGCTTCTGCTGGCTGTATTTTATAGGTAAGGGCGACTTTCTCGATTACTCTGCTGTTTGCTCCTCTTAAATATGCCTTTGCCTGTTCATAGACTGCTTCCTCATCTAAGTGGAACAAGACTATTGGGAGAGCATCCTCTAGTAATTCTGCTTGAATGTGAGACAAAGCATGTTCCAGTTCTATTAATGAAATCCTCTTCTGGGACCTTTCTGCTATAATTTGGTCCTTTTCAAAAATTATGGGTATTCCTGTTTCTTGAGAGAACTCTCTTACGATTCTGCGGATCCTTCTTTTCATTGCTAACACGGGGATCTCATCTTTCAACATTCTATGCTTTTTGTTTTTTCTTAATTGCCCATTCATAGTACTTTGATTTTGGATTGAGGAATATACGCCTCAACTTTTTCGAGTGTTTTTTTTGTTTCGAAACCACTTTGACGGTCTAATTTGATCCTAAGTCGGATGGGTTTTGTCGTAAGGCTATCTGTTTGAAGGACGAGCACTGAATTCTGATATATGTCCTGAGTCACCTTCACAACCTTCCCTAACACTCGTATCATCCCATCTCTTAGGCTGTCATCGGGTTTCAGTCGAATCTCGTCAAATGGGATTATTATGCCTGTTTCCGGAGAGAACCGCATCAGTATTTCTTCCCTAAGTTGGTCCACTTGTATTGAGTTAGGAATCCCCATTAGAATTGCTGCTTCAATCGAGCTTGGGTTTATTATTGCTGTGTCTAAGGGTTCATCTTGAATTATCTTTCCTTGAGACAAGATCACAACTTGATCCGCTACGAGTCTAGCTTCAGTCTGGTCATGTGTTACGTAAACGGTTGTGGTGCCTGTTTCCTGTTGTACTCTTTTGATTTCAAGGGCAAGTGTCTCCTTACTGAACGCGTCTACAGATGCTAACGGCTCATCAAGTAATAATAAGTAAGGCTGGATTGCTAGCGCTCGAGCAATGGCAACACGTTGCTTTTGCCCCCCGCTCAACTCTCGCGGTTTTCTCTCAAGAAACAAACTTACACCTAGCAGATCTGCAATTTCTCTAACTCGCTTTTTTCTTTCCTCTCGAGGCATCCCCCTTACAGTCATACCAAATTCAATATTCTTGAGCACAGACATGTTTGAGAACAAAATTTGTCCTTGGGGAACGTAGCCCACGTTCAAATCTTGGGGAGATTTGCCCGTGATCTCTTCTTCACCAATGTATATCTTCCCCGTGTCATATCTGAGCAACTGGGCTATACATTTCAATATTGTTGTTTTACCGCTACCACTTGCCCCCAAAAGAACTGCGAGTCGAGAATCAGTTACTGAAAACGAAATTCCCTTTAAGACTTCCCAGGATTTATACGAAAAATATAGATTTTCAACCTTCAGATCCGACATGAATATTCCTCAAACTCTTAGCTCTGTTTCTTCCCCTATTGAAATTGCTCTGAAAGAAATGAATGATATTAGGATTAAAATTACGGCCATTGCACTCGGAATTCCCGGTTGTCTTGCACTCTTCAGCTTGAATACTGCTATTGCGAGAGTTGTCCACTCGATTCTTGAAAAGAAATATGTTGCCCCGAATTCTCCAAGAGAAATCGCAAATGAAAAGACTGCTGCCACAATTACTGTCTTTGCAAGAAATGGGAGCTCAATTGATTTGAAAATATAGCGGTTGGAGGCACCAAGGGTTCTCGCTACTCGAACAATCTCTGGGTCTAGCTGTTCGTATCTGGATGCAATTAAGCGGTAAACAAAGGGGAGAGCTACAAGCGTTTGTGCAGTAATGATCCAAAAAACAACATTGTTTTCAAAGAACTTTGAGAATTGATACGCTATGATTAAGCCAAGTGAAAGAGACACGGGACTTGTTGCCATCGGTAAAATGATGCTCATACTTACGAGTCGCGATGCCTTCTCATGGGGCTCTCGGTCGACATGGCTGTAAAAGCTAAAATATCTGGCAATTGGAAGGGCTAAAGCCACTGAGAGCAATACGACTCCTGAAGCAATAACGATTGTATTGCGGATGACCTGTCCCAGTGGTAAGCCCAGTAAGGGATCATATCTGTTAGAAAACAGAATTCTGTAGTTGGAAAGTAGATCTGTCTGATCCGCTCGGATTAGTATTGAGGTTCTAATCACCGCAATTATTGGGAGCAAAGAAGCTAATAATACGATAAATACGTAAAATGACCAAATGCCAAACCTAACGATGGATCTAAGGCTGTTGAACTGATCCCTCAATGTCTGTTTTTCATAATACCACTCCTCGGACAAGGGCGTGCTTGATGGCGAGAGGGAGAGGTATCCATAGATTACTGCCGCGTTAATGATCAACTGGTAAACTGTGAGCGTCGCGGCCTGATGAAATTTGAATCGCACGCGGGCTGATTCATAAATCAATACTTCAATGGTCTTGTACCTAACCTCACCTAAGGCCAGCACTATCGCGAAGCTATTGAAACTGTAAAGAAAAACAAGAAGGGCTGCTGTACGGATATATTCCTTCATGTTAGGTAAGGCAATCCTAAGCACAAATTGCGAGTGAGATGCTCCGAGGGTTCTTGCTACTTGTTCCTCTTCTCGACTCAATGAACTCCAACCAATTTCCGTAATACGAACTACCACTGAAATATTGTACAGTGTATGGGCTAAGATGATTCCTGACTTCGTCCCATATAATGAAATGATTGGTGAACCAAAAAGCTCTCGCGAAAAACGTGTTATGAACCCCTCAGATCCGAAGGCCAGAATCAAACCCAAGAGCATTACTACTGAGGGAAGAATGAATGGGAGTGTGAGAAGATCTCTTGCCACTCCTCTACCTGGGAATCTATACCTAGCTATGAAATACCCTACTGGTAAGCCGATTAATAACGAGAAAATCGTAGTCCATACTGCTTGCTCAAAAGTAAAAATTACTGCTTCCAGAAACGATTTCTTTGTGATTATTTCCACGAAATATTGCAAAGTAAATCCACTATTGCCAAATCCGTATCCGAAGGCAACCAGGATCACTTGTCCCAAAGGAACAAAGAATGCAAAAAGAAGGAAAAAGAATGAAACTGTGAGAAACAAAAAGCTTAATCTGAATCCTCTGAGTAAGTTTTTCACGTCCTTGTTCCCCACAGTTTCGGAAACCATCGTGTTCATTCACGTCTTCTTCTTATCAAGTCTTGTGTTATGAATGCAGTCAAGGCTAAGACAATTGCAACTTCCCAAGTGCTGAAGGCTGGAAGTATGCTGTCTTCTTCTTTTCCAACGCCGGCTATGACTTCCTCCCATTCATCGAGCCATGTGTCCAAATTCTGTGATATCGCTTCATTACCAAGATACGAATTCAGAATCGTTACATTGTCGGGATGGAGCGCTGATTCTAGGAAGCATTGTGGAAGCGTTACATTGTTATTCGCGGGGTACATCCATTGGTTTTCAGGGATATATTGTTGCAAATCCTCCGATAGGAACCAATCAATGAACTTCTTGCCCATTTCAGGATTGCTTGCCCCTTTCACAAGTCCTATCCCTTCAACCTGATACCATGCATAAGCCTTGTTATTCTCATGAGAAACAAAGGCCCACGTAGAATTATCTTGCCACTGGCAATATCCATAGGAGGGGCTGGTTCCATAGCTAATCATTATTGGTCGATTTGCTTCTTCAGCAAAGAATTCATCTATCGCATCTCCCCAGGATTTTACAATTCTCAAATAGGGGGCTGTTTCTTTCCACCATTCCTTCCAATCTCCCTGGCCCAAGACTCCAGTTATTCCTTTGTCTTCATCACCATAAACTGCGATTGTCCACAATAAGAATCCTAGTCCTGGCGAACTGAACACAGGGTTTTCTACAATAAGTAGATTCGCAAGCGTTGAATTCTCCTTGAAATCATCAAGAGTGATGCTTTGAGAATCATCCAATAAGTACCCTACCCTATTCTTATCTGCCCAGAAGGAGATTATTCCAAAATCGTATGGTTGCAAGTAATGCTCTGGATCTAGATTGTTAATGAGCTCAGAAGGGATTTTTCCCTCGACATTTTGGCTCACATATGGCTGTAGGACCCCTTCAGCCTTTGCTCTATGGACCAGAACGTTGTCTAGCCCAATTACTACGTCTGCTTGCGGGTTGTCTTTCTCGAGAATTAACTTCGTCAAAATTGTGTTTGCATCCTCAAAGAGCACCAATTTCACGTTCACAGGTGTCCCCTTACTTGCCATGTATTCTTCGAAAACTTCTGTAAAATTATACCCCGGATCTGCTAGCAACGAATCATAAGTGTAGATCACGATCTCATCATTGGCGTTTTGGCGAAGCTGGGATTCTGTTCCATAGGTATGCAAGAGCGAAAGTGATGCTAAGATAAGTAGTGAAATTACAACTATCGAAAAAACGATTCTTTTTTTCTTTCTCATCAACCGGGTAAACCGTCGAAATACAAATAAAGATTATCTTAGGGTTATATTGGGGGGCTATAATGAAATTTCCTTGCGAGATAATAGGTGCAGAATACTTGCCTCTATTGCGAAAACATGTTGCTCACATGCTCAAAAATCAAGGCTTGTCTCAGACAAAAATCGCCCAAAGAATTGGGGTTAGCCAGCCAATTGTTTCTGGCTACTTGAAAGAACCACTATCGGAATCAAAGACCCTCCTAGGTGAAATAATAAAAAATGTTGCTGAACAAGTGACTGCTCACCTAATCGCAGAACGATATGAAGACGCAATCGAGGTTGTTTGCAACCGATGTAAAGCGTTGAGGAATCAGGGACCAATATGTGCCGTTCATAGGGAAGTTCTTCCCTGGATAAATCAGATTTCACCACCATGCACATCCTGCCTAACAAAACAGATTGTTTCAGGGGAAGCCGACGAAAGATATGCGACATTGCAACATTTTAAGTCCGCTGTTTCTCTTCTTGTTTCTCGAAAAGGCATCCTTCCTCTCATTCCTGAGATTGGAATGCAAATTGCCTATATGGACTCTGATAGCAATAACCCAGAGGATGTAATCTCGTTTCCTGGAAGAATTGTTCGCGTTAAGAATTCGGCCAAAATAGTATCGGACCCCGAGTACGGAGCATCGTTTACCCTTCCTAGTCTTTTGTTATGGTTCCGGTCTAATATTGACCCTAAAATAAATGGTCTCATTGCTTTGAGAAACATTTCATTCGTGCAAAGATGGGTTACCGATCAAGGATGGAAATACATAACCACTCAAGAATTCGATTTGAAAAAAGATGAAATCCTCCAAGAGATCCTCACAAGAAAAGATCGCAACAGAATCCGTCTGATTTGTGATCAAGGTGGAATGGGCTTAGAAGCAATTACCTATTTGTTCTTCGAACATCTGGATTCATTGTTTGCCTTGATTGAGACCTTAGAACAGAATTCTGAATGAGAAAAACCTGTGTCCCTGTCTCTGGGGACAAATGCATTGTTCTAGAACTCTTACGATCACATTGAAACAAATAAGAGTAGTGGAGGAAGGGGTCCGGTAAGTAAACATCCAAAATAAGCCATAGAAACAGATCTCTTACAAGCCACCCGTATCTTCTAGATTTTCTTCAAGCTTGTTCAAATATTTCCCCAAGAATTTCAGGGTCATTGGGCTTCTTGCAGAGATAACACTCAATAATGCTCTTGCAAGAACTGAAAAGTTTCGGTTCAATACCTGAAAAATCCATGAGGGTTGAAGTAGAAAATACTACATGCTCTAATGTGCATTTTCTATTGATTGTTGCAAGTCCAAGAACGGAAAAATTCCAATGTAAGAAATAATTGGAAACATCGATGGAGGAGAATTGCTGTGATCTATTGGGTTATACCCTAGATCCCTGCTAAGTGGATGAAGTCAAGAAAGAATTCATCCTGATAGTTTTGATTTCCTCATGACCAGCAGATTACCCATTCATAGCATTTCGTAGAACTTTGCACTCTAGAGGAGGTCAAATCGGTCTGCGTTCATCACCTTATTCCATGCCGCAATAAAATCGGAAACAAATCGTTCATTGTTGTCTTCTTGAGCATAGAATTCAGCAAGGGCCCTAAGCTCGGAGTTAGCACCAAACACAAGATCAACGCGAGTCCCAGTGCGAACAACCTCGCCCGTCTTGCGATCCTTGGCCACGTAGCTATTATACCCTGTTTTCTCCCATTCAACGCTCATGTCCAGCAAGGTCTTGAACCAGCTATTATCTAGCCTCGCCTCTTCACTCCAAATGCCTTCACCAGTTGCAGAAATGTGCATGGCCCGCAAACCACCGACAAGCACGGTCATTTCCGGAGGAGTGAGGCCAAGAAGTTGTGCCTTATCCAGCATTATTTCTTCCGGAGTAACTGCAAATTCCTTCTCGCAATAGTTTCTGAAACCATCTGCGCGAAGCTCGAGATAAGCAAAGGAATCTACGTCGGTCTGTTCTTGGGTTGCATCTCCACGACCGGTTGTTACCTCAACACTTATGCCACTCAGTTTCTCAATTCCTGCAGCGCCACCAATAACGATAACATCAGCAATGCTTGAATTTGTTTCCTCGGCAATCTTGGTATAAACGTCAAGTACCTTTGCAAGTTGCTCTGGTTTGTTAACGGGCCAGTCCTTCTGAGGAGCCAGCCGGATGCGAGCACCGTTGGCACCTCCCCTCTTATCAGAGCCTCTAAAGGTTACAGCACTTGCCCAAGCTGTCTCAATCATTTCTTGGGGAGTAAGCCCTGAATTGGAAACTAATTCCTTGATCTTCGAAACCTCCTCATCGCTGAGCTGTCTTCCCTCGGGAATTGGATCTTGCCAGATATATTCTGCGTCTTTGTAGTCCCCAGCAACATAGTTTGACTTTGGCCCCATGTCTCGGTGAAGCAACTTGAACCATGCCCGAGCAAAAGCTTCGGCAAACTCTTCAGGGTTCTTCATGAAACGCTCGCCAATTTCACGATATATGGGATCCACTTTTAATGCCATGTCACCAGTGGTCATCATGAGGGTCACTTTCTTCCCGCTTCCATCAACCTCGGGAGCCATGTGCTTCTCATCAATGTCAACGGGTTGCCAGATCCACGCGCCTGCTGGACTTTTAGTGAGTTCCCACTCATAATTGAAGAGCAGATGCAAGTAACTCATGTCCCACTTAATCGGGTTAGTTGTCCATGGCCCCTCAATTCCACTGGTAATCGTGTCGACACCCTTTCCGGAACCATGGCTACTAATCCAGCCCAGTCCTTGATTCTCAAGAGGTGCACTCTCGGGATCAGGCCCAACCGCATCTGGAGGAGCATTACCATGGCCTTTTCCAAAGGTATGACCTCCCGCGATTAGGGCAAATGTTTCCTCATCAGTCATTCCCATTCTACCAAACGTCTCGCGAACGTCTTGTGCAGAAAGGGCGGGATCTGGATTTCCTCCCGGTCCCTCTGGATTCACATAGATAAGACCCATCTGTACTGCCGCAAGAGGATTTTCCAAGTCTTGTCTTGTCTCGCCATATCGTTTGTCCCCAAGCCACTCCTTTTCAGCTCCCCAGTAAATATCCTTTTCGGGATGCCAAATGTCCTCTCTGCCAAGTGCAACTCCATGGGTGGGACCACCCATGTCCTCAATTGCAACGTTGCCAGCAAGAATCAGTAAGTCTGCCCAACTTAACTTATTCCCATATTTCTGCTTGATCGGCCATAACAGCCTTCGAGCCTTGTCCAAATTAGCGTTATCCGGCCACGAATTAAGAGGAGCAAAGCGCTGTGCACCAGTTCCTCCTCCTCCACGGCCATCCATGATTCGGTATGTGCCGGCTGCATGCCAAGTCATTCGAATGAAGAGTGGTCCATAATGGCCGTAATCAGCGGGCCACCAATCCTGACTTTCTCTCATTACCTTTCTGAGGTCGGATTTTACTGCTTCAAGATCAAGTGTTTTAACGAGTTCGCGGTAGTTAATGTCTTTTTGCGGGTTTGATTTCGTGTCATGTTGCCGAAGAATGTCAAGATCTAGTTGGTTAGGCCACCAATCTCTGTTCTGAGTGCCCATGCGGGCTGTTTTCGGTAAGTTATCTCTTTTTGACAAAATTGTCACCTTGTTGATCTAATTAAGAATGATTACTATTTAACATCTGTTATTATCCCATAGCAAATATTATTATGGATTTGTTTTAGAATCAATAGATTTCGCCTTTATGGTCTTTCTGATAAATAATTCTTGGAGGAAAGAGACCATAAGAAAACCACAATACCTTAGATACCTAAAGAGAATGAAAATGCAAAAGATAATGTCGATGTAGAGGTGATCATTTCTTTGTTTTGGTTAAAAATCACCCCTGAGAAAAACTCCTACAGACTTGGACGACAAAATAGGAGCTGTGTGGTAGGAGGCGACGAGAGGGGTTGATCGGGTTCGTGATTGGTGAACTAAGAGAGCTGTCAAGTTGGGGGATTGAGATCGCAGTTCTACTCTTCATGGATCCAGGAAAAACATGAGTCATCCCTCTTTTGTTTTTCATATAGCCTCTCCTTCACGTTACAAATGATCCCGTACAATGGAGTGGTTGAACTCAATCCTCGGGTGTGGTTGGAGTTTGGTCGCTTCTCAAGTCAAAAAACCATTATGATAAGGAAAACCCCAACTGTTTTTCTAATTTCTCTCTAATCCCTCGTTTGTTTCACTTCTGAAAGGGTGAATCTGAAAGGGTGAAATAATCAATGTCTGACTGATCATTAATCCTTTTTTCGTCAAGGAACCGAAAACAACGTTCTTTTTCCAGCATCTCTTTAAGGCTTTGCACGTGTTCTCTAGTGAGGATGATCAAAGTGGAATCTAGTATTCCTAGTAGCAAAGTGATAACAAATGAAAGAGACGCAATTCAATTCCTCAACTTGCTTGCTAGTCAAAATCCCCTCATTATTTTGGAACAAGATCCCCGATATTCCCCTTCATCTCTTCTACAAGAAAATCTCCTTGACAAGTTTTCTGTGTACTCCGCTTCTTCTTTTCCTCAATCATCTAGCTCGGAATTCATTGTTATTGTTAGTCCATTGAATTATCCCCTTAATGTTGCCTCAATGGCGGAAATTAAACGTTCAATTCTGATTCATTCAAGAGCTGCTGTTGTAGAAATTGTCTTTGTCATCGATGCGTGGACCAAAATGTGGGCCAAAGGCTTATCCCAAAATGTGATTGAGATTTTAAACCCTAATGTGCTAATCGTAGGATCCTCTTTGGATCAAGTTGGTATTCTAGCAGGAACACTACAATTGGACGAAGCTGCGTTTAACGCTCCATCTGAGGAAGACCCCATTTTTGCCATGCAACACAGAGTTGCAAAAAACCTCGCTCCCGGCTTACACAAGCCATTTTATCGGTCCTAACTCTAAAAGTAAGGCCCATCACTATCTAGAGGAAGTAAGACCGGAACATCATCAACAACTCTGTCTTCAGTCTCGGGTTCCCGAATGAAAACCAATTCGTAATAGAGCACTGCAATTTCGTAAAAAAAGAACATAACTATCGCAACCTCGAAGCCCATTAGTGAAATCATGATACTGGTCGCAAATAAACCCCATAACGTTAGCATAACTGGCCAAGGTGTCCTAGAAATAAGGGCGTGAATAAAAAACCAAACTGACTCGAGGCTCGGCATTCCACGATAACTGATTGAGAACGACAAATAGAGATATGCAAAGAAAACATGGAGGTGAATTCTTTCAGGAAAAACTTGAATCCAATATCGGATTGTTAGGCCCAGTAGAAAAGACAAAATCCCATTAAAATATGGTGCCATTCCAATTATCAAAGCATGGTTTGTATGTCGCAAATCATCGGTGAATTTAATGACTGAGCGCTCGCCGCCATAAGAGAGATAGAACCCCACGTCAGTATCATAGCCAAGTATTCGAGCAGCGATAACCATTGCCAAGTGTCTTAAGAAAATCCCTGGAAAGAATAACACATCAACGAATGGTTTAATATCTCCTCCTCCCCTTGTAATTGATCCAAAGAGCATGCGTAGTAAGAGAAGAGGGATTTGCGACAGAAGCCAGAAGAACATGACCGATCCCACGACCAGTGAGAAAATCAAAATGACAAGAATTATGCCGATAAATACGAAGCGAATCAAATAGCTGATTCCGCTTGTCGGATCGGTGTTTGCTAGCAAGCGGAATATTGGATCAATAATTCTGTCCCACAACAAGTCCTAGTCGCCCCCTATCGCTTGTATCTTTAAGACACAAGCCAGACATGTAATGACGTTCTTTAATAAGCCACTTTGTAGAATCCTGGGAATTCATGAATTGATTTTTTGCCAGAGCTAGTTTGACCACATCATACTGAGGGGCTTTATTGCCTTAAAAATCAAGATTCAAATACTAGCGTTTGTTGTAATCAAAATCATTAGGACGCTAGGTATTCTAAATCAAAGGGATCATAATCTTCGAGTGAAAACTCTGCATCTAGAGCGATTTCTTCTTTCAACTCGTTCTTTGCCCGATCTGTTAGGATTTGAAGGGAAGTCCTCAACGTTTCTTCATCGTTGGATTGAACGCTGGCCGTGATTTGTCGAGGAGGAATGAATGTTAACGACGCAAACACTTCTCTGGGATTATTCCCAAGCCAATTAACTTGCAAGTAGCCCTTGTCAAATGTCATGGAATAGAATCGCAAGTGAGCAAACCATTTTCCATAGAAGTGCTTCTTCAAGATATTCAATGTTGAATTATCCAATTCACCCTCTGTGATCTCTCCTTTTGCTTGAAGAAAGTGAGCGAAATTTGATTTTCCGATTGACTTTTTGAGCCATTCCCTTGCGAGATTTTCAGCTATTTTCTTTCCGGCCTCGGTCAGTTCATAACCGTTTGTTGTTTTGATAACGTCTCCTTTTGCACTCAATCGATTAAGAGCTTTTGTCAATTGAGCTTGATGCAGATGAGTAGCCCGCCTTAATCCTTGAAAACTATACACGGTCTTGGCTTGGTTTGGTGTGTGTCCCATCATCATTAGCAACAACGCTTCGTCGGGGGTTAAGCCGAGATCGGCAACCGATGATCGAAGCAACCGGTAGTCTGCACTACTACGAATGTCAGCACTACCTGGCACAATTGTATTCGGATTTTCCATCTAACATACATTAGACTATATTATCTAAAAACGTGCTCATTCTTCCCGAATGTTAGACCTATTCAAGTGTCTACCGACGTTTTGAAAGTGCCTTTTTCCTATCTGAAAAACCTATTATATGGCTGTAGAAGGGCTGATTCAAGAAAAATTTTAAGTAAAGTCAAGTAGCTTATAATAAGGATCTAGGGGTGCAACCATGGCAGTAATCGAGAAAATTGAAGGATCTCACCTAAAACTCATGATAATCAAAGCAAAGGATCAAATCGAAGAGAAGAAGGACTACCTTGACACGATCAATGTTTTCCCCGTACCAGACGGCGATACTGGAATGAATATGTTTCTCACCATGAGTCGTATTGTCGAAGAACTTGATAACGCACCCGATCCCCTTACTGTCAGCGAAGCTGCTAAACGCATTGCTAAAGGCGCTTTCATTGGAGCAAAAGGAAACTCAGGCGTGATTTTGTCTCAATTCTTAATGGGTTTCTGCAAGCAACTGGAAAAGAACAAAGAATTAAGCCCACAGGAATTTGCAGTTGCCCTCGATCGAGGTGCAGAAAAAGCCTACAATGCTGTCGTTAACCCGCGTGAGGGAACGATACTCACGGCCATTCGTGAAGTTGCTACTCGTGCCAATAAGGTTGTAAGTGATGCTACCGCTGACTGGGATGATCTGTTTGTTGAAATATATGCTGCTGCTGCGAAAGCCACTCTGGAAACCCCCAAACATTTACCACTACTACAAGAAAAAGGAGTAGTAGATGCAGGTGCTCAAGGCTTTGTTTACATGTTGAAGGCTTGGATGGATGTTGTCGGAGTGGATCAAAACCGACTGAAGCCTATTAACAAGGAAATCAATCTTCTTGAAACACATGCATCTGCTAAGCCTTCTAATCTAGAAGAGATTCAATTCCAATACTGCACAGAGTATGTTATGGAAAAACCGGAAGATCCACCTCAAGAAATCTCTCACGAGTTAAAGGAGTATGGAGATTCCATAGAACTACTTGAAGACACGAACTACATAAAAATCCATCTCCACACCAATGATCCGAATGCAGTTTTGGAAAGATTGGAGAAATATGCTCCCGTTCAATTAGTGAAAAAAGATGACATGATACATCAGGCAAGCCTACGGAATAAGAAGCTCAAATCTCAAGACCTCTCTTTTTAGTTTAGTAGTACTGCTCTCTCATTTTTCCTTTGTTTTGTAATGGAAACCCTTTCAAAAGTCAAGAGTACAGCAAGTTCTATGAAACGGGGTGCTAAGGTTTTACAACTCTTAAAAAAGGTAGACTGGGGGGTTTTCCTCAAGAAAAACAACCATATCGTCTTGTTATCTTTAATCACTGTAGCTGGTTTGTATATTCGTCTCGCAAGAAGCATTAATAATTACGGTCAAATTCACCCTGATGAGCTGTATCAATCCTTAGAAATTGCTCACGACATGATTTTTGGATATGGGATCATCCCCCCAGAATTTCGCACAACGACCGATCCCCCATCTTATGGAATGAGTAGGTCCCCCATTTTCCCCTATCTTTTTGCCTTCTTTTTTTGGATTGGAAAAACATTCAATTTGGATTACTGGGGCTTTAGTTTTCTAGCAATACGGGTTTTTTTGGCTCTCAATGCAACAGTTCTTATCCCTACCTCTTATTATTTCCTCAAGCAACTTGTTCCTTCCTCTGATCGCACCACTCCTCTGTTTGGATCATTCGTTATTGCCTTCTGGTGGGAATTCACCTATTATGGCATCCGATCACTCACTAACACCTTCTTCACACCTTGGATTTTTCTTTTTCTGGGATATTTTCTAAAGGAGTTTCGAAGAATTTCACAAGATCAAGAATTTGATCCCTCTAGGATTTTCCTCGCATCCTTCTTTTTGGGATTATTCAGCTACATTCGAGTCGACCAGCTTGTTGTCATTGGTCCTGTTTTATTGCCCGGAATGATACTTGTACTTATTTCAGATCTTCCGTGGAAATCTAAGGGGCGGTTTTATTTGGAGGGCTTCACTGGCTTGGTTTTTTCGATTCTCTTTGCTGGGTTCGTAGACAAGATATACTATGGAGTGTTTCTAGTTTCACCTCTCCACTGGTTCAGATTCAATATTGTTGAGAAGCGCTCTGAAATTTTTGGAGTTTCTCCTTTCTTTGCTTATTTCAGTCATTTTTTTGTACAGCGAAAAATCCCTCTCACCTTAATGCTCTTTGCTATCATATTTCTTGTGCTTGCCACTGCCAACGGTCTTCATTTGCTTCAGAGATCCTCCCCGGACAGTTCTCTACAAAAATCATTTTACACTCTTACCTATGGAAATCTAATTTTTCTTGCTGCTCTGAGTGTCAGCACTCTGCTTATCTTTTCTATCCCAAAACACAAGGAACCGAGATTTGTTTTTTCCTCCATAGTCTTGATATATTTAATTGCGGCGATTTCCTATTCTAAAGGACTGCAAGCTCTTCTCATAATTGCAAACCAAGTTGCATTTCCAGAGACTGCTTTGTCCTTTGAGAAACGAAAGATTGGAGCTATGATGCTTCTCGCTATCTTGATCATCTCCGGATCGAGTAGCGATTCACAAACTGTCGACTGGCAACCCTTCGGAGATCATAATCTTGCTTTGAAATTCATTTCCGAGCAGTCTGACGTAACCGGGGTTCTCGGCATAACGCATTGGTTCTTTACTGGTGGGTACACTTATCTCCATAAGAACGTTCCTTTGCTATTCAAATATTATGTAGACGACCCTGGCGAATTTGCCGCCATCCGAGCACTTCTGCTTCGTTCTAATATTTACAATTACGTCATTGTGCCATGGTGGCAATATCCTCGCAATGAAGAATTAAATTCCACACTACTTTTTGCCGGATACGTCAAGATCTATAATGCGAGGGGAGTGGATGTGTGGAAGCACTCCTCTCTAGTCACCTGAACTGTCTCTTAGAGTCTTCTCTTAGCAATACTAGTAGCTCTCTCAGTGTCCGCTGCATCCATCACTGATCAGTTAGGCGATGTCTTCATCAAGAGCCAAGATATACTCTGTTCTTGTTCTAAATTAGATTTGGCTTCGTAACAAGCGCTCAAGGCTCGACAAAAAGGAGCCGGAATTATTTTACTTGCTATCCCTTGTATTTCTCCAGTTCTTGAATCAAGCGATTAATGATGCTCTTTTCATCTTCTGAGATAATACCGTCTTTCTCAGCTTCTTCTGTCGCTTGTTTGATCAGAATTTCTCTCTGCTCAACCAAGAATTTCTCTAACTCTTCTGCTGTGGGTTGTTTTGTTTCAACGAACTCCTTAACTCTTTTTTCCAATTCACGAGCATCGATTTGAATTCGGTTGATTAAATCTGCCTCCTCTTTTGTGATCACACCATCTCTTTCCGCCTGCTTTACGACGCCTTCGAGTACCAAGTGAATTGGATAGCTGATCTTTTCGCGTGTCATGTATCTCACTTTCTCCGATGATCTTTGAGCTCACTTTTCATCTTATGGATTACCATGAAATCCACTGAGCAGATGCATGTGTTACTACTCCCTTTTATCAAAAAAACCTTATGGAAGGCTTTAAGCTATAGAATAGACAGAACGAAAAAATCGCTCAATAATATGCCTAGAGATATTCATAACCAAAAATAATGCCCTATGCCATGGTTCTTATTTGTGAATCAGAAACTTAATGTAAGAACGAAGAAAATAAAGTATTAGAGTATCTTCGGTCATCGAATCGTATCCTTGTTGGTGAATAGAATGCAATCCGTTCAGCCCCAAGTAGCAAAAGAAATCAGCGCAGGAGGAGTCCCGTTCTTTCTTGACCAGAATGGTGACGTGTATTACCTGCTTCTGAGATATAGCAAAGCGAGACATTGGGGCTTTCCAAAAGGACACGTCGAGGAAGGAGAAACTCTTGTGCAAACAGCGCGTAGGGAAATCTACGAGGAGACTGGACAATCACAATTTACCATTTTGTGCAAACTACCAAAGGTTAGTGTGTACTGGTTTCGACGAAAAAATGGAGTCGTTGAAAAAACGGTTCATTATTTCTTGGTACGTTTCAAATCCAAGAAGCTGTATCTCTCTCAGGAACATGACAGCGCTAAGTGGCTAACCTATCAAGATGCACATCGATTGTTGCGACATCAAAATGACTATGATTTGTTGAATCTAGCTCGAGAAAAGATTGACAGCATGACCTTTTAACCCCTAAATGTTTTCATTTTCTTTTCTCAAAGGTCGACTTGATTACCTTCGAGAGAGTTTCACTGATACCAAATATTTTCTTTGGGACGTTCTTAGCGATTCCTTGAAAGGATTCAATTAACTCGTTTTTTAGTAGTACCAACAATCTCTCATGTGAAAAACAAGAATTAATAGGAAAAAAGACACATGAAGAATAGTTATAGGAGAGGTTCTAAGAATGCCAATCGAAGATGACCCCAACTACGCTGATTACTTGCAAGAGGCAGATGACAACTATAAAGCAAATAGATTTAGAGATTCCGCCGCGATGTATGAGCATCTTATGGAACTCTCCCTCAAGCACAATGATCCCCATAAGGCACTCTATTTTGGTTTTCGAGCGATTGACGCTTGGCAACGAGAAAACAATCTGCTCCGCGTTGCTCGGATTTATCATGATCTAGGTCGACTATCTTTCTCCCAAGCGTTACGAAATTCCCAAGTTGTAGCGACAAAGACAAAGAATAAGAAAGAGCGAATAGAAGCTCTCCGTCTCATGGCTAGTATTCTTCAAGTATGGGACCCTGAAAAGAGGGTTTTTGCCATAAAGGACCTTGTCAAGCTAAATCTTGAACTTTCAGAGGAAAAAGACCGGCCCCTTGCAGAACGCCGAGTCATACTCTCAGAAACCGCTGAGATTGTAAAAGATCTTGGAGATGAGGATCTCTTAAATCGCGTGAAACGTAGACTGGCTCAGATTCATATTGAGGTAGGTCAAGACGCTTTGCAAAATAATGGGCTGGATACTGAACATGTCGCCGCACGAGAGTATGAAATTGCTGCAAAGTTATACCAGGAAATCGGAGACAATAAAACCGCAAAAGCCCTTTTGAAAAAATCAAAGGATCTACTCCAAGGTACATGAGAATTTAACCCTCTTTGCTCTCATTCAATTAGCATCTCATCCGAAAAACTCTCAGAGCTAAACATGAATAACTCCGCCTCCGGATTCTGGTAAGTGCTTGGAGGGAGGCCTGCTTTTAAGCAAAGATGGGCAAGATACTCCTCAACCGTCCACCCAAACTCTTCAGGGACCTTTGGTAAAAGTAAACCGCTTCTCTCCTTGTATTTGATGACCAGTCCGTGCTTTCCGATTTCAATAAGCGTTGTTAAATCATTCAAGTCGTGAGTGGTTATTGGTATCAGCGGACTGAGCACATCAACGCTAAACATTAGCATTGGTAGTTCCTCAAGCGATATGGGGTTGAAGCGGGGATCGCTTACTGCTGCCTCTATTGCAGAACGCGTTATGCTTTCAGCTAGCGGGTAGATTGGCAGTGGAATACCAATACATCCCCTGAGATCCTTCTTTCCCTTCGAGATATTATACAGTGTTGTGAATGCTCCCCGTGTTTGTTGTAGAAACTTAGGCATTTTTTGAATAGGTGGCTTCCAAACAACGCCATCTCTTAAATAACGCTCAATTGCAGTGTGGGCAATACACAGTACCCAGTCAGCCATCTCTTTCCTATCACTCACATTAAGTGTTTAGCAATGCATGTTTATGAATTCCTCTCCCTTTTCGATTGCTCTTTCCAAATACTTGAAAATCATTTGTTGATCTTTTGAGAGCTAGGTTTCAAAGAGAAACAGAAGGAACAAGGAGAGAGAAAAGAGAAGAGAGGTAAATAACACATTAAACAGATTTTTGGGCTAATTCGATTCTTCTATTCCCACGGGTTTTTGAAATAAACCGGGGTTGCAGCTGCTCCTCTCTTGATTTCTAATGATAATTCTAACGCTTCTGCAATTTCTTTGAAGCGATTTCGCAGAGTGACTGGAGTTGTCTTGGCTGCTTTAGCTACCATCTGTTGGGTTCTTCTCTCTCCTGTTCTCAAGCATGCTAAATAAATCGCAGCTCCTGCAATAGACATGGGGGACTTCCCAACATCGAGTCTGTTCGCTCTGACTTGTTCAATGATTTTGATCGCTTCTCTCTTGGTCTGAGGGGTAAGTTTGAGCTCGTCCCCGAGCCTATTAATCAAATATGATGGGTCTTGGCGACCAACTTGAATTCGAAGCTTCTCAACGATCACTCGATAACATCTGGCAATACTTTTGCGATTCTCACTAGAAACGGCTTCCAAATCTTTAATCACGATAGGTATGTTTAATTCTCTGCACGCTAAGTAAACGGAAGCTGCAACCATACACTTGATGCTCCGACCTCTCACGAGCTGGGCCTTTAGTGCTTTTCTATAATAAAGGGAGGCTGTTTCTGCAACGCTCTCTGGAAAACCCAGTTCAGAAACGATTCGACTTATTTCTCTGAGTGCCTGTCTTAAGTTTCTAATTTCACTTCTGGATTCTCTCAAGTTTAGGCGGCGTAATCGGCGCATTCTTGCTAGTCTCATGGGACTAATTGGTCGGCCAAACGCGTCTCGGTCACTTGTGCCTATTGAAGTGGAAAGTCCTTTATCAACTTTGAGTAAGCTTAATGGTGCTCCTACTCGTTGCTTTGTTCTTGCTTCTTCGCTAGAATACACACGATACTCGGGGGAAGAATCTATAACTATCTCGTCTTGTACGAGACCACAACTAAGGCAGACGTAATGTCCGTCTTGAATGGATAAACCAATGTTCTTGCTTTGACATTCGGGGCATACGATTCCATCTGAAGATTCTTTCACCATAACGACACCAATTTACTACTCCAGTAGTCAAGTCTATTAGT
>JALTMP010000430.1 GCA_027001645.1 Candidatus Heimdallarchaeota archaeon
TTTGAGTATTGGCCGGCAGAACTTCCTCATCGAATCGTGTTCGCTCATCAACAATCAGAATGCCCCCTTCTCGGAGTTCTCGCCCATAAGTTTCCGCAGCTAGCTTGGTAAGGGCAATTACTATGTCGATATAGTCTCCTTGGGATCTCACAGGATGATTTGCAGCCCGCACATTCCATCCAACGTTACCTCCACGGATCACGGATTGATAGTAGTTCAATCCGTGGACAAACAGTCCTTGCCTTGTAAAGATCTTGGCCAAGGACTGACCCATGCTAGCAACGCCATCGCCAGCGGCTCCTCCAATTCTTACAATAATCTCATCTTTTCTATACATCTTTTCATTCCTCATAGCTCTTATTTACTAGAATCTACATAATTCGAGTATTGGATTTTTTTCTACACTCGAATCGGGTCACATTGTAGTAATCCGAGTGCGAGTGCAACACAATGTCGAGTTTATTAATGGCATATTTAGAATTTTGCATTAGGATGATTGATTCCTTCAAATTATAGGGTTTTATGGCCATATAACCCCCCGCTACGTTCGGTCTCCAGAACGTACTGAGAAGCCAACTCGGCAAACAAACAGATGCATTTCGATTGAATCAGCATTTCCTCTCATTCTTCAAAGAATAGAAATCCTATGAAAATAGCCACATTGGTTCCCAAATTCCTTTTCTGTTCTGGACAAAAATGGTCAAGTGACTCAACCAGATATTACGAATTCTGTAAGTAACTTGCACTCGCGAATTACAAGTTACTATCGAGTTTTTAAACCACCCTCTTAGCGCTTCTCTGCTCACAAAGGTGAAGCAAATGCACATAAATAACCGAAAGCTAATTCATGGTGGTTTATTGGGTTTTTTGCTTCTGATTAGCATGAATCTCAATACAATAGCGTATGATTTTGGTTCAGCAACATTCAACGACCTTGGTCATGAGCTATTGAATCGAAATTTTGACGACGGCTTGAGCAATTGGAGCGTTTCAGGAGGGTCAGCCACAACAACAACAGCAGGCTACATAGGAAAAGGACTTCACGTAACCTCTTCTGGAAGAGAAGTTAGGATTTCACAGATGTTTGATAGCAACTTAGTGGCTCGCATACGCGGAAATACCTTGACCTTCTCATTTGCGTTCAAGAGCTCAAGTTCTGGAGATCAAGCACGGGCAATGGTCATTTACAGATCCTATGAGCCCTCTTCTGGTGGTGGCGGAGGAGGTGGTGGCGGTGGAGGCACCTCACCCCTTCCCACTCCATTCTCATCTACGCGAAACCTTGCTTTTTCGAGGACAGAACAGATTCAGATATTCAACAGAGAATCTCAAACTACGATTCAATCCGATTCGTTATCTCCTTTAACAGGGATTGAGGACGATCCTTGGGAAGATCGTTCAACAGACACAAATAAACCTTGGAAGATTGTCAGTGGTGACTTTAGTATTCCTGAAAGTTTAGGGGGGTATATAGTTGAAGACATAGAAGTGATCATTTCTTTGAGAGACAAAAACGGGAATAGCATTTCAAGCTATATCGATAGCGCTGAAATTTCCTTACAACTCGGGACATTTTTTGATGGATATATAACCTATAACCACATTGAAAGGGGCAAACAATCAGCGCGGGCAACCTATGGTATTGACATAAACGTGTTTTCACTTGGTGACAATTCAGGATCATTTGGAGCACAAAAACTCATGGTTCTAGGAATCTCAGCATATGCGTATTCAAACGGGCTTGGAATAGATATGACCGATCTAAAGATTCAGCTTGTCCCTAATTATAACTCCCCATCACCTCAAAAAGGAATTCTACAGGCCACTCAAGTGAAAGCAGTGGATAATCGCCCTCTTTCGACGGTGCCGGCTCAAGACAATTCGGAGAAGGAAGTGATGTATAGATTGACGAAATTCGGCCTTAATTTAGCTATCGGGAAGATTCTTGGTCCTGCTGCTTTGCCAATCGACATTATAACCACAGCAACTGGGTTGAATAATGAGGTTGATGGGTTCATCAGTACTGTAGCAGGAAAACTCGCTAGTCGCCCAGATCCTTTGGTGTTTGACAAAAATGCAGACACTTACGACGAAAAAGACGACACGATCCGTTTTGAAATGTCTTCATTTAACTCAACCCCCATGCCTTTACCAGGTGATCCAACCAATATTTTTTACAGCGTTGCTGATATTTCAATAGTCACAGTGTTTGTATCATGGTATTATGATTCAGGGAATTCAGGATATGGACTAGATATTTCTGCTGAATTCAGTTGGGGATACTGGGTTTCAAACGATGACAGTGCTTGGTACAATGATAACGCGCTCTCTACATCATTATCCTTCTCACTTATGGTGTAACGGTTTCTTGTTTGCTTCCGGCATTTAGGCGTTCTCTAGGAACTTGCCGATTTCTTCTCCAGAAACCTATTTTTTCTTTCATCTTGCAAAAAGCACGATCAGACTTTCGAATCTATTCTGCAATACTTTAAGCAAAACAGATACTATCTATACGCTATTCGAGGTCTTTGCCAAAATGTAGTGAAAAAATACTGTCAAGCGATAAATTATTGAAATGTAACGACGTTTTTATTTCCGTTGGTGATATGATGGAGTTATTTTCACAAACAGATTATTCGCAGTCGCCTTTTGAAAAATTCATTGCAAATGAAGAAACCCGAGATTCCTTGTATGCAGAGTTCACTGAAATTGATGAAGCTCATGAAATAGGGGCTAGATGGATTGAATTTAGCAAGGAATGCTTGGAAAATCTTGACCTTCTCTCCGATCTATCTCACTTGCTTTTTATTAGATTCAGAGACGAGTTCGAAAAGGAAAGAACTCAGATTGAACAAGATCCGGAGCGTAAAGCCCTAATAACTGCAAGAATGATGAGCTTGCTCTTACTTGAAATCGATGCGAGCTATTTAATGCAGATCTACAATGATATTAGAGTGAATGGAATATTTGGAACTAAGCCTGAAGAACAAATAAGCGAGCATTTCATACACTCAATTCGGCATATTTACGAGGTCAAGTCGTTATTCTTTGAAGATATTCCCAAGGAAACCTTGTCCCCCGTCAGCGGTGTTTTGAAAATGCATATGAAAATAGAAGACTTAGAACGATTAATCCCTAGAATGGAACGGTATTTGTCTGAATCACATAAGTATATGATTCAACAAGAGAAAGGAAGAGAAGCAATGTTGAAGGGAGAGTTCTATGGCTCAATTCTTGGGCCTATGCTTGTTAGGCTCGGAGACACATGGTGGTGGAGGGATAGCATTTCTCAACACTTTGTGTTCGATAAGAGTGTTTCATTCTTGCTCAAAGCGATTGACGAGTGGAGCGAAGTGATGACTTCAGACCTTAAGAAGGAGGCTGAAGAAATCCAGAAATACAATGTAGCCAAGGCATCAGCAGAAAAGAATTTCTCGCTTGCATTGCATTACAGGAGGCTGGCAAGAGAAGCAGCGTTCAAGGGAGACTTCGAGGCGGCGGGTTCATATTTTGCAGACAGCCTTTCACTTCTCGAAGACGCTCGAAGATCCTTGGAACACGTCAAGGATAGAGAAGATATTTCACCAATATATAAGCTGGTTGATTATCGAGTCAAGCACACCATGCTCTTAAAGGGAATCTCTGGATTGTCTCACTTCTTCTCTAGACTACTTGCATCCTTGGAGGGAGAAAATAAAGAAGAAGTGGAAAAACTAGCTCAGATACTCAAACAAGAAGCAGTAAGTTTGTCAGACATCATTGAAGAAGATTATATCAGCGCTATGCCCATGATTTTCGAATCAATTGGAGAGATTGCAGAGTTAATCATTAAAACAGACGGAATTTCTTTCGAGGAAGCCAAAAAACGGCTATTCCGCTCATTTGTTCAGTTTCGCAAAAGGATTGATGGAAAAGCAAATCAGATCGTTCAACAGTGGGAAGACATGATTTCCACAAACCCCTTAGAAACCAGGGTGCGCTTTACTTCACTTGAGGAACAACTTCTTTACATGTTTGAGGCTGCATCCTTGATGCCCGTGGAAATTGAGGGTAGAGATTTGCTCCTCAAGCGATTGAAGGTCATGAGAGACCTTGCGATCGCCATGATCTCTGAAATTGACTCCATAGGAGTAACGCGAGAGAATAAAGTCTTAGAATTGCTATTAAAGGCAAAAGCACATCATCATTCTTCTCGTGCAAAGAAAATTGCCGAAGAGATCGGGAATGAGAAAATGGTTCCCATTGACCGAATCAATGCCCATTATGCGGGGTCATTTGTATCAGGGATTAACACTCAAATGTCGGTTTACATCCTCGCGATCCAATACCTAACGCTGAATGTGGTTCTTCGCGCTCTTTATGATTCGATGGTTGTTGTAGAAATTGCTTCCAAAGAGAACCTAGAACAGATTCTAGGGCAAGTCGAAAGAGACTTTGAAAGTCTTGATGGATTCAAGCAGATGCTATCACGAATTGCTCAAGACTGTGAAAACCTGTTGAGTAAGAAAGACGAAATGGAAGCCCTAGTCAGGGGAATTCAATGGCAAGGCCTAGAAATCCGAAGATTAATGGTTGACGCAACTCTGCTATTGCTCGATGCTTTGAAAAACAATCTTTTGGGCCGAGCTTATGCTAATGTAAAGGAATATTCAGAAGCGAAGGGTTATTATGAGGAAGCAAAAGATGCGTCGTACAAAGCGAGCGATATCCTTGCCAAAGTTGCTGAGCCTTTTGGACCAAACAGCGCCGAAGCACAGTTAGCTCAAGGAGTCTATGCTTTTTGGCAATTATGCTTTGATAACGAAAGCAGAACATCTAGCAATAGAGAGCCCCAACCCGTCCCCCCACAAGATTTCCTGCAACTGTTCAGAGGCGTTGTGTTCAGACTCTAGGTAAGTAGAATGAGAAACGAACTCATTGAGGGTGGTGAAGTGGCCGAGGAAACAATAAGGCAAGAACGTGAGCTGGGTGGAATACGATTTCTTCTCTGCCCTCCAATAAGGGAAAGAATAAAGAGGCCTTGTGTTGTCCTAATTCACGGCGAAGGCCTCGATCACAGAATATGGAATTCCATTCCAGAAGGCCTAGCAAGCCACAATTTCCCTTGTTTAAGCATCGACCTCCCGGGTCATGGGAAGAGCAAACTCAATTCGTATTCTTATTCTCTTTCATCTTATGTCGAAGCAGTAATGGACGTCGTAGAGCACTTGAACTATCGTAATTACGTTCTTGTCGGTCATTCCTTTGGAGGGATTGTTTCTCTCATGGTCGCAGCTAGTATTCCATCAAGAGTTTCTGGAATGGTGTTATTATCTGTAAGCAAGTCATTTAACTACGCCAGATCCTTACTGAAAAAATTCCGCAAAGATGTGGATGATGCTGTCAAATTCCTAATTAACAAGGGACTCGCTCCAAGATACAGGACTGAAGGAAAGAGAGTGCTTGAAGAGTATTTGAGAGAACCAAAAAACCTAGATGCATTTATCAAAGACCTAGAGGTTATCAACAAAGTAGCCGATTCATTACTCATTCCCTCCTTAAAAAGTCCAATAAAGATAATCGTTGGTGATCGAGACAACATCATGCCACTAAAAGATTCAGAAGAACTCCTATTCGATTTCCCACAAGCGAAGTTCGAGCGATTCCCTGCAGCGGGTCACTACATACCATTTGAGCGCCCAATCCTACTCATTTCAGAATTACTTGATTTCTTAACAGATTAAAACAAAAAACAAACCATTTTACGTATGCTTGCGTATTCTTAATAAGAGATAAGCGTCAAGTGCAACCACTTCAAATATCGAGAGAATATTAAGTAATAAAGAGCGAGATGACTTTAGAATGGCAACAAGAATGGGTAAGATTGGGTCAATAACTAAGACCGTTTCACTTCAGACTCAAGGTGAAATTGAAATTATCGATTTGACAACTCATGTTGAGCGTTTCATTAGCGAGGCTGGTTTAACAAACGGGATAATAACTCTCTTTGTCCCTGGTTCTACGGGCGCAATTACGACAATAGAATATGAGCCGGGATGTATCAATGACTTGAAGCGAGCAATTAGAATGATTTTGCCGGAGAAGCAAGGTTGGCAACACGATCGCATTGATAACAACGCTCATTCCCATCTCAGAGCAGCATTCTTAGGACCATCTCTAAGCATCCCTGTGGAGAATGGTTCAGCAGTTCTAGGAACTTGGCAACAACCCGTGTTCATCGAACTAGATGTAAGGCCAAGACACAGACGAATTGTGCTTACAGCAATTGGGGAATTTAATGAATAATAATTAAGTGAAGAAAATGATGCATGTAATTGTACAATGTCCTCGCTGTTTCAGACATACGATGGCCAAGAAAGGACAAAAAACCCGCCAGTGTCCTTATTGCAGATCGAGAATCCCAGTAGCCAAGCATATCAAAGCCCAAGCACCAGATGGCATTACCGCTTCAAAACTTGTGAGACAATTTAATGACAAAACAAAGAAGATGGGATTGGATCGGTGGGCAAAATAATTTGATGATGCATTTTTGTTGGAATCCAGAGATTATGAAACAAGGGATTGAAGTTGTATTCTTCAGATAATATTTCTCTTCTTATGCATTTTCACTAATTTGAGAGTGGTGCACAATGCTTCAAGACTTGTACGTCATCAAGAATACAGGAGAATGTCTTTACCACAAATCATTCACTGAAAACACATTTGATCCGGCGATTGTTTCTTCATTCCTGAGTGCTATTTCCATGTTCTCTGAAAATCTAAATGAAGAAGCGCATCTTTTGGAAACGAGGTCATTCAGATTTGTGTACCACAGTCTTGGGGAGTTAATACTAGTTGCTCGAGTTTCAAGAGAAACCCCTGTACACCTTGTTGAAGAAAAGCTAGAGCAAATTGCACAATCATTGAAAAAACGAATCAAATTTGATTCACGGTCATTTGATGGATCAGTAACCGAATTCAATAAACTTGATAGAGAAGTCGAAACCCGAGCAAAAGAGACCCTAGAAACAGAGAAACTCAAACTTGAGGTAAATCCTCGGGTTAGAACATGGGTAGGGAGAAATGATGTCGAGCAAAAAGTGTTCTCCTATGTCCGTTTCAAGGGTAAAGCTTCCCTCAAGGAAATCGTTAGACTAATGCGGTTGCCTGAAATGGAAGCATGGAAAGCAGCCCAAACTCTTCTAAGTATGAACGTGCTACGTCGCATCGAACCAGAAGTTAGTGAATCCTCTAATCACGGCATATCCAAGCTCTACGAAAATTAGGAGCAAAATCGAATTAGAGAATCCCGAAAGATTATCGGTTTTGTGGGGAAGGATTAGTCTTTTCTCAAATTTCTAGGAATAGCTACTTCTTAATCGTCATCTTAAATGCAGGCGAAAAAGGGATGGCATTATAGCAAAGATTGCTCTTGGATAAGAAAACTACTTTTGCTTCTCGTGGAGACAAAGTTTCCAACCACTATTGCACTATGCTACCTAATAGAAAAGAGATATGCCCCCATGAGGCGAGGATGTATACCCCGAAATTTATTATTTCACAAGGTTTTCCTTGATTTCACTTGGGCAGAAAATAGTGGTTTCTCTGAACATAGCAACATAATAACTTGTAGGCCACTCTCCCCCTTTCTCAATTTTTAAACAATTCAACACCACTTAGGCTGATGAAAAAGCTCCTAGTCCTAATCGTATTTGTAGGATTGCTAATAATGAGCTCTCCGGAAGAAATAGTACCTAGAGCAGACTGGCTGCCGAACACTGCTCTTCCCAAGGCGTTAGAAAGCGAAGCTTCGGGTATTCTAGGAGCTACTGAAACGATACTTGACACATCCCTAGTTACAACTTCACAGAAGGTCAATATTAGCGTCCAATCGCTTGTCTTGGGAACAAGTTCAAACCCATCTATAGGTAGTATTCAAACAGACATTTTAAATCCAAGTCTGATACTCGATTCAGACCAGACATACAATAGCCTACAAGGAACAGGCTATGCAGTCAGATTCAAGCCGCATAAGACAGCAAGGATTGACTCAATACTATTGCCTGCCTTTGCCAACTGGAAAAATGATTCATGGAAATCAGTGTCCATGACACTTTCCACAAACCTAACCAGCGGGAATATCCTTTTTTCCGTATCATTCCAAAGACAAACCCTGACCACTGAGTCAAACAATATGTTACTACTTCCGATTTCTTCCAAACTGGGTGGGCCTGGAAGCGTGCAAATAAACTCATCAGAAACACTATTTCTCAAATTTGAGTTCGCTGGAAACGTGGTTGATGTATTGGCAAAAGTGTCTGAAGACCGAACCGGCTTTGATGAGAACCAAGTGTATGTTTTAGAAAATGGAACATGGAATGAAAAAACAGGATTTGACTTTAATGCCGTCTTCTTGGAGAGCAAAGAAAGTTATGTTTCAGTTCCTCAGAAAACACAGCTCAATATCAGCACAACAACGGGTCTATCCGTTATCCAGTCAATATACAGTGATGACTCGGGGGGTTCTTTCTACGATCCCTCTATTGGGTGGAAATTACTGATTTATGATAGTAACGCATTGAATTTGAATATTGATCCAAATCCAATCGGAAGAGGTTTAGAAAGCAATGTTTCTGTCCAGTTGTCTACCAACAATGGGCTTATAGCAAATCAAAGTGCACTAACCTTTCTCTTGGATTGGGAGACAAGAAGAATCATTGTTGCGGGAATGTTTCTAACCAATTCATCGGGAATGTTTGATTTTCAATTCAACCCGTCAAGGACAGGAAATTATGCCATCAGCACCGCGAGTGCAAATATTACAGGATTGGCAAACATCTCGGTTGTTGAGCCTAGTATTACCGTTTCGAATTGGAGCCAACGAGGAATTTATGGTAGTGGTAAATCATGGAATGAGACTAAGGTCTCCATAAGTTTAAGAGCTCAGTGGAATCCAGGCGGAC
Source organism: Candidatus Heimdallarchaeota archaeon (assembly GCA_027001645.1). Lineage (GTDB taxonomy): Archaea > Asgardarchaeota > Heimdallarchaeia > Heimdallarchaeales > JAJRWK01 > JAJRWK01. The sequence continues at coordinate 8,943 of JALTMP010000430.1, forward strand.
AAGAAACGATTAATGGTACTGTGCGAGTATTTCTCAATCAATCATTAGTGCTAGAAGGACGCACTAACAATACGGGCTGGTTTGATGGGGTGTTTTATACCTCCTTACCAGCCGGCAATTATGATTCCATCTTGGGAATAGAAATCCTTGCAAATAGTATCTCTGCTGTGTGGACATATAACTTGTCTATTAGCGAGGGGGAATTCAATCCGGTTCTTTTAAATCCGTCTTCTCCCTTTAGTGCGAACAGGTCGCTAATCTTTGTCGTTGCTAACTCTTTTGGCAATTTGATAAACGGAGCAAATATTTCAGCAATGTTGGAGAATCAATCATCGTTCAACATCACGGATTGGCAAGGACAAACCACGTTGGAATTTGAAAATATTCCCCCAGGTACCTATGATCTTTTGGTTGAAGTACGGATGCCTTCATACAAAGCATTTCAAAGCGCTTATCAAGTAAACGTAACAACTGCGGGAATATTGGTTGAGCCAGATATCTGGGAAATAAGACCTTACTACGGTGATTCCTATGTCATTTCTGGCAGAATAACGGATTCAAGTGGTATGCCTGTTCCTAATGCTGACGTTCAGTTCATTGCAAAGCTCACATATAAGGACGTTATATTGTCTCCACAACAACAGTTTCAAACCGATGCTACTGGCAGATTCTCGGCATCATTGTGGGATAATTTCTCTGAAACAAGCTTTCTTCTCTCCATCAATATACTCGGTGTAAATGATACTGACACAGCCTATGCTTTAGTTAGTGTGAATAAGCAACCAATTCCGACGCATATCTCTCTTGAGGTCAAGAATTCTACGTTTCCAAACATGCCTTTTGCAAGGGGAAGATTGGTTGACGAATATGGAACTCCTCTCAGTGGAAGAGAGTTGAAGGTTACAATTGATACAAACGAGTATTTCATTACAACTAACGAGACGGGATGGTTCGAATTCAGCTTTCCCAACCTCTCAGCTGGCGATTACGTAGTGAACGTTAGCTATATACCACTTTCAACAGCTAAGGAGCAAATAAGCTACAACCAAACCACAGCACGAATTGCTAGGGGTATTTTGCAAATTTCCTTGCAAAGCTCTTTTTATGAAGGAGTTGCAGGAAGAGAGTTAGCCATCTCTGGAAAAATCCTTTCGAATGCTTCACTAGTTCCTAATCATCTAGTCTTTCTACGAAATGAATCGGATAGTGAAGTAGCAAGAACATATACTAATGACCTTGGAGAGTTTTCTCTCACCATATTATTAACAGGTGGCTTAGGGATTCAAAATTTCACCATCTTTGCTTCATCCACAATCAATTATCAGGGGGATTCGCAAAGCATCACAGTCAAAATAACTAGACTTGTTCCCTTAATTACGCCATTGTTTCCTTCAAATGTGGTCTTTTCACCGATTCTCCAGTTGCAATTCTTGGTAACAGATCAAGCTAATGTTCCTCTTGAAAACACTACGCTTCAGCTGAGAATCAACAATATGACGTATTCATCAAACACCATGACTAATGGAATTGCTGAATTCTCACTTGGTCTTCTGCCGGGAATCTACTCTTTTACTGCTACGATAAATGAGACTACTTCAATCATTGGAAGTAACTTGTCATCATCCATTACAATTGATCCACTGAACATAGAGGTCAATGTTGTGCAAGAGAATCTTGTAAGCGGATATCCAGGCTTGATTGAATTTCAATTACTCTACGAAAATGGGACACCCTATAGTGATTCACTTACTGTGACAATCAACGGGACAGATTATTTGTTGGTATCAAATTCTTCGGGATGGGCAAGGCTCTCAATCACTCTCATGGAAGGGAATTATTCTCTCACAATCAAAGATTCGTGGAATTCTAACTTCTCAATTTATCCAGAATACATCACGGTGGAAAAGGAAACAATATTGATTTCAGCAAATGTTCCACCCGATATTGCCATTGATGAGTTAATGGAGTTCAATATAACACTACAAACAAATGCGGGTCTGATTCTGGCCAATGTCACCATCAGAATTGAGGTTACAGATGGATCAACGGTATTGTTCAGCATCACTACTAGGACGAATACAGCGGGCCTAGCAAGGGTTAGCTTTGGCTTCCCAGAGAACACCACTGCTTTCGTGGAACAACAATTAGTCCTTAAGATAATCGTTATGTCAACAGAACTTACTAGTGAACAAACTAGCTTGTTCAATTTCAGATCCGGTCAAATCTTTGGCAACGTTTCTGTTGTATCTCAATCAGTTGCACAAGAAATAGTAGCGGAGATAGGTGCAACGAATAGAAATGGTGATCTCATCTCATTCAAAGCAAGCGGTTATCTAGACGGAACCCTTATCTTTACTAGCAATGTCGTTAATTCAACAGAAATCTTGTTTTCATTATTCGAAAAAGGAAATTATACCTTGGTAGTAATCTTTGAGAAAGAGGGGTACTTGACAACAAGCATTTCTGTTGAGTTTGAGGTGCAGGGACTCGAAGTAAGTATTCAAGTTATAGATTACCTCGCTCAATATTTGAATAATCAATCTTTTCTTGATGTAGAGTTAAGACTCGTCAACGGGTCTCCAGCGATCAACATTAGCGTTCAGCTCTGGATTTCAAACGATCTTTTCCAAACCATGGTTTCTGATTCAATGGGACGAATTAGATTCGAGCTACCCAATGATCGCTGGGGGACATATTCAATAACCCTAGTGCATTTGGGGTCTCCCATAACCAGCACGGCAATTCTCGACACCACGATATTTTTCGAGAGAGCCCGGCTTTCATTCGTTCTGACACCAGGATATGCGAATGAAACACCAGTTATATGGATTGATCTTTTAATCAATGGCCAGAACATAAAGCTGAACGAGTCTATTGAACTCTATTGGAAGGATTCCCAAGCAACTTTGTGGCAATTCTTCAGCTTTCAGCCGGGAATCACTAGCGCAATAGACTATGGACCGAGTGTTGAAATTGATCTTAGAATAGACGACACAAATAGGTTTGTAGGTGTTTCTCTCAGATATGCGATCCCACCAGTATCATCTCTCGAGATCAGCTTAATAAGCCAGCCAATCGTTTTGTCTAACGTTGAATTACTAATTTCGAGCGGGGGAAAAGAACTCACAAACACGAGGGTAGCGGTAACAATTCAAGGAAATGATACAATCAGTGTTTTAGAGCTGAAAACAGATTCACAAGGCGTTGTTCGAATTGATTGGTCCAATTTTTCAAACTATTCTGTTGCCAACATTTCTGCTACTTTAGTAATCAACAACACTGTTGTAAGCCCAATACTAACCATTTCATTTGGACAAAGACCATGGATTGTTACTTTGAGTTTTAACGCGCATGGAGCAGATGGATTGTGGCTTCAAATGACCGATTTGAATAGCCAAACATGGCTCAGCACTGACTTCACGGTTTCTATTATCGTTAACGGATCACTGAGCAAAACTGTAACTAATCAAACAACGATTTTCATAGAACGGGAACGATTACCCCCATCTGAATTCTTAGAAATATCTATCATCCTCGAGGATGCCTTGAAAATCTATTCTGATTCTATTGTAAGATTTAGCGTTCAGCAGCCATTAAGCGTTTTCCTCAATCTCTCCGACCAGATTGCAGAAAAAGGAGATAATCTCACACTATTCCTTGATCCGTCTGTGTCTTACTGGAATGAGAGCGTATACAATATTGAATTGATAGCGACGGTTAATGGCGAAGTGATAGGAGCGTCTACTCTTGAAGCAGTTATCCAAAACGGATTGAAGCTAATGATTGATAAGCTAAGTCTCGGAAATCACTTGGTTAATGTAAGCGGTTACTTATCAGGCAATGAGAAAGTATTTTCTTATGTCTTTAACTTGGAAATCGTTAAGGAGAAAATTGAGGCGTTTGTTCTTTTCGACAATCACGGGTATGGTCATAACATTACTATCAAGATTCGAATTGCTGACAATGACAATTCCACGGTAACAGATGGAAGCGTTAAAGTCATGGTCGCCTTTGAAGGTAAGCTCATTACATCAACCAGATTTTTGTTAAGTGAGGTCCGAGATCAGTGGAATTTGATAACTCTCCCTCATTATCTGACTAATGGCTCGCTAACTGTAAATATTATTTATGAGCCATTCTTCTTTTCTTCCTACGAAGAAGCTAGTTTTGAAATTGCCTACACCATTACTCCTGAAATCCCGAATTTGTCAATAGTAAGCGGAGAGGCGAGATACGGCGAAGACTGGGAAATTACCGTGATCGCAATGGGAGAGTTTAATCAGTCCCTACCTTTCACGACCTTGGAATTGGTTGAATATAATATTACGATAACCACTGACGAGAAAGGAATCGCAATCTTACCGGCAATTGAGCTTGAGCCAGGAAACTACAGCATTTACATACTAGCCAGCTACCAAAATTATGATGGAAAGGTTGGCTTCTATTTCTTTTTGCCTGTTGAGAAAAGAATAATTCCTTTGAGATATGACTCTGTTGTGAGTGTTTCATTTGGAGAAACCCTTGTACTGGCATTACCTTATCTACCTGAGGGAAAATCCAATTACACGGTTGCAATATATGACGAGGGCAGTCAAATCTATATTGATATGACCCAGTCTGGAATCTTTGAATTTAACACATTACTCCTATCAAAAATTGGAACCTTCGTTTTGATCATAGAGCGTTCTGAAACAGACTTGACAGAAGCTGCGACAATAAAGATAACATTGAATGTAGAGAAAGCTTCTACGATCATCGCAGTAACTGATTCTTGGTTCAATGGTACCTCAATAGTATTACGTGGAACGCTACAAACAACTGTAGGAACCAAGCTAAGTGGTGAAAAACTCATTTTGAGACTTTATCAGGATGACCAAATGCTTTCTGAGTTTTTCATAGTGACAGATAATGGATTCTGGCAATTCGAAGTACCTCTAGACCCTTCTGACAAGGTAGTAACGGTTAATCTCGTATACGATGGATCTGAGCAGTTTGAAGGAACTTCACTTATTGCCCTTCAGTTCATTCCCAATGACTTCCTCGAGGCAGAAAATGGAGAACTTGGATTTTCAAGGGTCAGTAGCATTTCAGATGAGACTCTGGTAACAAGCTTGGCCATTCTTCTTGTTCCAGCCATGGGATTCGGACTTGAGCAAATGTTGAGGAGAGTGAAAAACAAGTGAAGAAGAACAATGTGGTCATTTTGCTTATTTTCTGTATTGGCATCCTACAAACAACACCGACGGTTTTCGGAGAAACAGCGAAGGTTCCCAGTGCAGTCTTAATCAGGTCGTCGCTTACAAGAATATACTCGATCCAAGCTTCTAATACTATTCAAGAGCAAATATTGCCTTCAGTCTCACTGGACGATAATAGCGGATTAGTTCTTGAATTGACATCTTCAATCGGCTTGACAGTTGATATCAAGAGGGGGGATGAAGTGGTAGCTGACAGAATACAGGTCTTACCTAACCAGAAACAAATAGTAAACTTAACTTCGTGGATCGAGAAGAAAACTATCCTAAGAGCATCAATCGTAGTGTATCCAAGAAATAGTGAGGTAACCATTATTGCCTCTTTGACAGTGTTTCAGACTGTATTCGATAAGCATTCTGTTTCAGATGAACCCTCTAAGATCAGAATCCCCGTTGTTAAGGGAAAAACAACTTTGGAGGAAGCCTTGTATGCAATCGTGGTTCCAGCGGCTCAGCAAAGAATTTATTTGAACATCATTGTCAATCCATTACCAAAGGCTTTAATTCTCAATGATACGGCAATAAATCGATCAATTGATGGAATATACAGAACAAGCATCTTAGAAAAAGAATTCATGGTAAAGGTAAGGGTGCTTGGACAACCTGTGAAATTCGATGTGATAGCCTCAATTGTCTTTGCATCTCATGCGTCCTCTTCCCGAAAGTTTTCTGATACTGTGTTTGCATCATTGTTAAGCATAATGCTATTCGTCGCTCCACTCGCCATTCGCCATACTGCTCTAAAAAAAGCGGAAGCCAGAAGAATCCAAGAATCAAGCAACAAGCGTTCAAGAGGTGCATAAAGGTGTCTGAATTCCTAGCTTTGGCCAATGAAATAGCTACGCTCGCCCTTACTGCGATTTTGGCGAGATTGATACTGTTTCCCTTTCTGCCTCCTTCCTTCAAGAATCCATTATTAGCGTTTGGCTTCGAATTGCGTCAAGCAATTTCAGAAGGAAGCAAAAGGATTACGGCGATAAACGACAATGCTTCCGATAATTTCACGGAGAAAATGCTCAACGATATCTTCGTGCCTTTCTCACTTATGTTCATAGGATCAGCACTTGGATTTTCCATTGCTTCCCAAACGCTTAAACAAGCACCATCAGTTTCGATTGCTCTTGCGATATTATCTATCGCAATGTTCGCAGCAATCCTGCCACGATCTGAAGAAGTTAAGACTCTATTTGAAGACACAGAACCGCTAGGTCAGCTAGAGTTTTTTGTCAAAATAATCATTGCCGTGGGCATATCGGCGGGATTCGGATTAGCCCCATGGCTTACTCTTCCTGTGGTCTTCTTTCCTTCCTTCTCTCGCAACGATGCGTTCTTGCTAGATCTCTGATACAAGAATGGAGTGAAACTATGATAATACAGGTAGTTTTTGGACTAGTTACCTTCAGCTTCGGAATGATCGCCCTAGCAATGCTTCTGAGTTTTCTTATCTCCATGGGAGTCCAAGCACTACTCTTAGTCGTCGAAAAAATCCTAAAGGTTGACATTAGATTTCTGGTAGAAGCGACAACTCTTCCTGGAACCCTTCTTAGGCAAGCAATGACCGGTATAGCGGCGAGCCTGTTGGGATACAAAGTGGAAGCGAGATTGCTCCAAGGGTATGGAAAGGATAAGACGAACATAGATATTGTCCGAAACATTGAGAGTCCAATCCATGCGTTATTTATTGGGCTGGCTCCCATGTTAAATCTCGGATTGGTAATGGGTCTCTTGGCGACCCAAGCATTAATTACCCCGTTACTTCCACTAGGTGCGCAAGAATGGTTTTCTTTTCTCACACTTTATTTGGCCTTCTGTGTAATAGTTAGTGGACTGCCCCAAGTGGAAAATATTTTCTTCATTTTCCAATCATTCATAGCCAATTCACCATGGATTATTCCACTGACTTTGTGGGGATTAGTCATGGCAGGCATTACGAGTGCCTTTCTACCAAAGACGTACGCAATTCTGGAGTTCTTAATCTATGAGGCATCCTTATTGATTTACGAAATGAGAGCTCAAGAAAATAAGGCGAAAATCAACAGAAAAAGACCCGCTGAGCGTAATAAGAGCAACGATAGTTATGAGAAAGAACAAGGAAAGATCACTTATGTCATTCTGGTCGATGATTAGTGTGTCCTATTATCAATCTACAAACGGCATGTTTGCTAGAACTGAATCCACGCGCGATCATGATTTTCTAAGGAATGCAAACTCAATCAATGCATATGGATTTTAAAGCAAAAGCGTTCCTACATAGTCGTTGCACCAACATACATGGAGGACATAGAATGAACTTAAGAGCTCGATTCCTTGTTTCAATGGGAATAACTGCCCTCGCAATGGCGCTAATACAAGAAGATTCCTCTATGCGGATTATCTTGTCCAGTACTATTGGATTAACAACTTACTTTCTTATGAGAGATGGGGGTAATTCCTTGACTTCGCTTGAGGAGGAACAAAAAATCATTAAGAAACAGATCATTCCCTCTCCAGGTACAGAATACTTGTTGGTTGCAGACCAAGCCAGTTTAAGATCCTTGTTGAGAACTCCTATGACCATTGTTGATGACGGAAAAAGATGTTTTGTTGTAATGAGCAAAAAAGAAGACCCCCGAAAGCTCAGCTTATTCATGACTGCTCCGGAGGAATCCTCTGCACTAGAAAAGGAGTGGTTTGAAGCAATAAACAGGCATAAGTCCCTCATATCAGATAATGAATGAGGAAATACGAGATTATCAGTGAATGGAAGCAATGAAAGCCAAGAACGGTGTTCAGTTCTTTTTGCAGTAAAGAAAGATCTGATCCTCGGGTTCGAAGTTCTCTTTCCTAGGTTGAAACTTGACTTTTTTTGATTTCAATATAGTTAAGCCAGCTTTAGTCATTCTCCTCTCCAATTCTTTTTTTGGAAAGGAAACAAACCACATTTTCTGGCCCAGAATTCTTCCTTCTGCATTTGTATTTCCTTCCACCATGCTGATTAGGAAGTATCCTCCCTCTTTGAGATGGTTTGATAGATTGAAAAGGACTCTGTCGAAAATCTCTTCTTGCACATGGAGCAATGAAAAAAACGCCGTAATAGCATCAAATTTGAGATCTCCTAGCCTTAGTTTCTTTATGTTCATTTCAACAAATTTCGCCCCTGGAACTTTGTTTCTAGAGATGTGAATCATTCTCGTTGAATTATCGATCCCCATGACTTCGTATCCCTTGTCCACTAGCATTTTGGCAGTAGGAATCCCTGTTCCAGATCCTACATCTAGTATCCTCGCACCTAACGGCAGGACAGAACACAGCCACTCTATAGCTTCTATTTGGTGGGGATTGTTTCCGTACACTTTTTCGTATTCTTCTGCTATTGCATCATATCCTATCGGCGTTCTTTGCTTTCGACGATTTCTTGTCATTCTGAACGGCACCCAACTGGCTATTTGAACAGTCTTTGCTCTGGAGGTCTTGGTAGTGGTTTTGATAGACCGTGCTCAACAATTTTTCCTATGTTTCTCACAACGACGACAGGAATGGCTTCACTTGCTTGACCCATTATCGGTTCCACGGCACTTGCAATTTCATCAGCGATTGCGATTTCCGTGATTCTCAGCTCATAGCCAAAAAGATCTTTCTTTCCTTTGTAGTCTTTAATGGTAGGAAATTCGGACGTTCCAATTGCAATATTGGTTGCTCCGACTCTTAGAGCACGTCCCGTCGTGTCAGAAATGATGATTCCCGGAGAGAATCCTGTCTTAGAACGAAATGCTCGGGAGATTTTATTGGCTAATTCATTAGGGTTAGACGGGAGTGTAACTACGTGCTGATCGCCCGCATTTGACTGATCAACACCAGCATTGGCTGCGACGTGGTGAAAATCGTTTTCCATGATTATTATTCCTCTTTGAAGTTTAACGACTTCTCCTTGATCTAGAACTACTTGAACGTGTCTTGGATCTTTGTCATAAGCTTCAGCAATTGCTCTAGCTAAAGCAGAAACACTAACACGTTCCAGATTTACCAGTCCATAACCAGCCCTTGAAAGAATGGTATGAGCAATCACTACAACATCTTCTGTTGAAAGATCGGGTAGAGTATCCAGAACATGCTCGACAATAAGTTTGATGATGGGATCCCCTTTTTTAACGATGGGGAACTCTCGAATACCTATGATCTCCAGATCTGCCACAACAGAGACTAGTATCGACAGCTTTTATATTCCATGAAATTAACACTGAAATTTCTCGTTGTTCGTTCTAATGCCTTAAGAGAAGAAGAGAACAAGATTGAAATGGTACCAGAAGCTCACCAAGGCAATTCATTTCCTTGATAATCAAGAAACTTCCCCGCATCTTTTACCGAAAGTCTATCAATCACGCTAAGCATTCCAGAAACGGATTCTTCTGGTGTGAGAGGTGCTCCTGGACCACCCATTTCTGTTCTAACCCAGCCGGGGTGGATTACAACGGCGATTATTCCTTTAGAACGGAGTTCTGGGGCGATGGACTTAGTAAACATGTTCAAGGCGGCCTTACTAGCCCTGTAGCTTAAATAACCCCCATTGCTCAGTGTGATTGATCCAAGTCTAGAGGTAACATTAATCACTTTTGGTGACGAACCTCGCTCTAGTAGTGGCAGAAATCTTTCAGTGATTAAGATAGGAGCAATAGAATTAACCTTGAACACCTTGACCAAGTCTTCGGTATGCAATTCACCAAGCGGAACGGTGTGTAGTCCTTTTTTGTCAGTCCCTGAGATAATACCTGCGTTATTGATCAACAAGTCAAGGGATGATGTTTGCCGACTGATTCTGTCAAAAGCCTCAAGGATAGATTCTTTACTACTAACATCAAGCGGAAAAACATGAATCAAATTCTTATACTTTTTTTGAAGACTAGCTAAGTTGGGAGATTTGTCGGGGTTTCGAACGCCAACGAAGATTTTGTCTTCTCTCATCGCCAGCTGTCGAACAAATTCCAAACCTATTCCCCGACTTCCCCCAGTAATTAGCACTTTCATGCACATATAGTCTGGAATGAGCAGAATAAAATAATAGTGGTCCTATGAGAATCAATGCTATTCATTTCATCCTTTTTCGCAATTCTCTTTATGTAGAGAGATTAGTTTGAAATAGATAGTATGGAGGCAATATTTGAGCCAACTGAATTTCCGCTTGGAGGATTTCAAAGCAAGAAAGAACTTGCCGATTATGTGATCTATGGGGTTCCACTTGACAGAACCGCGAGCTTCCGAAGTGGGTGTGGCAAAGGCCCTAATCATCTCAGATTTGCAAACGCAAATATTGAAACAGTTAGTTCTTTTTCCAGAATCGATCTTTCTAGTGTTCTAATACACGATTTAGGGAATTTAGTGATAAAAGAGAAGAGCACCCAGCAAGTTCTTGAAGAGCTAGGAGAATTGACAGCTAAATGCATAGCTGAAAAACGCTTTCCTTTAGCCATCGGAGGAGAGCATACAATCATTGCAGGAATAGCACAGAGTCTTCCAAAATCAACATTGGTTGTGGTTGATGCTCACCTGGATCTACGCGACAAATATAATGACGATAAATTTTCTCACGCTTGTGCGATTGCTAGAGCATACGAAGAAGGGGATTTCGATAATATTGTTTTTATTGGAACTCGCGCAGTATCAAGTGAAGAACTAGATTTTGCAGTCGAGGAGAGGTTTACTATCCTTTGGGCTCATGATCTTATTTCCATGAGTGCTCTGGAATTTAGGAAAACCATTTCCAAAATATTTGATTCTAGTTCTGCGTTTTACCTCTCCTTGGATCTAGACGGCATTGATCCCGCCTTTGCTCCGGGAGTCGGCAATCCGGAAACAAATGGACTCTGGCCATGGCACGTGCTTGAGTTAGTTTATAAGATCTCTCCAAAACTAGTAGGAGCAGATATTACAGAATACAACCCTGAACTAGACGATTCTTCACTGAGAACCGGAATTCTAGCAGCCAGGATCGCCCAGACGATTCTGGTTGAGCACTATAATTCAAGAAACAAGTAAACAAATGTTCTTGTGAGAAAAGATCCTACTAGACGGATCCGGTCCTTGCATTCAGGGCGTCAATACGGTTAAATATTTACGTAGCGATTTAGAACTATGTTCTACGCCGGAATTGTTGGAATAACGCTAGCCTATCTGCTTGGCTCATTTCCTTCCGCGTACATTATTGGTAAATTCAGATATGGAATTGATATTCGCCAACATGGTTCTGGAAATGTTGGTGGTGCTAACGCACTCAGAACCATGGGGATTAGTGCATTTGCTTTTGTTGGAATCATTGATTTTGGTAAGGGATGGCTCGCGGTTTATTTGGGAAAAATGCTTATCTCTACTTTCCTAACGGAATGGCCCGATCCGTTTGTTTTTCCAGAGGGGCTCTGGATTGGTGTTTTTGCGTTCTGGGCAATAATTGGACACTGCTATCCTGTGTGGCTAGGATTCCGAGGGGGAAAAGGCTGGGCAACTACGCTCGGGGCGATGCTTGGAATATCACCAGTTGCGTTCGCTCTAGTTGCCGTTCCTTGGATTTTATTAGTCTTAATTTCAGGCATGACCTCTTTGGCCAATATTGTAGCGGTCTTTCTCATTCCGCCAGCATTGATTTTATCAACTAGCAATTATCAACTATTTATTACTTCGTTGTTGTATGTTCCACTCATTTGGTGGAAACATCGAGAAAACATTGAAAGAATCATTGAAGGGAGAGAAAGAGTCATCTGGAAAAGAGAACCAATTAACCAACAATAGAAAAAGGAAAGACAATGCTAGCCGAAGAGTGAAAAGGCGAATTTCTGCCTTATTCTAATCTTGTTTTTCAGCTACAATCTAGGCTAAATCATGAATACTAATGGACGTATATTATCACACGTCACTAGTTTGACAGCAAGAATTCGGGGCCAAAAGCCTTATCGAGTGCTTGTCAGTTCTTAGGAAGGGTTAGAGTCAATTCCCTTAGAGTCTCGTTATGAAATGGAAGCTCGCATATTACAGAAGACGTGTCTTGTAGTCATACTTAGATAGGGGTGAATTGTGTAAACAACTTTATTTTCTCTGGCTTTGAAAACATCATGTGTCATTTTATCGCCATCATCAAGGAAGTACATTTCTTGGGTATCTTATTAGCATGCTAATCATGACTTCAATCATTCTTACTGCCCAAAACGCCTTCTACTACTTGGGCTTCCCGCCTTACATTGCACTTCTAATCCTTTGGATCTCACTAATCGGTAGTATGATCAACATTCCATTAACCATTGTTGAAAGTGAAACAGTAGAATATATTCGAGTTCCTATCCGGTTTTTTGGCATAACCTATGTATTGCCAGTAAAGACCGAGCCTAAGAGAGCTCTTGTTGCAATTAATTTTGGAGGAGCTGTGTTGCCAACCATAATCTCAGTTGCCCTACTCTTTTCAAGGCCAATTGCAATCCTATATTCCGTTCCGGGCGTGATTATCGCTTCCATTATCATCAATAGATTTGCCAGAATTATCCCGGGCATAGGAATTGCTGTTCCCTTTCTGATTCCTCCTGCGGTGAGTGCACTTCTGGCCCTCATGCTCACTTTCAATGATCTGTCTCTCACACCACTTGTTGCATATACGATTGGTGTCTTTGGATCTCTTATTGGAGCGGATCTTATGAATCTCAAGAAAACTCCAGAAATGGGTGCGCCAATTGTCTCTATAGGTGGAGCTGGAACCTTTGACGGTGTGTTCTTGTCAGGGGCATTTGCGGTTGCCCTCATTGCAATGATCTAGTGATTCATACTACTTAGAAAACGAGCGTGAAAACAATGCCTACAATGCTTCAAATTGTCTTGTGGAGTATTATTGTGAATGTACCAGTAGGGTTCATTGCGTTAAAACGAAAATCACTTCGATCTCCCGACGGTGTAATCGCAGCTGGAATTCTTGGCTTAGTCTTATTTCTAAGTCATTGGCTCTACTGGGCCATCGTGATTCTTTTTTTTGTGTCCTCAAGTCTTCTAACAAAGTACAAACACAGCTCAAAAATCAAGCAGGAAGCAATGCAATTTGCCGAAAAAGGTGGAAACCGAGACATGTATCAAGTGCTTGCTAATTCGGGGGTTATTTTCGCAGTAGCGTTTTACTTTTTGCTTGAGAATGGTATCTGGAATGCCCCTCTCTTTCATCCTCTTAGCTTAGCTGGAATAACATCAGTTGCCGTTGTAACTGCGGATACGTGGTCAACTGAATTGGGTGTACTTTCTAATTCTTCCCCACGCTTCATTCTGAATCTTAAGCAAAAAGTCCCCAGAGGAACCTCCGGGGGTGTTTCTCTGGAAGGCACATTATCCACCCTTGGAGGAAGTACCTTTATCGCTCTCGCCTATGGCATGGCGTTATACTCCATAATACCGGTAAGCAAACTGATTATCGCCTTTCTTTTGGTTTTCATGGGTGGTGTAATGGGATCTCTCATTGACTCTGCGCTGGGAGCCAGCATTCAAGCTCAATTCAAATGTCCTTCTTGCAATAAGATAACAGAAAAGCGTTTTCACCTCAGATGTGGACGGATCAAAACCATGCACGTCAAAGGCTTGAAAGTAATCAATAACGATATTGTCAATTTTACTTCCGCATTAATTCCTTCTTTTGTGGTCTATCTTATCGTGGATTACATCTTAATCTAGCTGTCCGTTAGAATCTGGATTATACCGGTTAGGAGCTAGTTCTTAATGATTAGAGGTTATATGCCTTTCTAAACTCCTTTTGGGCTTCAATCGATCTCAGTATTTCTTCAGCAACGTGATATTGAATAAGATTTGTAGACGAGGGTAGGCCAAGGAGTGTTCCAGCGACTATGACCATCTTTGATGATCTTTCAATGTATTTTTTCTCGTAAGCCGTTAGAATCGCTTTTAGGATCATGTCGTCAGTATCTGGGATGAAATCAAAGAGAATAGGAATGACACCCCATTGTAATGCAAGTCTCCTTAGATTCTTGAGATTTGTTGAAAAACCGAGAATCGCTTGCTTGGGCCGAAATGTCGAAACCATTTCAGTAGTAGTTCCGGTTTGTGTCATTGCTATGATCAAATCTGCGTTAGTGTCTTCTGCAAGCCTCACAGCAGCTCTCCCTATGTGAGCGGGAACCATAGCTCCTTTCTTTACATGTCTTTCTTCCTGGGTGGGAGTTAAATGACACTCAGTTTTTAGGCAGATCTTAGTCATCATTTCAACTGTTTCGACAGGGTATTTTCCAGTAGCCGTTTCGGCAGAGAGCATCACAGCATCAGCCCCATCTAGGATCGCGTTGGCAACATCACTTACTTCTGCCCTAGTTGGTCTTGAATTAATAATCATCGATTCCAACATTTGTGTTGCAACTATGACAGGTACACCATGATATCTAGACTTCCGAATGAGCTCTTTCTGAAGAAGTGGAACTTCCTCGGGAGGAAGCTCTACCCCTAGATCCCCCCGTGCGACCATTACGCCTTGAGAAGCGCTGACAATATCTTCAAAGGCATTTAGAGCATCTTTGTGCTCTATTTTGCTGACCAATGGAATATCGTCATTTGTAACAGTCCGAAATGTGTTTCGAACATTCTCGAGATCTAAGACTCTTCGAACGAAAGAGACAGAATAATAGTCGGGTTCCCACTTGGCAGTTTCAAGAATGTCTTTTCTGTCTTTGTCAGTTGGTGTATAAACACTTATCTTGCTCTCGGGAACGTTGATACCCTTGTTTGAGGAAAGAATGCCCCCATTTAGAACTTTAGCAACCAAGTAGTCATCGTTCTTCGCAATTACTCTCATTGCAATGAGACCATCATTCAAATAAATGAGCGAACCTTCTTGGAGATCATCAATGAGCTGCGGGTAAGTGACAGAAGCTCTCTCCTCGTTTCCAGTGACGTTTTCCTTGGTAAGAATGTATTCTTGTCCCTTTTGTAGTACAATCGATTTTTCGAATTTTCCCACTCGAATCTTTGGTCCACTAATGTCGAGTAAGATGGCAATCGATTCATCAATTGATCTAATCAAATCAAACGTCTTTTTATGATAATCCAATGATCCGTGAGATAAGTTAAGTCGGGCAACATTCATTCCTGCTCGAATCAAGCGCTCAAGTGTTTCCTCATCATTAGAACTTGGACCGATGGTGCAAACAATTTTAGTTTTCTTCAATTGAATGGACGACTCGCTCACGAGTAGTTATCTGTTTACCTAATTAAAGTATATTCCGAGCATTTTTGATTTCTCATTTAATGTAAATGAAGAGAAATATCGATCAAGATTCAAGGGCACCTATTAGTTAAATAGGAGGGCTACGTCTACCATTACGGAGAAACAAGAAAAGTGATAGACCATGTCGAAAAGGAATAGACTATTTGGGTTGTTCTCGACAAAAAAAAGAGAGATTCATCCTTTTCATCATATTTCAGAAACCCTTGAGTCTGAGAAGTTCTCCTACGAATTAGGAGAGGTAAAAAATGACATTCCACCGCCAAAAATCATAGGAGTAGGGCAAGCGGGAATGAGAATCGTTGCAAAAACCAGTGAAATCCTAAAGAGTAATAATATTGCGTTTTATGCTGCGGGAATTGGGTTAGAAAACGATAAGATAACAGGATCAAATATTTCCATCTTTCAAATAAGCGACTTTGTGCAAGAAAAAAAAGCAAGTTTCTTGCATATCTATGATGCATTTGATCCCTCCAAAATTGGTATGGAGAAGATTCTTGAGGAGTTTCGGAAGCTTCAACCTCGTGATAATCTGGTATTTGTGGTTTTTGGGGCGGGATCTACAGGAGTAGGAGGTAGCCTAAGGATTTGCTTCGAACTTATTCAAAGTGGTTTCTTACCCGTTCCAATACTCATCATGCCTTTCTCCTCAGAGCCCGTTGAACGAAGATATAATGCGGCTGTTGCAATTTATCGTTTTTCTCTAGGTCCCCTCAAGAACTCGATGAATCTTCCCTTGATTTTAATAGAGCAAGACAATTTTGTCTCTGCAGAAAGCATTCCTGTAGATGGATCGTTTGAACTTATCAACGATAGAATCGCTCAAGCTCTTGGAGAAACAATCCTTGCACCATTTAATCCAAGTAAAGGTTTGAAAATTGCGTACCCAGAATTCAAGGTCCTTTTCACAGAAATACGAGGACTAGGGTCCTTAGTATTCTTGAATCAATCAAAAAAATCATGGAATGAGTTTGATGAGTTTCTAAAAGAAAACCTTTCTTATGCCTGTTCCCTAAAATGCGACCCGTTCAGTGCCACTCGCGGATATCTTGCACTACAGGCATCAAAGGGAGATTTTCTTCTCAAGGACTACAGGAGAGCATTAGAAGCGTTTCAGGAAACAGATGTGTATTGGCACCTTTCTGAGCATGAAGAAGAATCAATCCTCATTCGCGGTATTTTGACCGGCGTTTCACCCCCTAAACAAATCCGAGAATTCCTTAACAAAGTTGAAACCATGAAAATCCGACTAGTAGGAAAGGAAAAAAAGCTGTTTGAAGAGGGTAAAGCGATCCACAACATTGACAAAACACAGGGAGCTAGCAAGACAGGTCAAGACCTCTTCATAAGCGAAGGAGAAATGAGTTAAAGGTGGTTTACATGCTCAACGTCCCACCACAAATCGTTAGGCGAAAAGAGGACATCCGTTTTGAGTTCGAAGAATTCCTCGCAGAGCATGAAAAAGCTCTGCCAAGGGATATTGAGCCAGAGCAAGCAGAGCTTCTTGAAAAGCTTAGATCTCCATTCAAAAACCCAGGATCAATTGTCCCTGGCCTTAAAGAACTTCCCCTAAAGGCCCTACTCAATCTGCCTTGGAAGCCCTATTTTCAAATCATGCTTCTTATCTTCATGCTGTACATCCCGTCTTTTGTTCTGCTCGGTGTGGGGTTCAAGTTCTTGGGAATCCCCTTAGGCCCAATCATTATTGTGTTAGTCATTGGAACACTGGGATTCTGGGCAGGAGCCTTCACTTTGAAATTTTCGTTTTCTCTATTCCAACACTTGCTTGAAGTTGCTCGATTCCCATGGATTGCAGAAGCTGTCAGAGATCCGCTGGAGAGTGCTTACAGAAAGAACCGCACCAAGAAAACGCTTACTCTTGCCTTGCTCCTAATGGGTCTTCCCACAGTCCTATTTATCGTGAAATTTTTCGACCAGCTTTCTAATGGCTCGACATCTGGATCAAGTGCAATCTTGGGTCTTGTCTTAAGTATTCTTAGCCTATTGTTCGTCGTTCCTGCTCAAGCTGTTCTTCTCTTATCTCTGATCATGAGCCAAAAGAATACGAGAATTTATGATCATTTGTTGCAACCAATAAAAAACAGAGTTGTTGGATACAACGAGGGGTTCGAAAGCATTCTTACAAAGAACAACTATGAAGTTGTGATGATTCTTGGGGATACTCCTGGCCATTCTATTCGAGAGTTAGGCGACATTCCTCTGATTGGCTTGGCTTCACTAGTCCTAGTGCTCAACGCATTCGTATATAACCTCATGATTCCAATTATTGGAGAAGTAAGCGATTTGTTAATCAAGGCTCAAAACAATAACGCACCGGTCATTGGATGGCTTGTTACCCGATTTTCACCAATAGGCTTTCTCTTCTTCATGCTTTTGCTTGTTACCGTTCTTGCCTCTCTTACCACGATTGTGCTTCCTCTTATCAAACTGTGGTGGGTCATTCGCAAATTCCGTCTGAAAGCTCTTTCTGAGTTAGATCCGTTTCTCTTCGACGAAATTACTGATACAGCTTTGGGAAGAAAGGAGAAAATGGAAGAAGAGGCTCATGTTGTGTTTGCACTTAGAGAATACATTTATCAAATGAAGACCTCACCGATAGACCCCATACGGCTTGCTCAAATCACTATACTTTATACATTCTACGTTTGGAAAGGACTTCCCAAGATCGCGGGATAGGAGGATAGAAAATGTTTCGAAGACTACTTGGAAGAATTGAACTCGAAGTTTCAATAACTGCAATTGGAGATTTCGCGGGAAACGTTGGAGAAAGACTCATCAATCAACTAAAACCCTTTGACGTCAAAATTCATTCACTCTTGATTGCCTCAAACAAGCCGACGAAAACACAAGAAAAAGCATTCAACCGTGTTTTCACATATCCTATGCCCTTTGAAAAAACAATAGCAAGCAGGAAAAAGTTATTACCTGAAATCAAAACAGAAGAGGTATCTGCTCTTGAAAAAGACTTACAGAAAACGGTGAAAAACGATTCTCGCTTTCATTTTTTCATTATTTCGAGCGATGGCTTCAGTACTGCTTTTGCATCAAAGGTTCTTGAAATGCTTTTTCAGCAACATGGAATCACCCCTATCATATTCTACATTCTTCCTGACTTGAATGCGCCAAGCATTGAACTTCTTAACACGAGTGAATTCATCTACGAAATATTCTATAAGCCAAATCCTCTTCGACTACCATTGATTCTAATTGATCTGAAACCAGCATCTGATGAAGAGGAAATGACTGCAAGCAGTTTCTTCTCCAAAAAACAAGACGAGTTGTCCATAGCAGTTCGAGATCTCGTAGTTTCCTCGTTCCTTTCGCCCCAAGTAGAAGAATTCAATGCAACCATAGACGATTTAAGCGATGTACTGCGACTGAAGGGGCTCTCGATGTTAGTTTCAAAAGAACTTGGGGAGATCAATGAATCCCAGAAAGCAATTAGGGTAAATGACCTAATAGTGGATGCAGTCGCCAAGTCAATGATGCTCAAAAGGGAGGACGTGTACCGGTCCAAGCAGGCTTATATTGCTTGGTTCAATGTTGAATTGGATTTCCAAACGAATTTTGAAGCGAAAAAGCTGGTAACCTCATTCGAGACGATCCGCCCACATCTTAAATTCGTCAAAAACGAAGAGCTCGGAATTCGTGCCGTTAGAGCAATAATTGCTGGTCTTCCAACCCCCCCAAGAATAATTCGGACAATGCAACTAGCAAGAGACCTTAGAAAATCAATCATGACACGGGAAGGGACCCTATACGATCCTTACCCCAACTTTGATTTTGAGCGAATCCAAGAGGAAACCCAATCTCTTGAAAACCTTGTCTTTGAAGCTAGGAACTCTGCCAAAAGATTCCACTTGTAAACTTTCAATCCATGCAATTCATAAAACATGGGCTCCTTCTATCCAATTCTGGAAAACAATAATTCTCCATGTTCACCAAACAAAAACAGTTTAACCATCTGACTAACCCAAACATATGGTAGGAACGATAATTGCACAATTACTTGGAACCTCTCAGTCCGGAAAAACATCTCTAGCCTCAAAATTGGGAAAAAAAGGGACTGCTAGTGATGTTGTTCTTTACAATCAACCAAAGAAGTCTCTGACAGTCATCGATCCAATAAGGTATCCTTCAAGCATGATTCCGCCTCTTGAATTCCTCTCAATCACCGACGTTCCGATTCTTACTTTGCCACCAAAACCGATTGATAAGCACACGGCAGAAATGGCAATAGTACTAGATCAACTGAAGAGTAAGAGACCCCTTATTCTCCGCACGATGAAAAAATCAGTTTCACAGCCGGAATTTCAACAATATTGGGAATTAGCGCGGAAAAAACTTAACATGCTTAGTCACATATCGGCTTCACCAGTTCTTGAAGTTGATATTAACAATGGAAATGACATTTCTCTCGTCCGAGACAAAATCCTCGAAATTGGACAAACCTTCGAAAATAAAGCATTTGAAAATGAAAGCACTACGGTCATTGTGGATCATTCCTTTCCTGTGAAGGGAATTGGAACCGTAATTCTAGGAAGAGTGATCAGCGGTCAAGTAGAAAAGGGAATGAAACTAATAGCTCAGCCATTAGGAACTAATGTGATTGTTCGATCGATTCAAATCCAGGATATAGACACACGCATTGCTACCCTTGGATCAAGGGTTGGTCTTGCTATCAAAGGGTCATTTTCAGCAATAAAACGGGGGACAGTTCTTACAACAGGCAGTGAACAAATTGATGTTAGTGAAAGGGTTGCCATAAGGGAATTCTCGAAAGCACCTTTCTCAAGAGACATTGGTGAGCTGAAGCAAGCGATGTGTGTCCATGGACTTCAAAGTTTCCCAGCAGAACTAGCGTTTGAGGGAACAAAAATTCTTCTGAGGGCTCAGAAGCCCTTTGTTTGGTTATCTGAATTACCCGTATTTCTCATAGACCCAAATTATCCACAAAGACTGCTGGGCATTGGTAGACTATGAAATGAGGAATAATTTCACCTCATAGTGATAAATCAAGTTGCTTCCATTGAGGAGAATCATTCTTATTCTTAACTTAAGCAGTTATTTCAAGTGCAAGCATTATGAATGAGTACCAAATTCGCCGATTTACTACCGAAGAAATTGCAAGACACTACTTATCTTTGGAA